>JBFYQP010000148.1:0-7453 GCA_041302745.1 Candidatus Bipolaricaulota bacterium | reverse complement strand
CAAACGAACTGAGTGCGCGGCGCAAACCTGTACGGAGGGCGCGGCGCAAACCTGTACGGAGTGCGCGGCGCAAGCCTGCACGGAGCCGCGAGCGGACGGAGTGCGGAGGGCGCCGACCAGGCCTAGGCGGCGCAAGCCTGCACGGAGCCGCGAGCGGACGGAGTGCGGGCCGCAAGTGGACGGAGTGCGGGCCGCAAACGGACGGAGTGCGGGCCGCGGCGCAATCGCGGACGGAGCCGCAAGTGGACGGAGTGCGGAGGGCGCCGACCAACTGCCGCGGCGCAAGCACGCACGAAGCCGCAAGTGGACGGAGTGCGGGCCGCGGCGCAAACGCGGACGGTGGGCGCCGACCAACTGCCGCGACGCAAACGGACGGAGTGCGGGCCGCAAACGGACGGAGTGCGGGGTGCGGCGTGCCCCGGATGGGCGGGGGATGGGCCGACGCGCCGGTCATAGATCCCAGCGCGAATCGACACGCTTCGACCATCCCCTCTTCACACGGCATTCACAGCCCGCGGTCATTCTACGGTCAGCAGCCCAAAGCTGCTCTTCCGCTAAACCTCCTTGCGGATAGCCACCACACCGATCGGGGAGCGTCCTTCGGGAGCTCCCCGATTGCCTTTCCTGCGGTCTATCCTCCGCCGACCGGCGGAAGAAGCGTCAAGCGGTCTCCGTCGTGCAGTGGGGTGCGTAGGCCGTCCTTCCACGCGGCGTTGCCTCCGTTGATGAGCGCGGCGACGTGGCTCCGAACGCGGCCAACGTCGTCGAGGAGACGCGACTGCGCCGCGGGATGCCGCGACGCCAGCGCGCGCACGGCCGCCTCGACGTCGGCGCCCTCCGGAAGCTCGAGCTCGCGGTAGTCCTCGCTCAGATCCTTCTTGAACGAGAAGCCGAACTCGACCGAAACTCGCATCATCTCATCGCCCGACGAGGCGCGCCGAAATGGCGTTCTGCACAGGCACGAGATCGTAAAGCGCTTCGTCGACGAGCCGCCCGTTCCGAACGCGCCACTCCCCGTTCACGATGGCGAAGTCCACTCGATCGGCCGCGCAGTGGACGAGGGCTGCGACGGGATCGGCTTGCGCGCCGGCAAAGGCGACATCGTTCAGGTCAAACGCGATGAGGTCGGCCGCCTTGCCCACTTCGATCGACCCGATCTCCGTCTCCCGGTGGAGGACGCGGGCGCCGCCGATGGTCGCCATCGAGAGAACGTCACGGGCGGAGAGCGCGTCGGCCCCGTAGCGGACGCGCTGCAGGAGCATGGCCTGGCGGACTTCACGGATCATGTTCGACGAGTCATTGCTCGCCGATCCATCCACGGCGAGGCCGATCTTGACCCCGGTGCCGATCATCTTGGCGACGGGAGCGATCCCCGATCCCAGCGTCATGTTCGACGTTGGGCAGTGGGCCATCCCGACGCGGGCACGGGCGAGCTTGTCGATGTCCGCCTCGTTGAGGACGACAAGGTGCGCGAACCAAGCGTCGTCCCGAAGCCAGCCAAGGTCCTCGATCAGGTCGACCGGGCGTCGCCCGAAGCGCTCGAGGCAGTAGACCTCCTCGTCCTGGGTCTCCGCGAGGTGGGTGTGAACGAGCACTCGGTACTCGTCGGCCAATCGCAGCGTCTCTCGCATGAGTTCGGGCGTCACCGAGAACGGAGAACACGGGGCGAGCGCAATGCGCAGCATCGCGAACGGCTCCGGGTCGTGGTACCGTTCGATCGCCCGGAGGCAGTCGGAGAGGATCTCGTCCTCCGACTGGACGACGCTGTCGGGCGGCAGCCCCCCGCTCTTCTTCGAGAGAGACATCGAGCCGCGACAAGGATGGAATCGGATTCCCGCCAGCTCCGCCCCTTCGATGTCCGCCGCGAGGATGTCCCCGCCGCCGCGCGGGTAAAGGTAGCAGTGGTCGGTCGTCGTCGTCGCTCCGGACAAAAGCAGCTCACTCGACGCGACAGCAGCCGCGGTGCGCATCGCTTCCTCGCCGAGCCCCTTCCAGCGGTCGTAGAGGAAGATGAGCCAGTCGAAGAGCTTCGCGTCGGAGGCCCCAGGGACATTGCGGAAGAGCGACTGGTACAGGTGGTGGTGGGTGTTCACGAATCCCGGGAGGAGGACCTTGCCTTCTCCCCGAACGGTCTCGTCCGCGCGAATCCCCGTCGGAGTCTCCCCTACGGCGGCGATCCGGTTGCCGTCGACCAGCACGAATCCGTTTCGAATCTCCCGTCCGGCTCCGTCCATCGTCGCGACGACATCGAACCCCGTGAACAGCGTGCGTCGTACCGCTTTCATCCCGCCAGATCCACCTTGTTCGCCGTCTCGAGGAACGCCGCAACCAACGCGATCGCCGACTCGATGGCGTCGACGTGCACCGTCTCGACGACGGAGTGTACGTAGCGCGTCGGAATCGACAGCGTGATCGCCGCTGAGCCGTCGCCCGCGAGCTGGAGTCCGCCGGCGTCTGTGCCGCCCTTCGACGCCAAGGTGATTTGGTGCGGGATCTTCCGCTTCTCGGCAAGATCTCGGAACGCACGCACGAGCGCGGGATGCGAGATCGAACGGGCGTCCTTGAGCGAGATCGCGACGCCGCCGCGGAACTGCGACACCTGATCCCTTTCGGAAACCCCCGGCATGTCGGCGGCGATGCAGACGTCGAGCGCAATGGCGATGTCCGGCGCGATCCGGTGCCCGGCCACCTGGGCGCCGCGCACCCCGACTTCCTCCTGGGACGTTGCGAGGACGTAGAGGTCGCAGGCGACCTTCTTGGCGCGCTTCAGGGCTTCAATCGCCACGTACACGCCGACGCGGTCGTCGAGCGCCTTGCTCGACACGACGTCCCCGTAGGTCACAAACGCCTGTTGCAGCGTCACGACGTCGCCAACAGCCACCTTCTTCTTCACGTCTCCGGCCGGCAAGCCGACGTCTACGAACAGGTCGGCCAGGTCGATCGGCTTCTTCCTCTCGTCGTCCGTCAGGATGTGGATCGGCTTCCGGCCGATGCACCCCGGGAGAGCGCCGGTCGCCGCGTGCACGACGACGCGCTGGGCGACGAGCGTCACGGGGTCGAAGCCCCCGAGCGCGTGGATTCGCAGGAACCCCGACTCGTCCTCGATGTGGCTCACGAGGAAGCCAATCTCGTCCATGTGTCCGGCGAGCGCGACGACGGGGCCCTTGCCCGCCTTGTGAGCAATGACGTTCCCAAGGGCATCGATGTCGACCGAGTCCACGTGCGGCGAGATCGCGTCCACGATCACCCGTCGCACCGGTCCCTCGTACCCTGGAACGCCCGTCGCCTGCGTGAGTTGTTTCAGCAGCTTCATGCCGCCTCCTTCCGCAAGCTAGAGTTTAGTCGCGGTCTGGACGAGATCAACCGTTGCCCTCTCCGGCCCGCCCCGCTACCATCCGAACATGATTCCGCTTCGCGACACGCTGCGCAGTCGCCGCTTCCCGGTCGTGACCGTGTCGCTCATTGTCATCAACTTGCTCGTCTTCCTGTACCAGGGGTATCTCCAGACGCAACCCTCTTCGTGGAATGACCTTGCGCCCTGGCGCGCCAGCCGCCTGATTCCCCCTCCCGCGTACAGCGACCGGGCCTACCAACTCCATCTGGCCCAAGGCGGGAACCCTTCGCAGTACCCGATCTCGGCCGCGAACAGGCTGATCGCGCAGTTCGCTCTCATCCCCGGCGAGCTTCTCGGCGGACGCGATCTGCCCCCCACGATTCCCTTTCCTCTCTGGCTGACGCTCCTGACGTCCGTCTTCCTGCACGGAGGCCTACTCCACCTGCTCGGCAACATGCTGTACCTCTGGATCTTCGGGGACAACGTCGAAGACGCGATGGGCCCCGTGCGGTTCCTCATCTTCTACCTGCTCTGTGCGGTGGGCGCCGCCGGCGCGCAGATCGCCGTCGATCCGGGAAGCGCGCTTCCGATGATCGGCGCATCGGGAGCGATCGCCGGGGTGCTCGCCGCTTACCTCATGCTCTTCCCGTTCTCGCGGATCGTTACGCTGATTCCGATCTTCTTCTTCGCGCGCTTGGTCGCCGTGCCCGCCGCGGTCCTCCTCGGTCTCTGGTTCATCCTCCAGATCGTGAGCGGCCTGAGCTCGACCGGCGGCGCGGGGGGAACCGCCTGGTTCGCCCACATCGGAGGGTTCACCGCCGGCCTCCTTCTCGTCTTTCTTTTCCGCCGGAAGGGCGTTCCGATAACGCTTTGGCAGGTCATCCGCCGTCGTCGGCCCGGAGCGTGACGGGAAAAAGGTCGCCTCACCGACGTACGATTGGCTTCAACCCTGAGGTTCGAGCTGCTAAGATCTACGTGCACGTTCTGGGAAGATCGTCCAAAGGAGTGATGGGTTATGAGGCAGGGTGTAGCCCTTGTTGCTGTTCTCTATCTCCTCGTCGGGGTCGGCCTGCTCGGGGTTGCAGGCACTGAGCGAGCGGACCACACGGCGATCGTGATCATGAACGACTACGAGTTCACGCCGGCGAACGGCGTCTGCTCGGGGTCCGGCACGGCCGAGGCCCCCTACGTCATCCAGGGCTGGAAGATCGATGCAGGGTACGACGACTACGGCGTCCGCATTCATGGGACGACCCGCTACTTCGTCGTTCGCGACGTCGAGGTCACGGGAGCGAGAAAGGCCGGGATCTCTTTCAGCTACGTCCGCAACGGCCGTATCGAGGGATGTCTGCTCGACGCGAACTGGGTCGGCGTCACCCTCAACTACTCCACGTTCGTCCGAGTCTCGGACTGCGTGTTCGAAACAAACACGGACGGAGTGCACCTGGTCTACTCGAGCGAGAACCAGATCCTCTACAACGTGTTCGACCGGAACGACACGTCCATCTGGCTCGATGCCTCCAACCGGAACGAGATCACGGGGAACCTGATCCACGGCTCGCACATGGGCGCGTACCTGAACCTCGGATCGACGGGGAACCGCATTCTGATGAACGCGTTCGTCTCCAACTTGCACAACGCGTACTCGGACGAGCCGAATGTCTGGAATACCGATCGGCAAGGGAACTACTGGAGCGAGTTCAAGGCGATCGATGCGAACGAGGACGGAATCTGGGATTCTCCGTACCTAATCAACAGCGACGGGGATCAAGACAGCCACCCGCTCGTGACCCACCCGCTCGTCCCGGCGCCCGAACCCGAGACGTGCGACAGCTAGCCGGCTCTTGACTGGCGGGCGCTTCCCGAATCCGTGCCGCGGCGACCCCACCGGAGAGGTCGCCGCGTTCCTCGATCGGCCCTCGACGCGACTCGAGCGGTCTCCCTCCAGTTGATTTCCGGTGCCTGTCGTTCCTACACTCCTGCGATTCCAGCGAATGGAAAGGACGCCATGTCAACCGAGCGCTTCTCCGACCGGGTCCGGGGAGACATCCCCTACAACCTCCTTCACATCCCGGTGTCTGACCTGCGCGAGGGAACTCGCGTCGGCCAGTGCTTCCTCGTCAAGAAAAAGGCCCAACGGTCGACGCGAACCGGAGACCCCTACTTGGAGATTCTCCTCGCCGATCGGACGGCGGCCGTCCAGGCGCGCGCCTGGGCCGATGCGACGCAGCGCTATGCGAGCCAGTTTGAGGAAGGCGACTTCGTCTTCGTCCAAGGCCGGGTGGAGACGTACCGCAACGCCCTCCAACTCATCGTCGAGTCGATCCGCCGTCTGACCCAAGAAGAGCAGGACGGGGGTAAGCTGCCGGGCTTCGACGCGACGCTCCTCGTGCCGACGTCGGAGCACAACCTCGACGACATGTGGGCCCGCCTCCTCGCCCTAGCTGCCACCATAGAACCTGAACCGCTTCGCGCACTCACCGAGTCTCTGCTCCGGGACAACGCCGAGGCCTTCCGCGAGGCGCCGGCCGCGGTGTCCAATCACCACGCTTACATCGGCGGCCTTCTCGAGCACACGCTGGAGGTTGCGCAGGGCGTGGCTCGCTTTGCCGACGAGGAGCCGGCGCTCGGCCTGCGCCGAGGGCTCGCCGTCGCAGGGGCTGTTCTGCACGACATCGGGAAGCTCTTCGAGCTCGAGAACCCGATCGCTCCCCGGTACAGCCTGGAAGGACAGCTGATCGGCCACCTTCTCCTCGGGCGCGACATGGTCCGCCAGGTGGCGGCATCGTTGGCGTGGCCCGATCCGCGAACCCCTCTCCTCCTCGAGCACATCCTGATCTCCCACCACGGAGAGCTGGAGTACGCGGCCGCCATGGTGCCGAAATCCCCGGAGGCCGTCGCCGTCTACCACTTCGACAACCTCTCGGCCAAGCTGAACATGATCAAGACCCACATCGCGTCCGACGCCGAAGAGGGGGACTTCACCGACTGGGAGCGGAACATGGAGCGCCGCTTCTTCAAAGGAACCCTCACCGACGCCTGACATCGCCGCCGACCTCCGTGGCGCGCCTCTCTCCGGAGCCTATAATCACGCCATCTTGAGAGGCTTCGGAGGTTCACCATGCTGCGCACAGCGTATTGCGGCCATTTGACCGCGGCGAACGTCGGAGAGTCGGTTCGGTTGGCCGGGTGGGTCAACCGTCGGCGTGATCTCGGCAAGATCACGTTCGCCGACCTTCGCGACCGCACCGGCCTCGTCCAACTTTTGTTCGGCAGCGACGATGCCAGCCTCCAAGATGCGCACGCCCTGAATCGCGAGGACGTCATCGCCATCCGCGGAACGGTCGCGAGACGGTCGGGGGCGAACATCAACCCCGAGATGCCGACCGGAGAGATCGAGGTCCACGTCGACCAGCTTGAGGTCCTCAACCGTTCGAAAACCCCGCCGTTCCTGATCGAAGGGGACGGCTCGGACACGACGGAGGACACCCGGCTTCGATACCGCTACGTCGATCTGCGCCGCGAGCGGGTCCAGAAGGCGCTCGAGCTGCGCCACCGCACGTTCCAGGCGACCCGCGGCTACTTCACGGAGCGCGGATTCCTCGAGATCGACACGCCGTTCCTGACGAAGTCGACCCCCGAGGGCGCTCGCGACTTCCTGGTGCCGAGCCGGATGCACCAGGGCTCGTTCTATGCGCTCCCGCAGTCGCCGCAGCTCTTCAAGCAGCTGTTCATGGTGGGCGGCGTCGACCGCTACTTCCAGGTCGTGAAGTGCTTCCGCGACGAGGATCTGCGCGCCGACCGCCAGCCGGAGTTCACGCAGCTCGACCTCGAGATCGCCTTCCCGTCGGGGACGGACGAGATCTACGAACTCCTCGAGGGCGCCGTGGCCCGCGTCTTCCGCGAGGTCCTCGGCGTGAAGCTCGACCTTCCCTTCCCGCGGATCACCCACGCCGACGCGATGGCCCGGTTCGGAATCGACAAGCCGGACATGCGGTTCGGCATGGAGATTCTGGACATCTCATCCCACGTCCGCAGCTCCGGCTTCCGCGTCTTCTCGGAGGCCGTCCAGAACGGAGGAAAGGTGGCCGGAATCCTCGCCAAGGGGTGCTCCGGCTA
>JBFYQP010000096.1:0-7281 GCA_041302745.1 Candidatus Bipolaricaulota bacterium | reverse complement strand
TCACCGCCATCGGGGTCGTTCTGGTGTTCCTCATCTCCTTCGGCTCGATCCTCTACAGCCTTGCCGCGTCAGTCCCTCTCCTGCTTGCCCTGATTCTCACGTCGGCGTGGACCAAGGCCGGACTCGGGGGATTCAACCTGCTGACGACCTTCGTCCCCTCGCTGATCCTCGGGATGGGCGACGACTTTTCCATCCACCTGATCTCGCGCTTCACCGAGGAGCGAATGCGCCGCGCTTCGTTCACTCGCGCCATCTACACGATGCTCACCCGCAAAGGCGCGGCCATCTTCCTCGGCGCCGGGACGATCGTGCTCGTGTTCCTGAGCCTGCTCACAGCGAGGTCGCGAGCGCTGTTCGAGATGGGAGTCATCGCCAGTGTAGGCGTCGCGCTGGCGTTTCTCTGCGCCATCATCCTGATTCCGACCCTGCTCACGGCGAGCCGCCTTCTGCGCAGGCGGAAGCGCCGCCGCGAACGCCGCTGCGCCCAGCTGCCGCACTTCGCCGCGTTCTTCCGGGGGATCACGCACCCTGTCGGCGCCGCCGTCATCGTCACGCTCCTTCTCGTGCTGACGGGCGCTGCCGTGTACCTTGCCACCGGGGTGCGGTTCCAGTTCTCGTCGAACGATCTCGTTCCGAGGACGCCGAGCCAGGCGGCCCTCAGCACGATCCTCGGGTCGTTCGACCTCGGCGGCGACAGCGCGAACCTCGGCACGAACTTCCTCTTCTTCGCCAAGACCGAGGCGGAGATGGCCGACCTCGTGACGAAGCTGAGGAACAACCCGCTCATCCTCTCCGTCGACGCGCCCCAAGACTACCTTCCGACAAACCTGGCCGAGCAGCAGGCGGCCCTTCGCGGACTCCGCCTCTCCGGGTATGCTGACCAGCTCGCGGCGTTCGACCGCGTCCTCTCAAACCGGAACGCCGTGCTGGGCGAGATGAGGACGCTCCTCACACGGCTGTCGCTCGTGGAGTACGCGGCGACGTCGAACGGATGGGTCGACCTCGGCCTTGACGCGGCGACCGCGCAGAGCCAGCTTCTCGAGATCCGACGCCAACTGAACGTGCTCTCCGACGACGCGCAGACCAAGGTCCGGAATCTCGCGACCGCCGTTCGGTCCCTCGACAAGCGATTGGCCGAGGTGCGCGACCTGCCTCCGGCCGAGACCCTGCTGCGCGACATCATCCGCAGCTTGCCCGCCGAGCTGTCGACCCGATACCTCACGAAGGACGGGCGGTACATCGTCCGTGCGCGGATGTCGCCGGCGCTCTACGCCGGCTCGAACCTACGGGACTTCGACCGGTTTGCCGCGTCGGTCTCGTCCGACTACTTCGGCGTGCCCCTCGTGGTCCGCGACCTCGAACACGCCATGAAGCGCGACTTCTACGTCTCGACGGCGCTCGCCCTGCTGCTGATCACGGCGTCCGTGTGGCGGTCCTTCCGCACCCTGCCGCGCACGCTGCTCGCCCTGTCGCCGATCGCCTTGTCCTATGTGTGGATGCTCGCGGGAATGCGACTCCTCGGCGTGAACTTCAACTTCGTCAACATCACGATCTCGCCGCTCCTCATCGGCCTCGGCATCGAGAGCGGCGTCACCCTCCTCTTCCGCTACGACGAGGAGCGGGAAACAAACCCGGACGGGGCCATGGTGCGCGCCGGCGCCGCGTCCATCGTCGCCATCGTAACGTCGCTGCTCACCACGATGCTGGTGTTTGCGACGCTCCTCATGGCGCGAACGCCCGGCCTGCGGTTCCTGGGGATGTCGGCGCTCCTCGGCCTCGGCTTCTCCCTCTTCTTCAGCCTGGTCTTCGTCCCGTCGGCCACGGCGCTCTTCGCTCGGCGGGCGGCGTCCAGGTCAAAGCCCGTCCAGGCGGACGAGCCTCTGTAACCTGCGTCAAGAACCACCCCGCTGCGGGACGATCCACGACGAACCCTTCGCGCAGAGGAGCACCAGCGTCGCGTCCCCGACGTCGTACCACGACCTCGACAGGGGGCAGAGCCCCGGGAAGTGGATGGGAATGGCGAAGCGAGGGGCCACGGCCTCCGCCGCCAGCGACTCCTCCGCTCCCCCCGTGACCCATCGCCCCGAGGCCAGGAGGACGTCGATGCCGAGCGCCGGCCAGCCGAACGCGGCCACGAGTGCGGCTGCAGGGAGGCTGTCCGTCGCGTCCCCAAGGTGGAGGATGCGAGTCCCTCCGACGTCGATGAGGTAGCCGAGGTTCGGGACGTTGCCCAGCCCCGAATGCTCAAGGTGGATCGCCGTGACGCGGACGTCGCCGAACTGCATTTCGGTCCGCTCTCCGGGAGAGAACGAGATCAGGACGACGCGGGCCGCAACGTCGTTCCATCCGGCCTCCTGGCGCAGCGCGTCCACGGTCCCGGGCAGCCCGACCAATTGGGTCCCGGGCGAGTGCAGAAGGAACTGCGTCGCGTACCCTGCGTCGAAGTGGTCGTAGTGGGGGTGCGTGACGAGGGCCAGGGATACCGAATCGTACGGCGGAGCGGCCCCCTGCAGCCGCTCGCGCTCGCTCGCTGAAAGCGGGAGGGCGCTCCGCACCAAGGCGTCGATGAGGATCCGCGTGGCGCCGCACTCGATCAGGATCCCCTCCACTCCCAGGGACGTGATCGCGACCGGTGCGCCCTTCGCCACGACGCAGTCCACGGCCCGGCTCGTCGTGCGACCCGTCGAGTCCGTGAGGTCGAGCGTGATCGGATCGCGACCGATCCACCCGTCGGGGGCCTCGACGTGCAGCACGCCGTCGGCGACGACCGCGGTGACCTCGGCCCCACCTCGGACGCTCCACGCCAGCTCATCGCCGTCGGGGTCCCATCCGAAGTAGCGCAGATCCACATCCGGGAACGGCTTTCCCGCCCCGGAGACCCGATCGGGAATCCACTCGATCACGGGGTTGTCCGGCGTGTTTTCGACGCGGAACGAGACGTCCTGGGAGGCGCACTCTCCGGCGGAATTGCAGACCGTGAGGGCGATCGTCTCAGCTCCCTGCCAGTCTGCGTTCGGCGGCCGCACGACCAGGTGGCGGTCCGGCGTCAACCCCAGCCGGAGCGCCGTGCCCCGCGGATAGCTCCACACGAGGCTCTCGTCGGGCGTCGTCGGATCCTCCACCCACTCGTCGAGCGGGATCACGGCGACATACATGGAGCCTTCGTCCGCCACGTACTCCGGAAACGGCGTCACCACGGGCGCCGCCAGCCCGGAGGCCGCCAGCAGGAGGGCGGCCGCCAAGCCGATCGCAATGGCCCGGGAATTCGCGCGCTCCCAAACGGCGCCCCTCGTCATGCGCCGGTCGCGCGGGAGACTTCGGCAACCCAGCTTGCTACGCGATCCCGCAGGGCGGCGGGGTCGCCAAGCTCCCGCTCGAGGATTGCAAGCTCGCCGACGACGCGTGCCCCGGGGACCAGCGACCGCATCGACGCGAAAGTGCCCGTCTCGCCGCTCCCGCTCATCGTGCAGAAGAGAGCGATCGGCCGGGAACCTACGTCGGCCGCCTCGAGGTAGCTGCGGATCGCGGGGGCGAGATTCCACCCCCAGACCGGCGACCCGACGAACACCACGTCGTAGTCGCCGGCGCGCCTGCTCGGCGCCTCGATCGCGACCTTCCTCTTCGTCATCCCATCCCGCCCGGCACCGAGCCAGCCGACGATCCCCGCACGCCGTACGCCGACCTCGCGGACCTCCTCGAGATCCCCGCCGCAGGCGGCCGCAATCGCCTCGGCGGCCTTCCGCGTGTTCCCCGTCCGCGTGTAGTACACGACGAGTCTCTTCATTCCGACCACCTCGCAGACGACAGCCTACGGGGCGATCCCGCGCTCGGCAAGCCCCTCGCCGTGCGACTCCCGGGCGTCGCACGAGACCGTCTCCGATCTCTTCAGGCCAGGCCTTGTCTTCGCGGGCCCTCAGCCTGTAGGATGGGGGGCGCGACGGGTTCGCACAACGGCACATCGAGGCCGAAGGAGGTGAGCGTCGTAAGGCCTGGCGGACCTAGTAGAGAGTAGGCCGGGGCCTACCCGAAGCGAGGCGTCTCTCCACCGAGGTTCGGCTGGTATCGGGGATGCGGATGTCTAGGTAGTCTGCGCTGTCCTTCTGTTTCTCCTTCGTCTTCTTCGAGTCAACGCCTTGCGTCGCGGCTCGCACGCATCGCTTTGGAGCGCGTGCCTACGGGTCCTCTCCGGGAGAAGGCGCGTTGCACTCCGGCTCCAGGCGCAGGAACAGGTCGCGCCAAGCGGGGTTCTCCCAGGCCCTCTCGCTCTCCACGAGTTCCGGCCACAAGCCGCGGAGCTGCGAGATCGACCGCAGCCATCCGAGGTCGATCGCCGCGCGAAGGTTTTCCTGGGACTTCTCCCGCTCGCCGGCGAGCGACCACGCCGTGGCAGCGACGACGTACGGGTAGCCGCTCTCGCGCGGCGGCCGCTCGGCGAACCGCCGCTCGTAGTCGATGGCGAACGCCCGGTACTCGTCGGGCGCCATGTTCTCGATGTTCTCCGCCGCCCAATGGTTGAACAGGATCTCGTATCCCCCCGTCGGCGCGAATCCCACGTTCGCCGCCACGCCGAGCGATCCGACGTTGTTGGCCCAGCAGTGCCACCCGACTTCGAGCAGGCCGCGGGAGAACGCCTGGCGGGCGGTCTCGGTCGCGACCGCCGTCCCGAGGCCCCGCAGGCGGAAGTCGTCGTCCACCCAGACCCCGATCTCGCTGGCGCCGTCGGCGACGTAGTCGCACGTCGACCGGGCGACAATCCGTCCGTCGGTGACGGCGATCGTGCCGAAGCCGTGCTCGTGAAAGAGCGACAGCGTCTTCCACTCCGAGAGGATCGTCTCGCGGAGGTCGTCGGCTCCGACGAGGTCGCTCTCCAACACCTCTCGATCGACGGGTCGAACCGCGATGCCGTCCGACCGCTCGTCGATCTCGCGCGGGGGCGTTTCCAGGCGTCCGTGCCAGCGCACGGCTCGTCGCATGTAGAGTCCGTCCGCAAGGGCGTCGAGCGCCTGCGTCGGCAGGTCGGGAGGAAAGAAGACGGCCGTGTACCGGTCGCGAGGCAAGAGGGAGTTGATCGCTCCGAGGAGCGCACCCATGGGAGAGCCCCCTCCGACGTAGCAGCCCTCCCCGGCCACGAGGACGGCCGCCGTCGGACGCTCGACCCGGTCGACGAAGACCCTGCCGGAGGAGCGCCTGGCCAGCACGGATTCCAGATGCAGCTGCCGCGGCCGAAGCGCCGAGAAGAGCGGCAAGAGATCACAGTTCGGAGTTTCGATTTCGTACGCGCGGTGTGCCTTCACGGTGAGACCTCCTGGTTGTCGTTCCCGATCCCGGAAGCGAACCGATCCGTACGACACCGGAAGCCAGAAGGAGAAGACGCCGCAGCGCGGGCGACTCGTTCCGGAACACTCGACCTCCGGCGTTGGGATCTCGCACGGACCCAACAGAGAGACAGGCGGCTGTCACCGCGCCCGGCCGGAGAGGCGCCACGAGGCGCGCACACTTGCTAGAGCGTTCCGTCCGGGGGTGACGCCGCCGACGCCAGAAGCCTGTGCATTCGGCACCCCCCTTTTCCGTGAGCCGCCCGTGGGGCGGCCCCGTACCGTACAACGCGGCGGCCACTGGATCAAGGGCCGTCCGCCAAAGGACGGGCCGGCTTGCGCCGGCCCGTCAAAAAGCTCCTTGTAACCTAGGCTAATACCGTCGTCCGCCCGAATCTCCGCGGGAATAGCCCCCTCGGCCGCTGCCACCGCCCGGCCGGCCGCCCCGGCTGCCACCGCCGCCGCCGCCGCCACCGCCACCATCACGTCGCGGCGGGCGACGCTTCCGGTTGCAGTCGCCGCAGTAGACAGGACGGTCGGACGCCGGCTCAAAGGGAAGCTCGTCGATCGCCTTTCCGCAGTCCGCGCACTTGAGGTCGAGATGCCGCACGTCGACCATCCGTCTCTCTCCAAAACCCATTCGATCTCCTTTTGTAGCCTCAGGCCGCTAGCACCGACTGCCGACGGCGGAGCCTACGGACACACAGTACCGCAATCGTACAGAAAAGGAAAGCTCGCGCGGCCCCGCCGCTCGCGCGTTCCCCCACGTGCCCGGTTGCCGGCTTACCCAACCGTCTCCCCCATCATCGCCCCGCAGGACCGCGCCGAGCCGACGCGCGCCCACGCGTTGCGAAAGACGTAGTCGCCGACCGCGCCAATCGACGGCGGGAAGCTCGGCGCGCCCGATGTCGGGTATCCGAGCGCCAGGTAGCACGCGACCTCGTACTCGTCTGGAATCCCGAGCGTCTGGCGGACATGCTGCGTCTCCGCGGGCGTGGAAGGGATCTTCGTCACACCGAAGATTCCCTCCGCCGACGCCGCCACGAGGATGTTCTCCAAGCACGACCACACTTCCGCGAACGCGTTCAGCTGGTGAAGGCTCGCCTTGGCTTCGAGCAGCGGCTCCGTCTGGCGGAAGCAGACCATCACGAGCGCGCCCGCCGAGAGAAGCATGGCGGCCTGTTTCGGAAGGGCGTCGAGGAACATCGCTCGCTGCTCCGGGGACTCCAGCTCCCAGGAGTCAACGACCGCCGCGGTCTCCTCGGGGGTTCGTTCCCGCCAGAACCCGCGCACCAGCTCCGCTCGCACCGCCGCATCGTCGACGACGATGAATCGACGCCCGTCCTTCGGATCGTGCATCGGCGCCCGGAGGCCCGCTTCGAGGATCCGGTCCAACACCGCTCGATCGATCGGGCGCGGCTCGAAGTCGCGGATCGTCCGCCGCGCGCGAATCGCCTGATACGTATCCACTGACATCGTCTCCTTTCGGTTCCGTTGGGGCGTCCCTACTCGGCTTGCTCCAGGTTCGCCAGGATCCGCGCGAGGTCCTTCTCGAACCGCGCGATCTCCGCCGCAGAGAAGCCCGCGTAGAAGATCCCAGACATCTCATCCGAGACCTGTCGGTAGTCCACTTCCATGGCGCGGTCCTTGTCTGTGCGCGCGATGCGAGTCGTCCGCCGGTCCTTCGCATCGGGAACCCGCTCGACGTACCCCTGCGCCTCCAGGCGGTCGAGCATGGACGTCAACGCCGACTTGCCGAGCGCCGTCCGCCGAGCCAGTTCGGTAATCGGGACCCGGTCCTCGCGCCACAGGGCGAACAGGACGCGCCCCTGCGCGGAATTGATCTCAATTCCCCTCTCACGGAGGAGCCGCGAGAACACGCGTCCCGCGACGCGATGGATCTTCGCCATGAGGAATCCGCCCTGCGAACGCGTCTTCATGCTCGCTCGACCGCAAACTCGAACCG
>JBFYQP010000095.1:0-6290 GCA_041302745.1 Candidatus Bipolaricaulota bacterium | reverse complement strand
GGCTAGCCGGTCGGGGAACGAGGAGACGAGCATGAAGTGGGGTGGGTTCAATCGAAGCGGGGAGGAGAAAGTGAAGAAGCTGCTGGGCGGGAAAGCGGTGTATTACCTGGTGTCGTTGGCGATGTTGGGGCTGCTCCTGTGCGAGAACTTCAAGTGGCATCCTGGCTAGCCGGTCGGGGAACGAGGAGACGAGCATGAAGTGGGGCGGGTTCAATCGAAGCGGGGAGGAGAAAGTGAAGAAGCTGCTGGGCGGCAAAGCGGTGTACTACCTGGTGTCGTTGGCGATGTTGGGGCTGCTCCTGTGCGAGAACTTTAAGTGGCATCCTGGCTAGCCGGTCGGGGAACGGGAGACGAGCATGAACTGGGGCGGGTTCAATCGAAGCGGGGAGGAGAAAGTGAAGAAGCTGCTGGGCGGCAAGGCGGCGTACTACTTGGTGTCGTTGGCGATGTTGGGGCTGCTCCTGTGCGAGAACTTCAAGTGGCATCCTGGGTAGGAAAGGGTGCTGGTTCCACAAGCAGGCCGACAGATTCACCTACCTAGAAAACTGGCTTCTTCGTGCTCGTTCTAGGCTGTGCGTCTCTAGTGAGGGAACAGCTGCGCATGGCCGACAAGGCTGCGCGTGCCATGTTCGCGTGCCCCAGCCAGCGCACGCGCCCCAACTGACGCGGCCTGGTCAACGGAATCTCCAACCGCTAGAATCCAGCGCTGTGTCGTTCCAGCGGGAGGCCACATGAGAGTGCCGTTGCGCGGCGTCATCTATGTTCTCTTGCTTTCCTGTCTTGGAGTCGCCTCCGTCGCCTACGCCGCAACTCACGCTGCCTTTCCAGCCAGCAAGGAATTGGTCCTCTTCGTCATCTTCGCGATCACTGCGGTATTCTCGGAGATCTACGCCACCTGGGTTCCTGCCTACAAGTGGGACATCTCCAGCGCGATTGCGATCTGTCTAGCAGCGCTGTTCACGTTGGGTCCAGATCTGGCGGTGCTTCTTGTCTTCGCCTCCTCCCTTGTCTCTGAGGTTCTCCTTCGGTCCGGGCAAGGGAAGAAGCAAAGGCCGATGGTCCTTATCCAAGTCGCCTTCAACGTGAGCCAGCTTGTCATAGCGATCACAGTCGCGGGGCTGGTCCTTCAGCTTGCAGGCCATCCGTCCCTGAACCTACTTCGCGCCGGTGACTACGGCCTCGCGATCGCTGGGTTCGCAGCGTACTTCGCAACGAACCTCTCACTTGTCACGGGAGTGATTGCTCTCACGGAGAAGAAGCCGTTCTGGCACTCACTGCTCGGAAGTGTGCGGCAGTTCATCGTTCAGTACCTTGTCCTCTGCGTCTCTGCGCTGCTCCTTGCGGTGCTTTACACGCTGTCTGTCTGGCATGTCTTCCTGGCGCTCTTCCCGCTCGCTCTGGTTCATGTCTCGTTCCGGAGCTACCTCAAGCTGCAGACGGAGGCTCGACAGACGTTCGAGAAGATCTCGCAGCTTCTCGACGCTCGAGACCACTACACGGCCGTCCACTCGACGGAAGTAGCGGACTTGGCCGTCCGGATCGGGCAACAAATGGGCTTCGGCCACGGAGAACTGGAACGCGTCCAGATTGCGGCCAAGGTCCACGACATCGGCAAGGTGGCCGTCCCGGATTCCATCCTGCTCAAGCCGGGCTCTCTTAACGACGCGGAGTGGGCGGTGATGAAGAACCATCCGGTCACGAGCGCCGAGCTGATCGCCGGGCTGGAGATCTACTCCGGCGTCGCCGATGCCGTTCGCCACGAGCACGAACGTTGGGATGGGAGCGGGTATCCGGACGGGCTCGTCGGCGAGCAGATCCCGATGGTCTCACGGGTCATCGCCGCGGCGGACATCTACAACGCTTTGGTCACCGATCGGCCGTACCGCCCGGCATTCTCGCGCGAGGAAACCCTTCGGATGATCGAGGAGATGCGGGGCAAGGACCTCGATCCCGCGGTGGCCGATGCGCTGCTCGAGGTCCTGCGCAAGGCGAGCATCGAGGTTGCGGCGCCCGTTGCGGCCTAGGCGCTGACGGATGATCTTCCTCTACGCGCTCGGCGCGGGAATCTTGCTGGGGTACTTGTCGCGAGGACGGCTTCGCAGGCTTCCGTCTCTTCCGTTTCGAGCGTTGTGGCTGATCCCGCTCGCTCTCCTGATCCAGCTCCTCATCTTCCCGCTCTTCTCCGAACACCCGCTTCTCACTCTCGCCACCCCCGAGCTGCACGTTCTCTCCTACGCCATCCTCTTCCTCTGGCTTCTCTTGAACTTGTCCGTCCGTCCGGTGTGGGCGATCGGAGTCGGCGCGCTGCAGAACGCCGTCGCCGTCCTTGCGAACGCGGGGTACATGCCCTCTTCGACGACGGCGCTGGAGCGGGCAGGGCTTGGTTCCGTTGCCGCGGCTCTGCTCGCCGACGGGACTTACGGCAACGTCGTCTTGATGGGAGCGAGCTCGCGCCTCAACGTCCTCGGCGACTGGCTCTTTCTGCCGTCGTGGATTCCGGGTGCGACAGCGTTTAGCATCGGGGATCTCCTGATCATGGTGGGCCTCGTCTGGCTCGTGGTGAAGGGAATGAGAGGGAATGGGTAGGGACCTTTCGGGGCTTCTCTCCCCTCGCTCGATCGCCGTCGTCGGAGCAAGCCCGAAGCCGGCGTCGGTCGCGGGGGAGATCCTTCGCAATCTGAAGCGGTGTGGGTTCTCCGGCGAGGTCTACCCCGTCAACCCCAAGTACGAAAACATCGACGGGGTCCGCTGCTTCCCGAACGTCGCCGCGTTGCCGGAGAGCGTCGATCTCGGGATCCTTGCCGTGAACCGGGACCTCGTGCTTGGCGCCGTCGAGGACTGCGGACGCCGAGGGATTCGGAATCTGGTCATCATCACCGCAGGCTTCAAGGAGAGCGGCCCGGAGGGCGCGGCGCGTGAGGCGGCGCTTCGAGCGCTCATCGGGCGTCATGGACTGAACGTCGTCGGTCCGAACTGCATGGGGATCATCCGAAGCATCCCCGACGTTCGCCTCAACGCCTCCTTCTCGCGCTGGTTTCCCCAGGGAGGAGGAATCGGCTTCATCTCACAGAGCGGGTCCGTGGGGGAGACGCTGCTCGAGTGCTTCGAGGACGCCGGGCTGGGCGTCTCTCTCTTCGTGAACCTGGGGAACCGAGCCGGGCTTTCGGAGAACGACTTCCTCGAGCACCTCGAGAACGACCCCGCGTGCTCCGCCGTCTACCTCTATCTTGAGAGCTTCGCGAATCCGCAGGAGTTCAGACCCCTGGTGGAGAGGATCTCGCGCCGGAAGCCGGTTGTGGTCTTGAAGGTCGGACGAACCGAGGCCGGAGCGGCGGCCGTGGCGTCGCACACCGGCTCGCTCGCGAGCCCCGACGCCGTGGTCGACGCGTTCCTTCAGCAGTGCGGAGCGTTGCGCGTCTCAACGATTCAAGAGACGCTGACGGCGCTCCGCGCGCTCGAGCGCGGAGTCCTTCCCCGCAGCGCCAGCGTCGTGATTCTGACCAACGCAGGAGGAGCGGGGATCATCGCCGCGGACGCCTGCGAGAAGTTCGGCATTGAAGTACCGGCGCTCTCCGAGGCCGCGCGGCGTCGACTCGGGGAGTTCCTCCCGCCCGAGGCTGGACTCGGCAATCCGATCGACATGATTGCGACCGCCGGTGCGGCGGATTACCGGAGAAGCCTCGAAGTCGGCCTCGAAGAGGCCGATGCCGCGATCGTCATCTTCCGCCCGCCGCTCGTCCTGAAGGACTCGCCGGAAGCCGTCGCGGACGGCATTGTCGCGGTTGCCGAGGAGCACGCGGAGAAACCCGTCCTCATATGCACCCTAAGCGACGAGGCCACCGAGACCGTGCGCCGGCTCCGCGCCGCGAGACTCCCCGTGTACGCCATGCCCGAGACGGCGGTCGATGCGCTCTCCGTCCTCAACCGCGCGCGTTCCGTGCGCGAGGAGGGGCGCGCCGTAGAGGAGCTCGCGCCCGCCGACCCGGCTGCGGCACAGGCCGTGATCCGGGCTGCGAGGGCGGCCGGTCAGCAGGGGCTCTACTTCGACCAGGGGGCCGAGATCCTGTCCGCGTACGGCGTTCCCGTCTGTCCGTACGCGTACCTTGAGAAGGGGGATCGGCCCGGCCGCGACGTCGTCGAACGGCTCGGGTTCCCGATGGTCGCGAAACTTGACTCACCGCTCCTCTTCCATCGGTTCGAGCAGGGCGCCGTGCTCACCGGCATCAAGAACGAGACCGAACTGGCCGCGGCGATTCGGCAGCTCCGCAAGGTGGCGGAATCCCTTGGCCCGATCGGAGCCCGCGTCATGCTCCAGAAGACCCTCGTCGGACGCGAGCTCATCTACGGCTTGGAGCGGGACCCTTCGTTCGGATCTGTCGTGATGTTCGGGATCGGCGGCACGTTCGTCGAAGCGCTCCGCGACGTCGCCTTTGCCGTCGCTCCGGTCACCTCGGCTCAGGCGGAGCGCGCCGTCCGCTCGATCCGAGCGTTCCGGCTTCTCGAGGCGTTCCGCGGCCAGGAGGCCGTCGACCTCGCGGCCCTCGTCCGAACGCTTCAGGCGGTCGGACGGCTCGGCGCCGATCTTCCGGAGCTCCGCGAGATCGACCTCAACCCCGTGATCGCCGACGCGCACGGCGCGGCCGTCGTCGACATCCTGATGAAGTTCTAGCCGACTAACTACGGGTAGAGCCGGTTGATCTGCCGAGGGAAGGCAATCACTTCGCGGATGTGCGCGGCCCCGCAGATCCAGGTGACCACGCGGGCGAGTCCCATGCCGAACCCCGAGTGAGGCACCGACCCGTACTTGCGCAGGTCGATGTACCACTCGTACGGCTCGCGCGGAAGGTGGTTCTCGTCGAGCTGTCGCAGGAGCTCGTCGACGGTGTCGACGCGCTGACTCCCGCCGATGATCTCGCCGTACCCCTCCGGAGCAATCAGATCGGCGGCGAGAGCACGGCTCGGGTCCTTTGGATCGCGCTTCATGTAGAACGGCTTCATCCCGACCGGGAACCGCTCGATGAATACCGGCTTCTTGAAGTGGTTTCCGAGCGTCTCCTCCTCGGGGGCGCCGAAGTCGTCGCCGAAGCTGACCTCATGGCCTTTCTCCTGGAGAAGCTTCACGGCGTCGCCGTAGTCGATGCGCGGGAACGGGCCGCGAACCTCCTCGAGAAGCTGGTCTACGTCGCGCTTGAGCTGCCCGAGCTCGTCCTTCCGCTCCTTGACGACGGATTCGACGATGTGTCGAACAAGGTCTTCTTGCAGCGCGAGGTTCCCTCGGTGGTCGACGAAGGCCATCTCCGCTTCGGCAATCCAGAACTCCGTGACGTGCTTGCGAGTCTTCGACTTCTCGGCGCGGAAGGCGGGGCCGATCCAGTACACCCTTCCGAGCGCCATCGCCGTCGCCTCGAGGTAGAGCTGTCCGCTCTGGCTCAGGTAGGCCTTCTCGCCGAAGTAGTCGAGTTCGAACAGCGTCGTCGTGCCCTCGACGGACGCCCCGGTCAGGATCGGGGCCTCCGTGGCGACGAAGCCTCGCTCGTAGAAGATCGTTCGGAACGCCCGGAACGTCGCGTCGCTGATCCGCAGCATCGGAACCTGACTGCCTGTCCGGATCCACAGGTGCCGATGGTCCATGAGGAAGCCGGGCGTCTGCTCTTTCAGCTCGATCGGGAAGTCCTCCGTCGGCTCCTGGATCACCTCAAGGCTGCCCAGCTGCATTTCACAGCCGATCGGAGCGCGGCGATCCTCGCGAAGCGTTCCCGTCACGCGGAACGACGTCTCACGCGGAAGGCGGTTGGCCACGGCGAAGAGGTTCGGGTTGTCCGGCTCGGCGACGACCGCCTGCAGGACACCGCTTCCGTCGCGAACTTGCAGGAAGAGGATCTTCCCGCTCGATCGCTTGTTGTACAGCCACCCCTGTAGGGTGACCTCCTCTCCGACGTGGCTCCTTGCCTCGGAGATGGAAATCGTCGCCATGAGTGCCCTCCGCCGTTCGTGGTGGCGGGAGAGGGTAGGATGTGAGGATGCCGTTTGCAAGGACAGCCGTACCGGTATGCGTCGGAGGGCGCTCTCGGGTGACTGTTGTCATTCGTCAACAGGTCGGATACCCTACGAAACATGAAACGCAGGGCATTCGGCGACGTTGTTCGAGGGGGTCGACTCCGGAAGGGGCTGAGCCTCCGCGACCTCGCGGACCGCACGGGCATCGACTACAGCCGGCTGTCGCGGATGGAAACGGGCACTCGGCCTGCGCCGGACCTCGCCAGTCTTCGAGAGCTGTCGCGCACCCTCGA
>JBFYQP010000086.1:0-2576 GCA_041302745.1 Candidatus Bipolaricaulota bacterium | reverse complement strand
GGCTCGGCGAGGATGCCCCGCAGGACACGCGCCGCCTCCTGCCACTGGCTCTTCTTCATGAGGTAGTACTGGGCGAAGATGAGTCGGTTCTCGAGGTACTCGTCGGCGTTTGGATCGACCGGGCACGTCGCGCACGCCGCGCAATACTGCGGCTCGTCGAGGAGCACCGGGCAGATGTACGACAGGGCGCGCGGCAGGTCTTGCCCGAGCATCGCGGGCAAGCTGCCGTAGTAGGCGGCGAGCGAGCGGTACGCGCCGTAGTTGATGTAGCTCGGCTGGAGCTCGAGGGCTCGCTCGATCAAGGCGAGGAGCTTCGGCGGATCATTGCGGAACACCGCGCCGAGGATGTCGAACTCGTCTTTCCGGGCCCAGTTCCCGTAGGTCCAGTAAAGCGCCGCGACGTCGGTCTCCTGCTTCACCGCGTCGATGAAGCTCTTCGAGGAGCGCTCGATCTGTGCGAACGCCGGGTTCATCCGCAGGCTCTTCAGACCCCAGAGCCGGCCCTTCTCAAACGCGATCCTTGCCCCGTCGGCGTTGTGCAGGAACACGTCGCCGAGCGTGTAGTAGGCTTGCGAGAGCTTGTTCACCAAGCTCTTCTTCTCCACAGGGATCTCGAGTGCTGTGTACGCGTCTTCGCTCATCGCATCGAACGACGCGGTGACGCCGACGGCCCCCTCCAACGCGGCGATGGCCTCCTGCAGCGCGACCCTTCCCGCGTCGTCGTAGCGAACTGCCACGTCGCCGCCGTCGGGGATGAGCGCGATCGCCGCCTCGAGCGCTTCGTCGGCGTAGGCCGCCGACCCGGCGACAAGAAGGACGATGCAGAACAGGAACCCAATCTTCTTCACCATGGAGGTCCCCCCTTGACTGGAATGACCCCACTATAGCCGATCCACTGTTCTCTCGAAAGCCGTGTCGTTCGGCCTGGCCCCAAGCAGCAACGGCAGCTTGGACCCAGGCGGCGACTGTGGTATCCTTCCGCCCACCGTTTGGAGGAAGGAGGACTTCATGGCCAAACCTGTCGTCGACAAGGATCTCTGCGTAGGGTGTGGACTGTGCACCCAGGTGTGTTCCGACGTCTTCGAGATGGGCTCGGACGGCGCGGCCAAGGTCGTTGCCGGCGCCGACCTGGACGACGACTGCATCCAGGACGCCATCGACCAATGCCCGGTCGGGGCGATCTCCGACTAGTCGCGAGGAAGGACCGTGTGAGGCGCGGAGGGCCGTTCGAACGAGCCCTCCGCGCTTCCTTTCCGCTCGTCGTTCTCGCGCCCGTCCCAAACGCGTAGGGGATTGCCGATTCAGGGCCTCGTGGTTAGGATGGAGTCGGCGGTGAGCGATGGCGAGGCGGAGGATTGGACTCGTTCTCTCTAGCGGGGGCGCCCGGGGGTCCGCGCACATCGGTGTGCTGGAGGTTCTCCTGGAAAACGGCTTCGCTCCCGACGTGGTCGTCGGCGCGAGCATGGGCGCGCACGTCGGCGCCGCGTACGCCGCCGGCATCGAGATCGACGCCCTCAAGGACGAGTGGCAGCAAGCCTCGTTCGTCCGGACGGCGAAGACCCTCTTTCCCACGATTCCTTGGTCCGGATGGAGTTCGGGGGGCGAGCTCATGCGCACCCTGCGGCGTCACTTCGGCGACCGACGGATCGAGGACCTCGACGTGCCCTTCGCGGCCGTGGCGACGAACCTCGAGACCGGAGCCCCCGAGGCCATCACGACGGGCTTCGTCGCCGAGGCGGTGCGCGCCAGCCTCTCGGTCCCGGGCCTCTTCACGCCCGTGTGGCTCGACGACCGGCTCCTCATCGACGGCGGCGTCTCGAATCCCCTTCCGCTCGATGTTGCTCGCGCGCTCGGCGCGGAGGTCGTCATTGCCGTCGACGTCCTCGTCGAGCCGCGCGAAGCGCACCTGTCGGGAATCCCGGCGCTCGGAATCCGCGATCGCCTCGGGATTGCCGGAGGAGCGGCGGCCTACGACGCGGCCAACCGGCGCTTCCACCCGAGCGTGCTCTCCGTCCTGTTCCAGATGTCGACGGTGTTCCAGAAGCGCCTGTGCGAGCTCTCCATCGCCGCCGACCCGCCCGACGTTCTCCTGCGCCCGGATTTCTCCGCGGATCCCCCCAACTACAGCCGTGTCGGGTGCGGGATCGACGCGGGAGCCCGGGCGGCCGAACGAGCCCTGGGGGAGATCCGCCGCGCCGTCGAGGGAGCGGACTGATCCCCCGCATGCCGCGTCGATCGGACCTGTACGCGCGCATCGCCGTCGGACTCCTCGCCGTCTCCTCCGGTTCGATCCTCGTTCGGCTCGCTCCGGACGCCACGCCGCTTGCCGCCGCCACGTGGCGCCTCGTGCTCGCGTCGCTCGTCCTCGTCCCCATCGCATGGGTCCGCGGCGCGTTGCGGACCCTTCGCCCGCGCGAGCTTGCTCTGGCGGGCGCGAGCGGCCTTGCTCTCGCCCTTCACTTCACCCTCTGGTTCACGTCGCTTCGGCAGACCTCGGTGGCGAGTTCGGTCCTCTTGATGAGCACGCACCCGGTGCTCGTGGCGATCGGCGCCGCGGTCATCCTGCGCGAGCGGAT
>JBFYQP010000089.1:0-6460 GCA_041302745.1 Candidatus Bipolaricaulota bacterium | reverse complement strand
CTGCTCGATGGCGTCGAGGTCAAGGCGCCCTCGTTGCCCCCACCCCGCGGCTCCCGCCGGACCGGTCGGCCGAAAACGCATGTAGAGGTCCATGGCGGCCTTCCCCAGTTCGTCAGCGGTGTACGTTGCCGCGAGCGCGTCGAGTCTCTCGCGCACGCGAGGCAGGGCTTCGCCGAACTTCGTTCCGAGGTAGCGACGAACTGCTTCGGGGTCCGTCGGCCGCACATCGTCGAGCGCCCGGAGGCCGCCGTCCGTCCGCAGGCATGCGATGCGGCGCCCCATGAACTCGATCGAGTCCGCCCCAAGGGCGTGGCGCTTTGCGCGCAACGCTTCGGTTTCGCTCGTCGTCCGACCTTCGTACAGGCCGAGGCGTTTCCCTTTCGCCGCCGCCGTCTGCCCCGCGACGGCCTTTCCAAGCGTCAGCGCCTCGTCCTCGTCGTAGCCCAGTCGCCGTGCGACGACGGCTGCCCAGAGCGTCAAAACCGGAGCACGGTTCACCAGGACCTCAGGCATGGCCGATCACCCGGAGGATCGTACTCCAGGGACTTGGCCCGCGGAAGCCGCGGCCCTCCGAGAAGACACAGGCTCGGCCCACATCTCTGCCACAACTCTGACGGAGGCGCCTCAATCCGGCCCTGCACAGTAGCGCTACTCACACGCACTCCTTGGGAGGTGCCCATGAAACGACTGAAGAAAGCTGCCCCGTTCATCGCTCTGGCCGTCGTCGTGGTGATGATCCCTGTCTTGGCGACGACGTTCTCGAACAACGGAACCAGCGCGGCGCCGAGCGCCACGTCCGACGTCAATCTCGATCTCGTCCTTCTCGTCAACCGGATGGAACTCACGAAGGACGAGATGCAGGCGCTGCACGACATCCTGGTGGATCTCGCCGGCCAGCGCGCGGCTCTTGAGACCGCGCTTGAGGAGAAGAGAGTCGCCTTTGAGACGGAAATGCTCGCGTTCAGCGGGACGTCCGAGGAGCTCGATGCGCGGCTCGAGGCGCACCGAACCGAGATCCGCACGCTGGTCGAGTCGACTCGTGATGCCGCCGCCGCCGCGTACGAGAAGCTCGGAGACCTTCTCACGTACAACCAGGGCATGCTCTTGGAGCAGGTCCTTCCGCGCCTCGATGGCTCCCTCGCCGGGGACCTTCGCGAAGGGGCCGGGATCCCCGAGATGGGCCAGGACGCTCGTTCCCGGTTCATGATGCGGGGTTCCACTCGAGCCTCCGGAAAGCCCGGCAACGAACAGACATCGCCCGAGGGAACGAGCAGTCCAGTCGGCCGGGCCTGGCGCGGTCAGGCGGGCCCTCAGATGGGTGCGGAAGCGGGACAGACGCCGAATCCGCTCCAGATCGGCAACGGACAGGGCCTCGCCTTGCGCCTCATGTCCGGACAGACGGCAAACGGAATCGGTCTCCAGCGAATGGGAGCCATGCCCCAGCGCGCAAACGGACTCCAGCTCCTCGAGGAACTGATTCGCGTTCTGGAATTGAAGCTGAACCAAGCCTAGCCCGACTTTCCCGCCCCCCAGTCGGCCACCGCTCGGACTCCGGGCGGTGGCTTCTCTTTCGCTCGCCGACGGACCCGCCCATCGATGACGGTCCAAGACGCTGAGACGATGGCGATACGCCGGCTCGGAAGGCTATCTGCAGAGAGAGGAGTCTCCGTCTCCGAGGAGGTGGCACGTGAAGACCCTTGTCCTCAAGGCCAGCCCTAAGAAGGACGGGAACACAGCGACCCTGGCGGATGCGTTGGTTCTCGGCCTGCAAGACGCCGGGCAGCAAGAGATTGTCGCGTTCTCGTTCGACGAGACGCCGGTCGGCCCGTGTCGCGGCTGCAATTCCTGTCTGCGTCCCCCGCACGCGGGGTGCGTCATCCAGGACGGATTTCAGGAGATCGCTCCCGCGTTTCGCGCCGCCGACCTTGTGGTATTCGCCACACCGATCTACTGGTGGCACGTGTGCGCCCAGATGAAGGCGTTCGTCGACCGAATGCACCCCTTCTTGATCTACGACGCACACCACAACTTCGCAAGGAAGAGGCTCGTTCTGATCCTTTCGTACATCGCAGAGGATCCGTACGGAGTCGATCTCGCCGTTCGGATGTTCGAGTCGATCACCCAATGGTGCGGCATGGGGCTCGACGTCATTCGTCACCACGCTGCCGGGGGACGAGCCGCCGACCTGCCGGGGAAGCTTCTGGAGGCGCGTTCGCTCGGCCGTTCCCTCGCAGCATGGCGCCCTCTTCCGCTCGAAGAGGCCTGTGCCCTCTGTCGCATGCAGTTCCCAAGCATCGAGGCGCTGGCGGCCCACCACGTCATGGCCGCCGACGAGGACCACCTGCAATGGAAACGCGATCACCTATCGGCCGTGCACACGCTCGAGAACACGAATGCTCTCAAGAAGGAAGCCGCCCGGGTTCTTCGCTCCCTGGGGCCAACGGGTCCGCGATCCTCGTGACCCAACCTCGGCTCCTGCGGCCCGGCCGCAGTCGGCTTCCTGGCCCCGCTAGACCGCCTCAACCTCAGTGACCCCGGGAACCTCTTCCTTGAGGACCCGCTCGATGCCGTTCTTCAGCGTCATCCGAGACATCGCGCAGCCGTGGCATGCGCCCTCGAGGCGGACTCGAACCACGCCGTCGGCCGTGATCTCGACCAGCTCTACGTCGCCGCCGTCGGCGCGCAGCATGGGCCGGATCTTCTCCAGGGCTTCTTGAACTTCGCTCAGCATGTCGATCTCCTCTTCCAGACACTCGGGCCGCGGAACGGCCCGCAGCGGGTCGCTCAAGGATACCCGGTCGCGGGGCGGCGGGCTTCAGGATCGCTCCCCGGAGGCTGCACTGCAGAGGGGGTCGCGCTGCGACTCGAGAAAGAGGAACGCGCCGCCCGGAGGCGACGCGTTACAAGTAACTTACGTTTTATCTCCTGCTCGTGTCAAGGGTGATTCCGACGCGCATCATCAAGACGTCATGAAGAGGGCGTTCTAGACACACGCGCCTCTCTCCGCGCCGCACTGGACCCGCGCCGCCGCGGAGACTCTCCCCGGCCTCACGGCGGAGAAGCCTACCCTTGCAGCATTCGGCTCGCCACGGCGTCCGGGACGTTGCATTGACCCTCTTCCCACATTATTGTAACTGGGATTACACCGACCACGATGACTACAAACGACACCGTCTCGGATGCACGCGGGCAGGAGCAGGCCACCCTCACGAAGGGGCAATTGCAGCGTATTGAGGAGCGCGACCGAATCGAGAGAAGGCTCCGCGAGGCCCGCAGGGCCCGGTGGACTCTCCGTAGGAAACGCCCGTCCTCTCCCTCGGACGCCGTCGGGCAGGCGGCCGTCACGAAGGCGCAGGGCAACCGGCAGGCCGGGAAGTCGAAGGAGCAGGAAGAGACTCCTCTTACGCCGGCCCAACGTCAGCGCCTCGAAGAGCGTAGACGCGTGGAACACGTGGTCCGAAACGCGCGGCGCGCACGCTGGACGCTAAAGAAAGGAAGGCCGCATACGGCCGAGCAGCGAGCGGCGGTCGCAAAGGCGAAGGCGGAGACTCGGCTCGGGCGATCGACGCGCGCGCTCGTTGCCTGCGCCCTCGGAATCAGCGTCGCACTGATCGGCTTCTCGATCCACGCGCTCGTGGAGCGCAATGCTCTGAACCGAGACCTGGCCGGCTTGATCGAGGAGACCGAGCGGCTCGCCAGCGAGCAGGCGTCTGCGCTCGAGAGCCTTGAGGGCCGAGTTGGGGGCGTGGCGGCCGCGACGGAGAAGCTGGCGGCGGCGACCGAGAAGATGGGCGAGGGCTTGCAGCTCGTGGGTCAGCTGGAGGCCGCGACGGCCGCCGGAATCGCGGACGTTTCCGCAGGTCTCGGAAAGATCGACGCGTTGACGGAGGCCGTGAACGCTCTAGCCATGCGGGAAGCCGACCGCGCCCGCGACGCGACTCCGACTCCTCCGAGCGCCTTCACCGAACGCGCGGTGACGCTCCCCTCCGGTCGCGATGCGCTCCTCTCGGTCCCCGCAGAGGCCCAGCGGGCGGTCCTTCTCATCCCAGGCGCCGCGGCAGCGGATCCTCTCCGACAGGTCGCCGAATACCTCGCCGCGCGAGGGTGCGTCGTCCTGCGCATCAACCCCGTCGAAGCGACGGCGGAAGAGAACCTCTCGGCAGCCCTCGCGGCCCTCGACGCCCTTCTCGCGCAGCCGGAGGCCGTCGGAAGAGGCGTGACGGTCATGGCGTACGGAGAGAGCGCCGGTGTGGCGGCCTCCGTCGCCGAGGCTCGACCCGAGGTCGTGAACCTCGTTCTGTTGGCTCCCACCACTCAACCTGCAGAGGGAGCCCCACGGATGCGACAGGCTGTGCAGATCGTCGGTCCCATAGACGAAGCTGCCCTCGGGACCCTGGAGTCCTGGATTACGGCTCAGGGCTCGCCGCCGCAGTAGAAGAGCCGCCTTGCTCCCTCAGGATTGGGTGCGCCGTCGTCCTTAGACTAGAGCGAGCGCCTCATGACGACTTCCCCGCCTTCGACGTCCCCCGTGGGCTCGAAGCCCATTTGGCGGTAGAAGGGCTCTGGGTTTCCCTCGATCGGCACATAGGAAAGCGTCATCTCGGTCGCGTTCGGCCGCGAACGGGCCCGATCCAAGATGAGGGTCAGCGCTTGCCGCCCGAACCCCTTCTTCTGGTACGGCCCGCCAATCATGAACCGCCACAGGTAGCAGTGGGGCTTCTCGGGGTCGTCGTGCAGCATGACGAACCCGACCGGCGTGTCGTCGGCGTAGATCGCCCGGAACCAGGCCTTCGGCTCGAAGTGCGCCTGGGCGATGGATACGGCGTTGGGAGCGACCATCCTCTTCTGGTGCTCAAGGAGCGTGTCGCTCAGCTTGCAGACTACGCCCACGGTCTCCGCCGTAACCTCTCGCAGACTGACGACCGCTCCCGGACCCACATCGGTACTCGTCATGATCCTCCTTCGCTGGCGAGCGCGATTCTACGAAGGGGGACAGCGCCGTGCACGACGATCTGCGGTCCCTCGCCGGGGCCCGGCAGCTACATCCCTGCCGGGATGGCAATGGTCACGGGAAGGAGCACTCGGAGCGTCGCCCGCCCGCCGGTCGCCCAGTAGAAGGGCGCGTAGTACTCCGTGGGCGCCGGAGCGGCCTTCGTCGTCAGTTCGTACGCCAACAAGGAGAAGTAGGCGTACTCGGCCGACGTGAACGGCTCGTCGCCGACGACGACGAACGCGACGGAGTACTCGATCGGAGCTGAGCCGGCCAGGCAGGTGCGCACTCCTCCTTGCGCGGCCGTCAAATCCTCGATCGTGAAGGTCGACACGGAGCCTGCGGTGACGTGCTGCGGATCCGTGAGGTCGGGGTCGGCAAGCAGGTGGACGGGAGGCACGGCGTCCGCAGGCAAGAGGCCCATGGTATAGAGCTCGAGTGAGGTGTAGCGCAGATTCCCGATCGTCGTGACGAACCGCCAGGTTCCCTCATTGCTCTCGGCGAAGCGTCCGGCGAGCCCGGTCTCCGAGACGTAGAACGCGCTGAGCTGGCCGTCGACGTCCGAGAGAGGATTCCACAAGTAGCGTCCCTCCTCGATCTCCGTCGCCAGTCCGAGCGGGGCCCCGATGTCGGCTCCCCAAAGGCCGGCCATCTCGAGGTCGACGAGATCGAGGCTGCCGAACGAGTGGTAGATGACGCCCTTCAGGAAGCCGCCGGACCCATACTCGGCTCCGTGGTTGAAGACGGGGAGGCCGATGTAGAGAACGTCGTTCGACACGCGAAGCGACAGCGAAGCCTCTTCCCGAACGTCGGACGCCGTGAAGACCGGCATCTTCGGCATGACGAGGACGAAGTCGAACCGGTCCGGGAAGACGGCGTACAGCTTCCGGACAGCCTCCCGCGCGGCGACGTCGGGTTCCGTGGACGACAGGGGGTATCCGTCGAACACGGTTCGATCGATATCTTCGACGAAGAAGGCGAAGACCGTCGCCGAGAGGCCGTCGCCGTAGGTCTCGAATCGGAAGGCGTTCGCGTACCGCGGGTGGACAAGGCCGATTCGAACGTCCTTGTCGTCGACCAGCCGGTCGCCGCTCGTGAGTGTGACCTCGAGAGTCCCGTACCACGTCCCCACGGCGTTGCCGTACCGGAGCGAGTAGCGGGTGCTGCAGTACGGTCTCACGCCTTCGGCGGTGAACACAGAATCGCCCGCCGCGCCGTCACCGTGCGTTCCATCGTCGTAGAGCTGGAAGCTTTCGTTGGGGCCGACCACATGGACACTTCGGATGTCGTCGTGCCCGACGATGTGCGCTTCGATCGTCACGGAGGAGTTCTTGGCTCCGCACCACACCGCGGACGGGCGAACCCGCGTCCATCCCCCTTCCAAGAGCTTCACCCCGTCGGCCCCGTGCGCCGACAGGGCCGCGATCAGAACCAGGATGAACCCGACCCACGTCGACAGCCGTCCCCGCC
>JBFYQP010000088.1:0-6496 GCA_041302745.1 Candidatus Bipolaricaulota bacterium | reverse complement strand
GTCGGGACCCCGTCCTGCGTCCAGCCGCGGCGCGCGTACACGGCATCGATCAGCTTCTCGTACTGGGCCTCGCGGTGCGTCCGCAGCGCCTTGACCTTCTCCTCCGTCGACATCGCGGCGGGGTCGACGCCGACCGCATCGCGCAGCGCCGCGTCGTACCGTTCCGCTCGGGACTCGTACTCGGCGACCGTCACCGGACCCGCCGAACGGTACGGGATCGCGTCGTGCTTCCGCGTCCCAAACCCCATACGGGCGTTGAACACACGCTGGAAGTTGTAGACGCGCTCCGACTGCCGAATGATGTCGGACGGAGTGACCTCGATCCCCGTGACGCCGGCGAACAGGTTCGCGTAGTTCTCAACGTGCTCGGGGACCTTGGCGGCCTCGATCCCCTTGTGCTTCGTCCGGTTGTCGGCCGGCTCGATGTCGTTCCACGGCAGCTTGCAGAGGCCCATGAGCCCGAACCAGGTGCGCCACATCGGGAAGTAGTGCAGCGCCTCCGCCTTGTCGGCGAAGGTCGGCAGCTGCTTGTTCACCATGTCCATGAAGATGAGCCACGCCTCGTCGTGCTGCGGGCCCTTGTTGGCGAGCCCGTACCCGCCCTGCATGGCGAGGGACTCCTTGGTGACGTACTCGGAGTACTCGAGCCCCTTGCACTCCATGCCGATGTCGTCGAGGAACGCGCGATTCGCGCCGTACGCCTTGACGAAGTGGTCCTTCATGCGGCGGATCCCCTGGCCGGCGATCGCGCCGAACCCCTCCCCGCGGCCCATCTGATGGAGCAGTTCGAGCGCCGCCTGGGCATTTCCGAATCGGAGGTCGAGGCCGCCTGTGGCCTTCTTGTCGAGGATGCCGGCCTCGTAGCACTCCATGACGAACGCCGTTCCGGTCGCGAAGGAGATCGTGTCGATTCCGTACGTGTCGCAGTAGAAGTTGTACTCGAGCACGAAGTCGGCCTCGAAGATGCCCATGTTGGCGCTGCCGGCCGCGGTCTCGTACTCCGGCCCGTCCACGATCACTTTCTGTCCCTTGTACGGGCCGGTCTGGACCGTGAAGCCGTCGACGGCGTGCGCGCACGCCATGGTGCAGCCGAACCAGCACCCGTCCGGCAACCCTTGGGTGAACCGCGTCCGCCACACGGGGGACGAGATCGCATCGGCTTCGGGGTGCGAGCCGAAGCGGAAGTTCTGCACGGGGAGGAGGTCGAACTCGTTCATCACCTCGACGATGTTCGACGTTCCGACGCTGCGCATGTCGTTCTGCTTGGCGTCGAGGTCGAGGATCTCCTTCGTGATCCGGGCGCCGGCCTTGCGGAGGCGCTCGACGTCGGCGGGGCCGTTCAGGTCCGCGCTGACGCCGCCGGTGTGCTTGACGACGAGGGCCGCGATCCGCTTGTTTCGGAAGACCGAGCCGATCCCGCCCCGCCCCGCCTGCTTGACGCGGATGCCCTTCCGCCGCATGTCATAGAGGCTGAAGTTCAGGCAGCCGAGCCGCGTGTGCTCGGCCCCGGTCCCCGCCGAGACCGTGGCCACCGCGACGAGGTCCTTGGGCGCGTCGGAGTCGGCGAAGTCCCTCGTCAGCGTCGCGGCGAGGACGTGGGTGTTAACGTCTTTGTGGGGACACTCGAGAAGGCGCACGACGCCGTCCGCCTCATCGACGACGACGATCACGTCCTTCTTCGCCTTTCCCTGGACCTCGATGGCGTCCCAGCCGGCGAACTTCAGATACGGTCCGAAGTACCCCCCGACGTTGCAGTCGATGACGCACCCGGTGGTCGGCGAGAGGCTGACGACGAGCGACTTTCCGGTTCCCGCGTACTGGGTGATCCCGCCGATCGGCCCCGAGGAGATGACGATTTCGTTCTTCGGATCGTCCCAGGTCGTGGACGCGTCGACGGCGTTCCACAGCCGCCAGAGGCCGAACCCGCGTCCGCCGATGAACACGTCCTTCATCTGCTGGGTGACGGGGCGCTCCTCGATGGCGCCGGTGCCTACGTTGACGTACAGGGTCTTCCCCGTGTAGCCGCGATGCGCGCTGGATCGTTCGTAGGACTTCTCTGCGATGACTCGATATCCCTGCGGTGCCGCCATGCGTTCCTCCTCGTCCCTCGGCCGACGCGTTGCGTCGGCGGGAGTCCCAGACCCGATCGGAGAGTGTAGGAAACTGGCCGCCCTTCCTCAACATGCGGTCCCCACGGCGGCTAGGAAACTGGCCGCCCTTCCTCAACGTGCTGTCCCCACGGCGGCTAGGAAACTGGCCGCCCTTCCTCAAGACGCGGTTCCGATGGCTCTCGGGAGAACCTCCGGAAGGTTGTTCGCCCATCGGCTCTTCTCTATCCTTGCGACGGGAGGTCGGGATGGATCAGAAGCGGATCGAGAAGGGCGTGCGGGAAATGCTTGCCGGCATCGGAGAGGATCTGCTGAACTCCGACGTGCTGGCCAACACGCCACGGCGAGTGGCGGAGATGTACGCGGAGTTCTTCTCGCAGATCCGCGTCGACCCCGCCGAGGCACTGGGCGTGGTCTACGACGAGCCGTACGACGAGATGATCGTGATGAAGGACATCCCGTTCTTCTCGATCTGCGAGCACCACCTGCTTCCGTTCATGGGAACGGCCGACGTCGTCTACATTCCGCAGGGACGGCGCATCGTCGGCGCAAGCAAGCTCGCGCGCGTCGTCGACATCGCGGCGGCCCGGCCGCAGCTCCAGGAGCGCCTGACGTCGCAGATCGCCGACGCCCTTGTCGAGCGCCTCGATCCGCTCGGAGTTCTCGTGCGCCTCGAAGCGACCCACCTGTGCATGACGCTGCGCGGCGTCAAGAAGACCGGCTCGACGATGGTGACCTCGGCGCTCCGTGGGAGCTTCCACAAGAACCCGGCGTCCCGGCAGGAAGCGCTCTCCCTCATCGTGTGAAGCGAGGCGGGCCTACCCGCCGAGTCGCCACCCGGCGATGCGCGGGTCGGCCGGATCGAGCGGAACGGCGTCGAGGATCGTCTCGGCTCCGGATCGGAAGACCCTCCATCGGATCGGATCGCGTCCGACGTGATCGCCGTAGCGGGATCCGAGCGCCCCTGCGAGGGCGAGGTCGTCCTCGCTCGGCGAGCCCTCGACGAGGATCGTCGGCCCCATGACGTCGACCGGTTCGATGCGAACCCGATTCCCGGCAAGCCTCGTCAGGGTCTCGTTCTCTCCCTCGTCCCGCCCGACGATGACCTTGACGTCCTCCGAGAGGCGGAAGTGCCGGCCGACGCCGAGGAGTTCGAACTCCTCGGCTCCGACGTTGTCCTTCCCGACGTGGGCGAACGCGTCGCGCACCCGCGCCGCGTAGACCTTCTCCGTGAGCAGGCACCCGCCCGCGGGTTGAGGGTAATCACGGATTCCCAGGCGTTCGGCGAGCGCTTGCTGGACGTCCCGCCCGCGCCCTTGGATGGACAGGAGGTCCTCGCGCCGCAGCCAACCGCGCTCGACGGGAAGGGTGTCCGGGAGGAGGTTCGCCGACAGCGGGCGAACGAGGCGGCTTCCGAGCCCGCTTTCCTCCGCGACCTCGAGCAGCGCCTTGTAGTGCTGCGACTTCGGCCGCTGGCCGAGAACCTCGCCCGTGACGACGAAGTGCGCGCCCTCCTCCTCCATCAGCCGTTTCGCGATCTTGAGCATGAAGATGTGGCAGTCGACGCACGGGTTCACTCCAACGCCGTAGCCGTGCTTGGGATGCCGCACGACGTCGACGTGCTCAACCGACGCATCCACGATCCGGAGGGGGAGGCCGACCCGATCCGCGGCCGCGCGGAGCCTCTCCTCGGCCTCCCTTCCGCCGCTCCACAGGTGTTTCACGTGGAGGAGCAGGACGCCGATGCCCGCGCGGTGGACCAACGTGGCGGCCAGAATGCTGTCGAGGCCGCCGGAGAACGCGGCGATCGCTCGGATGGGTGTGTCTCCATCGGGCGCAGGTCCACCGGCTTGCCGGGAGTCCTTCATCATCCGTTCACATTCCTTCCTACAGTGGGTATGGAGTGGTCATTCTCGAACGACTATACACGGAGGAGGAATCCCATGCGTAAGAGACTCCTAGCAGGATTGCTTGCCCTCGCGATCGTGGGCGGCGGGCTCACCGTCGCCTGGATGACGACGTCCGACGTCGCCGTTTCGGTCCAACCGATCACCGCCGTTGCCGCGGACAGCGCCACAGCCCTATCGCTGAACCAATCGATCACCGATTCCGGCCAAGCCGCCGTCAAAGCGGCCATCGCCGTGGCCGGCCCGGCCGTCGTCCGCATCGACGTGACCGCGACCGTTACCGTCGACAACCCCTACGCCGATCTGTTTGGCGACCGCTTCTTCCAGTACTTCTTCAACGCGCCGCAGGGCACGACGCCCCAGGAGCGCGAGACCCGAGCCATGGGGTCCGGCGTCGTCATTGCCTACGGCGACGAGAAACTGATCCTGACCAACGCGCACGTCGTCGCCCAAGCGAACACCATCAGCGTGACCGACGTCTCGGGGAACGAGTGGGAGGCCGACGTCGTCGGCTCCGACGAGATGCTCGACGTCGCGGTGCTCCGGCTTCGCGGAGACGCGGCCGGGCTTGCCGTAGCGACGCTCGGCGACTCCGACGCGATCGAGATCGGCGACTGGGCGATCGCGATCGGAAACCCGCTGGGGCTCTCCTACACGGTCACGATGGGAATCATCAGCGCCGTCGGCCGGGACATCACGAAGCCTGAGGGAACGGGGCGCTACTACAACCTGATCCAGACCGACGCCGCGATCAACCCGGGCAACAGCGGCGGCCCGCTCGTCAACGCGCGGGGAGAGGTCATCGGACTCAACACCATCATCGCCCGGTCGTCCGGGGCGGGGGTCTCGATCGAAGGGATCAACTTCGCCGTCGCCATCAACGGCGTCAAGGACGTGCTGGGCCAGCTCGTGGCGTCCGGCGCCGTCGTCCGCGGATGGCTCGGCGTCGCCATCACCAACGTGGATCCGCAGTCCGTCAAGGAGTTCGGGATCGACCCGAAGGTTCCCGGCGCCGTCGTGGCCCAGGCCTTCCCCGGCGATCCCGCGGACAAGGCCGGAATCAAGACGGGCGACGTGATCGTGCGCGTCGGGGATGCGGCGATCGCCTCCGCCGACGACCTGTCAAGGACCGTCGCGCTGCTGCGCGTCGGCTCCACGGTGGAGATTGAGGTCGTGCGGTCGGGAGAGCGCCTCGTGCTCCAGGCCACGCTGACCGAACGCCCGGACGAGGAGACCCTCGCGAACTACCAGGGGAATGTTCCGCAGACGGAGGCGACGACGGCCCTCGGCCTGACCGTCGGACCGATCACGCCGATTGTCGCTCAGCATCTGGGATTGAATTCGACAGACGGCGTGGTCATAATGAGCGTTGCCGCCGACAGCCGCGCCGGCAAGGCTGGGCTGGCCGAAGGGGATGTCGTCCTCGAGGTCAACCGCCAGCCGATCGCGTCGGTCGAGGACTGGAACAAGGCCGTCGCGGAGCTGAAGCAGGGAGCGAAAGTCATCCTGACCGTGCTCCGCGAAGGGCGCGTCGGGTTCATCGCGCTCTAGGCTCGGCGGGTAGTGCAGTAGGCCACGGATCGTGGCCGCACGGAGAGTGGCGCAGTCTGGTTAGCGCGCAGCGTTCGGGACGCTGAGGCCGCCGGTTCGAATCCGGCCTCTCCGATTTGGCCGCGGGAGTAGCTCAATGGTAGAGCGCTGGCCTTCCAAGCCGGTGATGCGGGTTCGATCCCCGTCTCTCGCTCTGCCGGGTCCGGCGGATTCGTCCCTGGCCCGCGGGCGCGCTAGAATCCCATCCGCCAGTGGAGGGGACAGGGTCCCAGCTGTCTGATTCCGGGGGCCGACTCCGCTGGAGAGATGGAAGGGAGTTCGGTGGAGCCGAACTCGCGAGCGACCCAAAGGGTCGCCATCTGCGCCCGTAGCTCAGGGGATAGAGCAACGGCCTTCTAAGCCGTGGGCCGGAGGTTCGATTCCTCCCGGGCGCGCATCGATGGGGAGCGTGGCGCAATGGCTAGCGCACTGGGTTGTGGTCCCAGGGGTTGCGGGTTCGAGCCCCGTCGCTCCTCCCAGAGAACGGGCACGTAGCTTGTGGCCCGTAGCAGGTGGGACGTCCCACACAGGTCAATGAAGGGGAGTTCGCAAGGCGAACTCCCGAGCAACACGAAGGGTTGCCCCATGCGCCCGTAGCTCAACTGGATAGAGCATCGGTCTTCGGAACCGGGGGTTGGGGGTTCAAGTCCCTCCGGGCGTAAAGAGAGCGAGGGGGCATTCCGGCCCCCTCGCTCTCTTCACGTTCGAAGCCACCTTGATCTCCCGAGTTTGCAGCCTCCAAGACAGCAAACTCCTAGCTGTCCAGAGGACGGCCGCTATCCGAAGGGCGTTGAGAGTCCTCTGGACGGCCGGGGTTACTAGTCCCTCCGGGCGTAAAGAGAGCGAGGGGGCATTCCGGCCCCCTCGCTCTCTTCACGTTCGAAGCCACCT
>JBFYQP010000046.1:0-19877 GCA_041302745.1 Candidatus Bipolaricaulota bacterium | reverse complement strand
GCGCTGTTTCGACAGACGGCGCCGCGCTGCCGAGCACGACGAGGCCGTCGGCCATCCGCATCTCGGCGGCGCGACGGGCGTGGAAGTAGGGAAGCATGTCCGACTGCTTGTGCGACGGGTCCTGTTCCTCGTCGACGAAGACGAGGCCGAGGTCGCGAAACGGGAGGAAGACGGCGGAGCGGGTCCCCACGACCCACGAGGCGGAACCGTCGGCGGCGCGCTCCCAGGCGGTCCCTCGCGCGCCCTCGGCGAGTCCGCTGTGGTAGAGGAGGCCGCTCGGACGGCCGACGGAGAGCCGCCGGTGGATCCGATGGGCCAGGAGGATCTCTGGGACGAGGACGAGGGCTTGCCGCCCCTCGGCGAGGGCTCCATCGAGCAGACGGCCGTACTCCGCCGTCCGGTCTTCGCCTTGGAGAAGAACCCGTCCGCGTCGCGGCCAGTCCGCCGGCCAGGCGGCCTCGAACGAGGGCGACGTCGGCGCTCCGCTGACGGCGAGGAGTCCCGCCCCGATGAGACGATCGACCGAGCCGCGGGGCAGGCCGACCTCGGCTTCGGGAAGGGGGCCTTCGACGGCGAGGAGGCGGCGTAGCGCGGCGACCTGGCGTGGCGCACGGCGCTGCACCCGTTCGATGTAGGACAGCACTTCGGGAAGGGATGCGGCGAGGGCGATCCGGCGCGGCGCCGGGGCTCGGCGGGCGGTACGGGGAAGTGCTCGATTGAGGAGGACTCCAAGAGGCGCACAGGTGTCGCGGCAGACCGCGGCGCAGAAGTCGAGTAGGTCGGCCGGGTAGGCGGGAGCCGGAGCTACCTCGAGGATCGGCTCCAGGGACTCGGCCTCCGAACTCTCCGCGCGGACGGCCACGGCGACGCCCCACATCTCCTTCCCGGAAAGGCGAAGTCGCACACGATGGCCGACGGCGGCCTCGGGGGGAAGCTCGTCGCGGAGGACGAAGTCGAACGTGGACTCGACGGGGATGGGAAGGGCGACCGACAGGATCACGGAGCCTCGATCGGGAGCGACGCGAGCGCTCCCGCGATGCAGAGACGGGCGACGTGCCGGCCCACGAAAGGCATTTCGGCGTAGGGCGGCTCCGACAAGATGCAGTCGGCAACCTCGTCGTCCGTCATCCGGGACCGCAGTGCGGCGACTCGCCCGATCCACCGCTCGAGAGTCTTCGCGTACTCGACCAGTCGGTCGGTGGCGCGGTCGGCGAGTCCGAAGTGAGCGAACGCAATCGTCCGTGGTTCGAGAGCCCGCAGCGCGGCGAGCGTCGCAAGCCCCTTCTCGAGATCGAAGCGAGGCGGCACGGTCAGCGGCAGGTCGACGGGGACGTCGTGGTGGCCGACGGCATCGCCCGCGAACAAGACTCGTTCTCCGCGCTCGAACCAGCAGACGTGGTGCGAAGCGTGTCCAGGGGAGTAGACCGCGTCGAGCACCACGCCTCGTCCGAGATCGAGCGTCTCGCCGTCCGCGCAAGCGCGCAATCGAGCCTCGGGGATCGCCGTCGGACGTCCGTAGTAGGGGAAGAGGTCGGGGCTCGCCGCCCGCACGCCCTCCTCGAGCCGCGTCGGGTCTGCCAGGTGCGGGAGCGCACGCGGATGAGCGACGACGGTCGCCTCGGGGTGATCGGCGGCCAGAAGGCCGGCTCCTCCGGCGTGATCCAGATGGGCGTGGGTGAGGAGGATCCAGTCGAGCCGCACGCTGCGAAGGGCGGCGCAGAGCCGAGGGGCGCTGCGCGCCGTGCCGGAGTCAACGAGCGCGGTCTGCTCCCCGCGTAGGAGGTAGACAGCGCCGGTGCCGGGTTCGCCGAACTGGTCGGCGTCAAGCGTCTCGAGATGAGCGCACGATCGACGGGTCATGGGTTGTGAAGAGCTTACCCAAGGCTGCGATGAGGGGCGAGCGCCTAACGGACGGACTGGCGAGCGCCAGATGGACGAAGTGGCGGCGCCTAACGGACGGAGCCGCGACCCCACGGCGGGGCGGAGTGGCGGCGCCTAACGGACGGAGCCGCGACCGACGGCGGGGCGGAATAGCGAGCGCCCGGTGTTGACGAGAGAGGAGGCATCCGGCTGCTCGAACGAGGCGCCAGAACGACCCGAGGCCGCGGTGTCCGGCCGCGGCCTCGGTCTGCGGAAGGAGGCCAGTGCTTGCTGCCCCTCTCGTGTCGTGTAGCCTCCCGGAGAAGGCCCACGACCTCTCGTAGCTCTCACGCTTCAACCGAAGGCAGCTCCCGCAGAACAGAGGACGCATCGCTCGCTCGAAGGAAGAGACACCTGATGACATTCTTGGTCCAAACGACCAACCAACAACCTCAGCTCCTTCGGCGGCTCGGCGGCCATGGGATCTCTCCGTTAGGCCCGTAGCTTTGCGTCCCCGTCTTTCGGCGGGTTTGCCGTTTCGGGTAGTGGTTCCACTATACAACGCATCATAGGACAAAACAATGGCATTACGGCAGCTCCCCGGGAATAGGGGGTTGACGCCGCCGTCCGGTTCCGCAGAATCGGAGGAGATCATGGACGCTCTCTCCCTGTTTCAACCGGTCGTCGCCCGCTGGTTCGCCGAGAGCTTCGCGGAGCCCACCCCCGCGCAGCGCCTCGGGTGGCCGCGGATTGCCAAGGGCGAGCACACGCTGATCCTGGCGCCGACGGGGTCCGGGAAGACGCTGGCCGCGTTCCTCTATGCGCTGAACGAACTCGTCGCGGAAGGCGGCGGCCGAGCGAAAGAACGCTTTGGGGTCCATACCTTGTACGTTTCGCCCCTTCGTGCTCTGGCCGCGGACATTGAACGGAACCTGGACGCTCCGCTCCGCGGCATCCGCGACTGCGGAGCGGAGATGGGCATCGACGTCGGCGACGTCCGTGTGGCCTTGCGAACCGGAGACACGCCGGCGGCGGAGCGGCAACGGATGGTGCGCCGGCCGCCGGACGTGTTGATCACGACGCCGGAGTCTCTCCATCTCCTGCTCACGTCGGTTCGGGCGCGGGAGATGCTGCGCACGGTGCGATACGTGATTGTCGACGAGATCCACGCCGTATCGACGAGCAAGCGCGGCAGCTTCTTGGCGCTGCTTCTCGAGCGCATCGAGGCGCTCTGCGCTGCACCTCCCGTGAGGATCGGGCTCTCCGCGACGCAGAGGCCTCTCGACCGAATCGCCTGCTTCCTCGGTGGTCGCGACGAGAGCGGTGAGCCTCGGCGGGTGGCGGTCGTCGACGCGGGAATGCGGAAGGAGCTCGACCTGGCTGTCGTGTCTCCGGTTGCGGACATGACCCGGCTGCCGACGGACGAGGGGAATCAGCCGACGATCTGGCCGGCGATCTTCGACCGCCTCGTGGACTGGGTCGACGAGAATTCCTCGACCCTCGTGTTCGCCAACAACCGGCGGACCGTAGAACGGATCGCCGCGGAGATGAACCGGCGGATCGGCCACGACGCGGTACGCGCGCACCACGGCAGCGTAGCGAAGACGTATCGGCAGGAGATCGAGCGAGACCTGAAGGCGGGGCGGCTTCCTGCGCTCGTCGCGACCAGCTCGCTCGAGCTCGGGATCGACATGGGATCGATCGATCTCGTCTGCCAAGTCGAGACTCCGCCGTCCGTGGCGAGCGCCCTGCAACGGGTTGGACGAGCGGGGCACGTGTACCGCGAGACGAGCGTGGGACGGATGCTGCCGAAGACTCGCGAGGACTTGTGGAGGATGGCGGCCATGGCGCGAGCGATGCGCCGCGGCGACGTCTCGGAGATCACGATCCCGAGGAATCCGCTCGACGTTCTGGCTCAGCAGCTGGTCGCGATGGTCGCCATGGACGACTGGGACGCGGACCTCTTGTTCGCACGGATTCGGCGTGCGGAGCCGTTCCACGATCTGCCGCGCGGGAGCTACGAGGGCGTCCTGGAGATGATCTCCGGGCGGTACAGCTCTCCGCTCTTTCCCGGGCTCCGGGCTCGCGTGTCGTGGGAGCGAGCGACGAACGTAGTCCGCGCACTGCCGGGCGCGCGGCACGCGGCGATCCTCTCCGGCGGTACGATCCCCGACACCGCGCAGTATCCGATGGTTCTTGAGGATGGGACTCGCCTGGGGGAGCTCGACGAGGAGTTCGTGTTCGAGCGACGGGTCGGCGACGCGTTTGTGCTCGGGACCGGGCGATGGCGAATCCTCGAGATTCGGCACGACCGAGTTGTCGTCCGACCGTCCGACGAAGCCGAGGCGCAGATGCCGTTCTGGAAAGGGGAGGGGCTCGGCCATGACGCGGAGTTCGGCGAGCGGCTTGGCGGCTTCACGCGGGAGTGCGAAGCGCATGCCGCGGCGGGAGACCTTGCCGGCTGGCTGATGGCCGACTGCGCGCTCGACGCCGCCGCGGCGGAGAACCTGAGTCGCTACGTGCGCGACCAGCTCGCTCTAAGCCCTCTGCCGAGCGATCGGCTTGTGCTGGTCGACGTCTTCCCGAACGAGGTGGGGGAGCCGAGAATCGCGATCATCTCGCCGTTCGGGCGGAGCTTCCACCTTGCTCTGTGGCTCGTCCTGCGGAGAGCCATCCGGACGGCGGGGGGCGAACCGCCGGAGGCGGTCTTCTCGAACGCCGGCATCCTCGTGCGTCCCGGCGCGCTTGGCGTGGAAGCGGTCCTGGCAGCGCTCCGCTCGCTCACCGACGTGGACGTGGCCCGGTCCATCGTCGAGGAGACCGAGACCACGCCCTACTTCGCTCTGCGGTTCCGACGAAACGCGGCGCGGGCGCTCCTCCTGCCGAGGTCGCGGCCGGGGAAGCGGACTCCTCTGTGGCTTCAGCGGCTGCGATCCCACGACCTGCTCGAGTACGCAAGCCGGCACCCCCGCTTCCCGCTGGTGGCGGAAACGCATCGGGAGATTGTCGAGGACGATCTCCCGATCCCGTTCCTAGAGCGGTTCCTCGAGCGCGTTCGCAGAGGCGAGGCCGAGCTCGCGGTTCGGCGCGGCCGCGCTCCGACGCCGTTCGCAGCGTCCCTCGTGTTCGACTTCGTCGGCAGATACCTCTACGAGGCGGACGAACCCGCACGCGGGCCGGCGGGTCCGGCCGCCGAGCGCGACGCGGTTGCGGACCTGCTCCACGCCGTGCCGGCGGGCGCCCTGCTCGTGAGCGCAGAGGCGGCACGAACGATGGAGGAGCGCTTGCAGGGGCTGTCGCCGTTCCACCGTGCCCGGGACGGCGCCGAGGCGGTCGAGCTTCTCCGCCGTCTCGGCGGTCTAACGGAGCGCGAGCTCGTCGAGCGGTGCGAGCCCGGCGCGGCGGCCGCCGTGCCGATGCTTCGGGAGAGCGGGCGCATCGCCGTCGTCGCCGGTCCCGGCGAAGACCTCCTCGTTGCCGCGGAAGACGCCTCGCTGGACGAAGAGGGCGACGAGGAAGGAGTCCGGAGTTTGGTCAGGCGGTACATCGAAGGGCACGCGGGCCGGACGAAGGACGAGGTGCTCGCGCGCTTCCCTTGGGCGGCGGAGGCCGCGGCCTCGGCTCTCGCCTCGGCGTTGGCGTCGGGGCGCGTCGTCACGGCCGACGTGCCGGGGCGGCAGGGAGCATTCGTCGACCGCGATGTGCTTCTCGGCATGCGGCGGCTGACGCTCGCTGCGCGACGGAGGGAGCCCGCCCCCGTCTCTCTCGATCGCCTCGCCGCCGCCGTGCAGCGCCGCCAGCACGTGACCGCCCCGGTCGCCGGGCCCGACGGTCTCCGGGAGGTCCTCGGTCAGCTCGCCGGGTGGGTGCTTCCGATGCCGATCTGGCACGAGGTGCTGCGGGCGCGCGTGACCGGCTACCGCGAGAGCGACCTCGACGTCCTCGTGCGGGGCGGCGGGGTCGTGTGGCGTGGGGTTCGATCCGGAGGGAGGCGGGGTGTGGCGTTCTCCGGGGCGGAGGCCGCGGCGCTGCTCTTGCCCGCTCCGATGCCCGAGGCGCCGTCCGATCTTGCGGGGCGCGTCCTGAGCGTCCTCCACGGACAGGGGGCGTCGTTTCTCATGACGATGGCCGCGGCGCTCGGAGAGGCGTCGTGGAAGGTCGACGAGGCGTTGTGGGAGCTTACGTGGCTCGGCCGCGTCACGAACGACTCGCTCGCCATGGCGGTCCGCCCTCGACCGAAGCCCGCGGCGACGCCGGCTCGCACGGCGGGGCGCCCTGCCGTCGCCGGGCGGTGGTCGGAGACGCCCGCCCCGGAGCGGCGGAGCGAGGAGGATACTGCTCGGCTCCTGCGGCTTGCCCTCTTGCGGACACGGGTTCTGTGCCGCGAAACGCTCGAGCGGGACCCCGTCGGGGTCCGATGGAGCGAGGCGTACGGGCTTCTGTCTCGGATGGAGTGGCGGGGCGACGTGGATCGCGGGGTGTTCGTGTCAGGTCTCTCGGGACCTCAGTTCGTAGCGCCGGGCGCCGGCGGGGAACTGGCCGGCGAGCGCGGCGAGGATGGCCCCATCCTGTTGGGGACATGCGATCCGGCCAACCTGTGCGGAGACGTAGTCCCGGTCGTCCGCCCGAACGGGGACCGCTATAGCGTGCGACGGCTCCCCGGCAATTCCATCGTCTTCCGGGCGGGGGTGCCGATCCTGGCGGTCGAGGCGCACGGCGCGCGCCTGGTGCCTCTCGTCGATCTCGATGCCGCGGGGCGACGATCCGCGTTCTCCCTCCTTGCCGAGCTCGTACGGCACGCGGGGCAGCGCGCCGCGGTTCGTGTCGAAACGTGGGACGGGACGGCCGTGAGCGACACCTCCGCGGCCGACGACTTGGCGTCCGTCGGGTTCATTCGCGAAGATCGGACCATGATCCTCTACCGTGACTTCGGGATGGGCCGATGAGCGACAGACGGTTCGACGCGGCAAGCGTGCTGCCGACGGCTCGTGAAATTGCTGCCGCCGGTCCGATCTGCGACGCGTGCCTTGGAGGGGCGTTCGGCCAACTCGGCCGGGGAATGTCGAACGCCGATCGCGGACGAGCCCTCCGATCCCTTCTTGCACCGGCCGGAGCGGATGCCCCTGGGGGGACGTGCTGGGTGTGCGGCGGCCTGTTCGACGAGGTCGAGGAGTGGGCGCGACGGGCCGCCGAACGCGTGGCGGGGATCGAGTTCGACACGTACCTGTTCGGCATGCGGCCGACGCCCAGGTTGAGCGAGGTTGAGGCGTACTTCCTGGAACGGTTCCCCACGGGCGCCGCGGAGCCGCTCAAGCACGCGTTCAATCGCTGCGTCGGGAAGGCGTTCGAAGCGCTCGTGGGCCGCGGAACGGTCGACTTCCGCGACCCGCACGTCGCGTTCACCGTGGACCTTGAACGGCGAGAGGTGACGGTGAGGGTGGCCTCGGTCTATCTCTACGGCCGCTACCGGAAGCTCGTTCGGGGAATCCCGCAAACCCACTGGCCGTGCCGCCGCTGCAAAGGTCGCGGGTGCGAAGCGTGCGGAGGGACGGGGAAGCAGTACGCGGAGTCGGTCGAGGAGATCGTGGCTCGGCCGTTCGTGGAAGCAGCACAGGCGGAGGGTGCGCACCTGCACGGGGCGGGGCGGGAGGACATCGACGCGCGGATGCTCGGAACCGGACGTCCGTTTGTGCTTGAACTCGTGGCACCGCACGTCCGATCGCTCGATCTGGACGCGCTTGGAGAAATCCTCGCGCGCGAGGCGGTCGGGCGCGTGGAGGTCTCGCAACTCCACTGGACGGGCCGAGAGGCTGTTGCGCAGGTGAAGGAGACGCGCGCCACCAAGCGCTACGTCGCCCGCGTGGCGTTCGGTGGCGCGATCGAGGAATCGGTTCTGGAAAAGGCGCTCGAGAGTCTCGTCGGCACGATCCGGCAGCGGACGCCTCGGCGCGTGGCGCATCGCCGTGCCGACCTGGTCCGGGAGCGTCGATTGCACGAAATCCGAGGTCGGATGACGGGACCCAGCGAGGCCGAGATCGACCTTGTGACCGACGGGGGCCTGTACGTGAAGGAGCTCGTCTCGGGAGACGAGGGGCGAACTCATCCGAGTCTGGCGGAGATCCTAGGGGTCTCTGCGGTGGTGGCCGCGCTCGATGTAATGCGTATCACATCAAGCGAATTCCCTGACGGGGATCACGCTTCCATGGACGAAGGCGGCGGGGTGGCGTAGAGTGCCGGAGAAGGGTATGGCCGAAGAACGGGAAGACCTTGAGGGGAAGGCGGAACGGGAATCCTCCGGTCCGTCGGTGCTGACGATCTACTTCCGCGACATCGCGCGGTTCCCCGTCCTCTCCCGCGAGGAGGAACAGAAGACCGCGCGGGATATGGCGGCGGGCGTTGCCGGTTCGCGGGATCGACTGATCGTCTCCAACCTTCGTTTGGTCGCCAAGATCGCCCAAGAGTACGCCGACACGGGGATGCCGCTCATCGATCTCATCCAGGAGGGGAACATCGGCCTGATCGAAGCGGTCGATCGGTTCGATCCCGAGCGCGGCTATCGGTTGAGCACGTACGCGGCGTGGTGGATCCGCCGCGCGATGCTTGCTGCGATCGGCGAATACACGCGCATGATCCGGATCCCCGACTACCTCTTCCGCGCGGTTCGGCGGATGGCGCAGATCCGATCGATGGCGGAGCAGGACGTGATCGGCGAGGCCGAGGTCGGCCAGGTGCTCGGTCTGTCGGTCGACCGACTGCGGCAGGTCGAGGCCCAAGTTGGCGAGATCGTTTCTCTGGATCGGATTGTCGCCTCGGGCGACAGCGAGGAGCCGCTGGAGGAGCGCGTGGCCGACGAGAGTGGTCTCTCGCTCGAACAGGAAGCGCTTCGGCTCCTGTTCCGCGACGAGCTCGACGGGGTGCTGGCCGGGCTGCCGGCACGCCAGGCGTTGGCGATCCGCCTCCACTACGGCCTCGAGGACGGATGCCCGTACAACTTCGCTGACGTCGGACGGATCATGAAAGTGAGCCGCGAGCGGGCGAGGCAGCTGGTCCAGGAAGGAATGAACCGGATCAGCGAGCGCTGGGGAGAACGAGCGCTCGAGATGTACAAGGGTCTGCTCAACGGGTAGGCGAGCCCGGGTCTTCGGTTTCGTGCCGTGATCGCAGCTGTCCGCATCCAGCCTGGATCTCGACGCCGCGGCTGTCCCGGACCGTCGTCGCAATCCCCGCCTCGGCGAGAACCTCTCGGTACGTTTCCACGGCCGCTGCGGCGCTGCGGCGCCATGTCCGATGCGGGACCGGGTTCCACGGGATCAGGTTGACGTGACAGAGGAGACCGCGGAGCCGCTCGGCGACCTCCGCGGCGTGGCGCCGCCCGTCGTTCACGCCGTCGATCAGCGCAATCTCGAACGTCACCCGGCGATGCGTCTTCTTGGCGTAGGCGTGGCAGGCCTCCAGAAGCTCGCCAAGCGGGTATCGGCGGTTGAGGGGGATGAGCGAGCTTCGCAGCTCATCGTTCCCGGCGTGGAGCGACACGGCAAGGTTGACCTGAAGGGATTCACCGGCGAGGCGCCGTATGCCGGGAACGTCTCCGGCCGTCGAGAGAGTGAACGACCGCGCGCCGAGGCCGAAGCCCCTCGGATCGTTCAGGATGCGAATCGAGGAGAGGACGGCGTCGTAGTTGGAGAAGGGCTCGCCCATGCCCATGTAGACGACGTTCGTCAGGCGACGGCTCAGGGCTGACGCGGCGCGCGCCGCGTGGAGGACCTGGAGCACGATCTCGCCGGGCGAAAGGTCGCGGACCCACCCGCCCTGCCCGGAGGCGCAGAACGGGCAGCCCACTGCGCACCCCACCTGCGAGGAGACGCAAGCGGTGAACCGGTCCGGGTAGGCCATGGTGACCGACTCGATGGTCTCGCCGTCACGGAGTCGGAAGAGCGTCTTCCGGGTTCCGCCGTCCGGAGACTCCGCGAAGTCCACCGGGTCGCAGACGGTGAATGGGATGCGCGCGGCAAGGTCCCGGCGGAGGGCGGCGGGAAGCGTCGACATCTCGTCGTACGTCGCCGCGAGGCTCTGGAAGACTGCGGTTTCGATCTGCCGGGCACGGTAGGCCGGAAGCCCGAGCGCCTCGAGCGCGTGCACCAGGGCATCGGAGGTCAGGTCGAGGAGAGTCGGGTCACTCATGGCGGGAGAGGAGTGCGAGAAACGCGTCTTCGGACAGCACCGTGATCCCGAGCTTCCGAGCCTTCTTCTCTTTCGATCCGGGGTCGGCGCCGGCGACGACGTAGTCGGTCTTCGAGCTGACGGAGTCGACGACGACCGCACCCTGCGCGGCTGCGCGCCGTCCGGCCTCGTCTCGCGTCATCGACGCGAGGGCGCCGGTGAAGGCGAACCGCTTTCCGGCGAGGGGGCCGTCGGGCGTGGGATCCAGGTGCGCCGACGCCTGGATCCGCAGGCCGACCTCCAGCAGTTCCGCAATGGTCCGGCGGTTCTCCTCGTTCGCAAAGAAGTCGACGACCGCTTCGGAGGTCTGGGGGCCGACTTCCGGAACCGCCATGAGGTCAGTCGGCGACGCCCCGGCCAAGCGCTCGAGCGTGCCGTAATGGTGTGCGAGAATCGCGGCGGTGTGTGCGCCGACCTCCGGGATTCCTAGTCCGTAGAGAAGACGGGCAAGAGGAACGGTCTTCGCTGCCTCAAGCGCGGTGACGAGCGCCTGCGACGACTTCGGTCCCATGCGGTCGAGGCCGATCAGGGTGTCGCGGTCGAGGCGGAAGACGTCGCCGGGTCGCGAGACGAGGCCGCGGTCAACGAGCTGGTCCACGAGCTTCGGCCCCAGGCGTTCGACGTCGAGGGCGCCGCGGGAGACGAAGTGAAGAATGGACTGACGAATGCGGGCGGGGCACGCGGTGTTCAGGCAACGGTGGGCGGCCTCTCCGTCGAGGCGTACGACGGGCGAGCCGCACACCGGGCAGGTCGTCGGCATGGCGAACGGCCGCTCGGAGCCGGTTCGCTCATCGGGAAGAGGTCCGACGATCTGAGGGATGACGTCGCCCGCGCGTTGGACGATGACGCGGTCGCCGATGAGGATCCCCTTGTCGCGAACCTCGTCCTCGTTGTGCAGGGTTGCGCTTGTGATCTCGACGCCGCGCACGCGGACCGGTTCGAGCACGGCCACGGGCGTCAGCACGCCGGTGCGGCCGACGCTCACCTGGATGTCGAGGAGACGCGTTACGCCTTGCTCGGCGGGGAACTTCCCGGCGATCGCCCAGCGAGGGCTTCGGCTCGCGAAGCCTGCCTCTCTGCGGAGATCGAACCGGTCGATCTTGACGACGATGCCGTCGGTCTCATACGGCAGGGATTCCCGCAGGCTTTGGATCTTGCGGTAGAACGCCGTGACGTCGTCGAAGGTCTGGCAGACGGCGTAGAGCGGGTTCACCGGAAGCCCGAACGACGGGAGGACCGTGAGGAGCTCGACCTGGGATTCGAAGCGGATCCCGTCGGCACGCCCGGCGTCGTAGCAGTACATGCGCAGGGGGCGCTCCGCGGTGACGCGGGAGTCGAGCTGTCGCAGCGATCCGGCGGCCAGATTGCGCGGGTTCGCGTACGGCTCGAGCCCGTCGGCTTCCCTCCTGCGGTTGAGCCGATGGAACGACGCCTTCTCGATGTAGACCTCGCCACGGACTTCGAGGCGGGCCGGAAGGGGGCGGCCTTCCGCGCGGAGCCGAAGCGGGATGGCGCGGATCGTGCGCAGATTGGCCGTAACGTCCTCCCCGGTCAGCCCGTCTCCACGCGTCGACCCCAGCGTCAGACGACCGTCGACGTACACCAGCTCGACGGACAGCCCGTCGAGCTTCGGCTCCGCGACATAGCGGATGGCGTCCTGATTGAGCAAAGCGCGCATCCGCGCGTCGAAGGCGCGGAGCTCGTCCTCGCTGAACGCGTTGTCGAGGCTCAGCATCGGGACCCCGTGCGTCGCGGGCGCGAGAACGTCCGCGGGGGCCGCGCCGACGCGTCGGGTGGGGGAGTCGGGGGTGATCCACTCCGGGTGCTCGGACTCGAGTAGAACCAGCCGACGGAAGAGGGCGTCGTACGCCGCGTCTTCGATCTCCGGACGGTCGAGGACGTGGTAGAGGTAGTTGTGGCGATCGATCAGAGCGCGAAGCCGCTCCAATTCCTCGCGTGGGTTGGGCGTGTCCGTCATGTCGGGGAAGAGAGTGGAGCGGCCCGAGGAGGTTGTCAAGCGGCGAAGATCCACTCTCCAGGCGTGATGCTGGGTTCTATTGCGCCCTCATCCATTGGAAGCTATACTCCGATGAATCCATGACTAGGCAGCCACCTGTCAGTGCCGGCTGAGGGAGTTTGTGCGGAGGATGAAACGGAAGGAACGCCCTTGGATGCGGCTCCTCGCACGGCTGGTTCGGCGCCATGAGCGAGGCTCTTTCGCCGTGGCTCGCGGCGAGTCACAGGCCGTGGCGGGACGCTGGACTGGATCGGTCGACCGGATCCGTCAGTTTGCCGGAGCTGTTCGCGACGCCGAAGGATGGGACACTCTCTCCAGGCAGGTCGCTCTTCTCCTCGGAGGCGCCGGCGCTGCCATCGTCCGCTGGGACCCGCTCGTCGATGCGGGTCGTCCCCTCGGCGTATTCGGTTCGTGGGAAGGTGAGGATCTCGAGCGGCTCCTCTGCGAGGGTCGGTGTGAGTGGGCCCTCGCGCTCCCGGATGCCCCGGTCTTCGCCCTTCAGTCGGAGGGGAGGGTTCGAGCGATTCGCGACCCCGGGGCGCTTGCGAGCGCTGTCTCCATCCCGCTTCGGGTTGGCGCGGAGCGGATCGGCGCCCTCGTCTGTACCTACCCCGACGCGCGTCCGATGGCCGAGGAGGACGTAGCGGGTGCGGAGTTCGTCTCGCTGTGCGTCACGCTCTTGTGCAACCAGCAGGACCTGGCGGCTGTCTCGGATCGGCAGGCGAAGCGGATCGCTCGGCTCATGGACGACATCGAGAGAATGGCGATCAACCTGCGGGGCGGCGTGTCGCGCGACGAGGTTGGAGCCAGCTAGCCGGACGCGGCGAACCGCGAGACAAGATCGATCAGCTCGGATTTCGAAATCCCGTCGGCGGTAAGGATCGTGAACACGCCGTCTTGCTCCCACGAACCCTCGAGCAGGAAGGCCAGTGAGGGCGGCGGCGCGCCGTCCTTCTCGAACAGGACGCGGCGGTCGAGGAAGCGGGCGGTGCGTTCGCCGATCGACAACTCCTCTCCCCGTTCCGAGACGAGCGCTCGGCGACGCGCCATGTGGCGGGACAGGTAGTTGCCGACGCGCAGCGTGAGGAACGCTCCGTCCGGCGCCTCGTCGGTGCCGCGCTGCCCGAGCCCGACGGCCGCATATCCGCGCTCGCGGGACGAATCGACGACCGCCGAACAGGGCTCGAGGATCTCGAACCCGGCGGCGACCAGCGGGTCGAGCCGGACAGGAAAGGGGAGGAGGTTCGGCAGATCGGCCGTCCGAACGAAGGTCTCCTCGAACAGACGACTGTCGCCCGGCGTCGCGGGCGCGAAGGCGTCGGCGCCGGGTTCCCCGAGGCGCGGGTTCGAGTAACGGATCGTGACCCACGCGTTGGGGTCAAGGATCGAGGCGAGCGTGGATCGAGCGGGCGGCCGGAAGCGGAGGCGGACCGGGAAGAGAGACTCGGCGTCCACGTCGAGGATCGCTCGCTCGAACGGGTACGTCACCGACTTCAGGAGGAGGTTCTCCCGGGCTCGCTTCGGCTTGAGTCCGAGGGCCAGGGCAGGTCGCCCAACCTCGTTTGTGGCCCCTTCATCCCGGATCAGGAAGTCGTGCGTGAGGTCGGCGACAAAGCCGAGTTCAGCGAGGGCGTCGTATCCGGGCAGAGGCTCGTAGAGCGTGCGCCCGATCCTCTTCAGAGGAATCCCGGAACGCGCGCTCGAGTGCCACGTGTGAGCGCCGTCGTAGGTGAGCGTCATGGCCACGAGATCGTCGGACGCGTACTCGACCTCTCCGCCGAGCAGCTCATCGGCCTCCGCGATGGGGTTCTTGTAGACCGAGTACTCGACGGCGACGCGGTCCGGCTTTCGGAAGCGGACGCGGGCGGTCGTTTCGATCGGCCCCGCCTGGATCGTCTCCGTCGCCTCGAAGGCGACAAGGTCGCGGAAGCGCTCGCTCACGGAGCGTGCCAGAGAGGCTGTAGGGTTCGACATGGGGTTCGGCCTTTCTTGTTCGTTCGGCTCAGTATACCGAGCGTGAGGTGGAGGCGCGCTCGGCCACGCAACCCATCGCGAAGCGGGTCATAAGACCCTTCCTGAGCGAGGGATTCCGTCCGGGTGACGAACGTCCGGTGCGGTGTCGAAGACCCGTAGAGCACGACTTTCGCGGGTCGCCGGTCCGCGCGGCGCGCCGTCGAACCGACAGGAGTTTGCGGCTTAGCCGCGCCGCGAGTTTGCCGGGCCGGCGGACGGAATCTCACTTGACGGCAGTGACGGTCGTCGGCTATCAGTGATGAGTTATCGTACGAGGAGGGTCGGGATGCGGGCGGGGCATGAAGAGGTCATTGACGCGTCGATGTTGGAGACCCTTGCGCTGATCGCGGCGGCAAACGATCGGTCGCTGGTCGAGGAGCTTAACCGAGCTGTGCAGGCCTACGTCGCAGAGCAGTTGCCGGTGCGGCAGACTGCGGGGTGCATCGGCCGCGCGGAGCAGGCATCGCGGCGCAGCCCGTAGTCTCGCCTCCCTCGAACGAGGATCTCATCGGCCTGGCTCCCCTCGACGGTCGCCCGGTGGCAAACCCATGAAGACGTACTGGATCGTGATTGGGTTGGCGTTGCTCTTGGTGTGGAGCTTCGTTTCGTGGCTCCCCGCAAGCCGGCAGCCGCTCGGCCCGGCCCCGCAGTTCTCGCTCGAGAACCTGTACGGCAAGGCAGTTGCGCTTGCGGAGCTGCGGGGAAAGGTAGTCATCGTCGACTTCTGGGCAAGCTGGTGCGGGCCGTGCAAGTCGACGTTCCCCGACGTCCAGGCGCTGGCGGCGCGCCATGCCGACGAGGGACTAGTTCTCTTGGTGGTGGATCTGGATCGGAATCCGGAACCGGCCCGAACGTACATGGACGAGCACGGGTTCGCGAAGGAGTTCGTTCTCCACGGGTCGTTCGACGCGGCCCGCGCCGTGAGAGATCTGTACAAGGTGGGTGGAATCCCGCACACCGTGTTGATCGACCGCGAGGGCCAGATCCGTTTTTCCGGACACCCCTTGCGGTTGAGCGAGAACGACCTGGCACCGTGGCTGTGAGGTCGGATCGGTTGCTGCAGAAGCGGGGAGATGCATGACGGCCAAGCGGACGGCGGATCAGGCGCTCTGCGAGCTGTGGGAGGGAAACCGGCGCTTCCAGCGCGATGAATCCATCGGACCGCGGCGGGACGGAGCTCGCCGAGCGTCGGTTGCCGACGCCCAGACCCCGTTTGCCGCGGTCGTGGCGTGCTCCGATTCGCGAGTCCCCCCGGAACTCCTCTTCGACCAGGGCTTGGGCGACCTCTTTGTCGTGCGCCTCGCCGGAAACGTGATCGGCAGCGACGCGTTGGGAAGCCTCGAGTATGCCGCCGAGCACTTGGAGGTTCCGGTGATCGTTGTGCTCGGGCACAGCCGCTGCGGCGCGGTGAACGCAGCCATCCGCGGCGAGTCCGGATCGCCTCACATCGAGGGAATCCTTGCTGCGCTCCGGCCTGCCGTCGAGGCGACGGCCGCGCTCCGAGGCGACCGGGCGGCGAACGCCGCGCGGGAGCACGTGCGGCGGCTCGTGGCCGAGCTTCCGACTCGATCGTCCGTTCTGCGCCGTCGAGGCGACACGGGACGGCTGGCCATCGTCGGCGCGTACTACGATGTCGCGACCGGAGCGGTCGAGCAGCTGTAGCCATAAGCCGGCAGAGCGCGCGAGGGTTCGCAGTCTCCTTGGATGGTGGGATTCCCTCTTGTGGGTGTAGCAGTCGGGCGTTGAACCGTTGACTCGAAACCTTCGACACACGAGTTGAGGGACGGAAGTCCCGGATGTCTGCGTAGGAGGACGGGGGAGAACGTGGCGGCCTGGAACGACGAGAGCGCAGGGGCGGAGGAGCGAGAGGATCGACGACTCCTCGAACGTGTGTCCCGGGGTGACGAAGCCGCCCTGCGGGGACTCTACGACCGGTTCGGCGAGCGGATTCTGCGGTACGTCTACACGCTGCTTCACAACCGCCATCTCGCGGAAGAGGTCGTGCAAGAGACGATGGTCGCGGCGTGGAACGGCGCAGGCCGCTTCGGCGGCCGATCGAAGGTGTCGACGTGGCTGTTCGGGATTGCCCGCCACCGGGCGATGGACCTCCTGCGGCGCGAGATCCGGGGAGAGCGCGTTCCGGACGTCGTCCTGACGATCCCCGACCCGGCGCCTGCCGTGGAGCGACGCGAGCACGTCCTGTCCGCGCTGTCAGGTCTTCCCGACGACCAGCGCGAGGTCGTGTTCCTCACGTTCTACGAGGGCCTCTCGTACAAGGAGATCGCGGCGACACTCGAGATTCCGGAGGGGACGGTCAAGTCCAGGATGTACCACGCGAAGCGGAAGCTGGCGGAGGCGCTGACATGAGACGGTGCGACGAGGTGCGTGAGCTGATCCCGTGGTACGTCGAGGGAAACCTGGACGGGGACGAGGCGCGGGATGTTGCGGCCCACGTCGCGACGTGCGCGGCCTGCGTGCGCGACGTCGCCGAGATGGTCCGGCTTCGGGCGGACGTTCGGGACGCCGTCCGCGGGATCGAGGGATTGTCGGAGAAAGTGTGGGGGCGGGTGCGGGAGCGCACGGGAGGGAGACGGCTTGCGCAGCTCGATGTCGGCTCCTTCGTGCTCGGGTTCAGACTCGGAGCGTCGATGGTCCGTGGGTGGGTTCCGGTGCGCGGAGACCTGCAGGTCCTGGGTCGAAACATCAAGCTGTTCGAGCGGCGAAAAGGAGGCTCGCGATGAGTAGAGACGATTCGGACGATCTGGTGAAGGACGTCGACGATCTTAGGGAGGTCCTCGGCGTTGTGGCGGAGAAGGTGCCCGGCCTGCTGCGCGGGTTGCGCGACGTCCTCTACTCGACCGAGGCGGCCGAAGGGATGGCGGGCGCGGTGGCGACCTTCTACAAGAAGCTCGTCGAAGCGGGGATTCCACGTGAGGACGCGATGGACATGGCGCGGGGATACATGATCAACCTCCGCGACCTCATGCGGGGCAAGGGGTTCGACCTCGGCGGCGTTGTGCGCAGAGAGCGGGAGCGTGGGTCGAGTTGCGACGAGTGATCTCGGGCGTCTGCGCCGCGGGGTCGGTCCTCCGGCTCGTCGGGTCCGTGGGGGGCATGGCGATCGGAACGACGTGCATGGGTCGCCGCGCGGTTCGGCGGTTCTACCTCGAGCTGCGCCGCGCCGGGCTCTCGCAGAGGGATGCGGACGACCTGACGGAGCAGTACGCCAAGGGCATCTCGTTGGGCGGACTGCTCCGACGCGATGGGCACGGCGGCGACGACTCGGACTGACCGGGCGGGACCGAGCCCCGGCGAAGGGCGGGTTTGTCAGAGCCGACGGCGCGAGATACCATAGATCCGAACGGGACGTGGCGCAGCCTGGTAGCGTGCTTGCTTGGGGTGCAAGAGGTCCCGGGTTCAAATCCCGGCGTCCCGACCAACGGATTCCGCGGCGGCGCCGCGAGCTGTTCTACCAGTTTCCTTCCACGACGAACGAGTCCATGGGCTCCGCATTCGGCGTCGGGAGCACATCGTCGTCGGTGACCCACGCGACCGGGACGGCTTCGACGCGCAGTTCCCCGTCGGATGCCGTGATCCGAAGGTAGTGCAACGCGTTCGCGCGTCGCGAGACGGTGCCCGCGGCGGAGTCGCAGGCCTCCGGCCTGAGCGGCCCTCCTCCGCCTGCCGTGACGACGTAGTGGATCCCGTTCTGGAAGATGTGCTCGTAGCCGCCGCTGCCGCCGGAGACGACGACGTCGACCCCGTATTCGACGAAGAGCTTCTCCCACGCGTCTCGCAGCGTCTGAGAGGCGGCGGTGGGGCAGGCGCTGTAGAGGGGGGTACTGCAGAAGACGACGACGAAGCGTGCGGACTGCGCCGACCGCGCCAGATCCCCGCGCAGCCACGCGATCTCGTCGTACAGGGCGGCCTCCGCCTCGGCTCCGACGAGGGACGAGTCGAGGCCGACAACGTGGAGACCGCCGTAGTCGAACGACCACCACTGCTCTGCGCCGTCGCCGCCGCCGACGGGAAGCGCAAACGTTTCGTAGTACTCCTCTCCGACGCAGCGGGCATTGTCGTGCACGGGGAAGTACGGGCGGGAGCCCGCGAGGTCGGCGATGGCCCAGAAGAGGTTGGTGTAGTGCGCCGCGTCGGGCGCCTCGACGAGGCCTCCGACGTGGACGACGAACGCAGCCTCCGGCTCACCCTCCGCCATGGCGTCTGCGACCAGCTTGTGGCGGTCGGCCAGGAGACGCGTCTCTCCGTACGACAGGAACGTGAAGGTGGATAGGTCCTCGGCCGGGGTGCGGAACGTTCCGAGCCTCGTTGGGTAGCCTACGACTCCTTCGTAGGCGGTGACCTGGTAGCGATACGTCGAGCCGGGGACGAGGCCGCGCAGCCAGATCTCGCCGATTCCCTCTTGCTGTTCGAACGTCAGGATCTCGTCCCAGCTCTCCGCTCCCTCTCCCGGCGAGACCCGGGCGTAGCGGAGGTCGACGGTGACGGGGCGGGCCGTCTTCCACGAGATCGCGGCGAAGTCGGTCCCGACGGCGCCGAGGTACGGGCTCCAGAGCCACGGAGAGGGGGGCTGCGCCGCCAGGCACGGCCCGCCAAGGGCGAAGAAGAGCGCAACCACGATCTTGAAGCCGCGTACCACCCTGCTCCTCCTTGCGGCGGCGCCAGTGCCGCCAACCGGAATGCAGACAGATTCTGGCACGGGGAGGGCGGGAGCGTCAATTCGAGGCTGTGGACGGAGACGGCGGCGAAGAAGCCCGAGGCTCCTTCGCCGCCGTGTTGAGGGTTCGGTCACATCGACGCGTCGTGCAGGTTCACCTCGAAGAGAATCGGGTCCAGCGTGTTGCGGCCGTCGCCGCGGGCGCGGATGCGGATCTCACTGACGGCCTCCTGTCCGAAGCTCACGTCGGCCCACTGCAATTGGGGGAGAGCTCCCTCGTAGACCTGCTTCCAGCCGGCCGCCGTGCGAATGTCGATCTGCCACGTGGCCTTGACCACGTACGGCTCGTTGCCGCGCCCTCCGGGCGCCGCGATGACGGACGGTGGGGTGAAGGAGGAGCGGAAGCGGATGCCGTCGCAAAGGAATCCCTCGACCGGCGCGCCAAACGTGATGTACTTCGTCCAATCGGAACGCGTCGCAGGGCCGCGGGCCCCCGTCTTGGGGTTGCCGTCCACCGCGAGCGCCGCGTCGCTCCATCCCTCCGACGGTGACGCAGGGAGGACGGGGAAGACCCAGGCAGGATCGTCGACGACAGGCACGGACTTGGACGTCGAGCGGGACAGCCCGCCGTTGTCGGTCACGGTGAGAACGACGGCGTAACTCCCCGTCGCCGCGTAGGCGTGCGTCGGAGACAACCCCGTCGCGCTCGTTCCGTCTCCGAAGTCCCACGCGTACGTCGTGATCGTGCCGTCGGGATCGGACGACGCAGAAGCGTCGAACGTCACGGGTTGTCCGGCGGGCGGGGAGGCCGGCGCGAACGTGAATGAGGCCGACGGCGGCTGGTTTGTCGGCAGGGCAGTGAGCGTGACCGTCAGAGTGGTTGTCGCCCCCGCCTGGATCGACACCTGGCGCGTCGTCACCTCATATCCCGTCAGGGAAAGCTGGACCGTGTGCTGACCCACGGCCACGTCGGCTCGCTCGACGGGGGACGTCCCGATGGACGATCCGTCGAGCCGAACGGCCGCTCCGGCCGGGGTCGTCACGACGCGCAACGTTCCCCCGGAAGGGGGTGCCGCGACGACCGAGAACGCC
>JBFYQP010000043.1:0-23151 GCA_041302745.1 Candidatus Bipolaricaulota bacterium | reverse complement strand
CGGTGGGCGCCAAGATGGAACAAGGCACGGAACAGGAACGCGTCGGCGATCGCGAACCCGATCACGCCGGAGAGCGACAGCCACAGCCAGCGGCTCGGCTCGGCCCCCAGCGGGATGAGTGTGCCCGTGAGGATGAGGTGCGTCAGCACAAGGAGGAGGAGGGCAAACAACAGCCGCAGCCGATTCAGCGCGTCGGCGCCGATTCGGCGCACGGCGAGCGTGAACGCCGTGTAGCTCCCGGTCCAAAGCGCCGCGGTCCCGAGCGCCGCGAGCGCACCCAAGCGGTCAGGCGACATCATGACCTACTTGCGGGGAACGATCTCGAATCGAGCGACGAAGTGCCGCAGGGGGCCTTCTCCCTCGACAATCCGGTACCCCGGAAGGGACTCCGCCTTGCGGGCGACCGCCTCGCCTCCGCGGATCACCGCGTCGAAGTGCGTCCGGGTATACATCCGCCGCGGGATGGCCAGGCGCACCATCTCGAGGCGCGGATAGACCGTGCGACCCTTCGCGTCCGGATGCGCGAACATCACGCCGCCGATCTCAACGCCCCGCACGCCGGCCTCCAGGTAGAGCGCGTTCGTCACCGCGAGAGCGGGGAACGACGCCTGCGGGAACCCCGGAAGCAGTCGCAGGGCATCGACGTACACCGCGTGGCCGCCGATCGGCTCGATGATCGGAACCCCTCGGTCCTTGAGGCCCTCGCCGAGGTAGCGGGCCTGCCCGATCCGGTCGGCCAGGTACGCCGGGTCGAGTGCTTCGCGAAGTCCCACCGCAATGCATTCGAGATCCCGTCCCGCAAGGCCGCCGTACGTCGGGAACCCTTCCATCAGAATGAGCCGCTCCCGCGCCGCCTCGAACAGGCCGCGATCGTTCATCGCAAGGATTCCACCGATGTTCGCGAGACCATCCTTCTTCGCGCTCATCGTCATGCCGTCGGCCAGCGAGAAGAGCTCCCGCGCGATCTCGAGCGGCGTCTTGCCTGCGTACCCCGCTTCCCGCTCGCGGATGAAGAAGATGTTCTCCGCAAACCGGCACGCGTCGATGAAGAGAAGCAGGCCGTGCCGGTGGACGATCGCGCTCACCTCACGCAGGTTCTCGAGCGACACAGGCTGTCCGCCGGCGCTGTTGTTCGTGATCGTCATCATCACGAAGGGGATGCGTTCGGCGCCGACCTCGGCGATGAGTCTCTCCAGCTTCGCCGGATCCAGGTTCCCCTTGAACGGGTGCAGCGTCTGCGGCTCGTACGCGACGTCGATCGGCAGGTCCACCGGATCGCCGCCGTTCGCGAGGAGGTTCGCCCGCGTCGTGTCGAAGTGCATGTTGTTCGGAATGACGTGTCCCGGCCGCACGACGGCCGAGAACAGGACGTTCTCGGCGGCGCGTCCCTGGTGCGTGGGCAGGACGTAGCGGAAGCCGAAGATGTCGTCGACGGCGGCGCGAAACCGGTCGTAGCTTCGGCTTCCGGCGTACGATTCGTCCCCGCGCATCATCGCCGCCCACTGGTCCTGACTCAGCGATCCCGTTCCGGAGTCGGTCAAGAGGTCGACGTAGACGTCGTCGGCGCGTAGGTTGAACACGTTGTAGCCGGCCTCCACGAGGCGCGCCTCCCTCTCCCGGGAGGAAAGCAGCGTGATCGGCTCGACCACCTTGATGCGGTACGGCTGGTAGATCATCTCATCCATCAGGCTCCCCTTATCCAGAGAACACCAAGAGAAGGAACTCGTCCGTCTTGAGTCGGCGTGTCGCTCAGCCGCGACGGAACCGTGGACAGGGGATGTTCCGGCGTACGACTTCGAGAGGATTCGACTTCCGCGTCACCCACCGTGGATTCGCTCGCATCGACACGGCCAACGTGGACCACCCCCGCGCCAAGAAGAGTCACGGAATGGTAGATGGGCGCCGCCGCCGCGGCAAGGCAATCGGTTGACTCCTCGCGCAGTCTCTCCGTAGAGTAGGCAAAACGAGGGGGGAGGCGTGCGAGCGGAGATCGATCGAGCCATTGCAGCAGACGAAGTCGAGGACCTCATCCGCGCGTTGGCGGAGGAACGCCCCGCCGGGATTCGCTTCGCGGCACGACGAATCGTCGCGACGGCGTCCCAGGACGGCGCGCTGCTTGCACGCACGGCGGAGTGGGCGCAGAGGCCGGAGGCGCTCGCGCGCCAGCTTGCCTCCATCCTCTGTGTGCACGCGTACGCCGATGCCCCGAATCTGACGCTCGATCTCCTATTCGGTCTGGTCAGCGACGAGGAAGCCTCCGTGCGGGAGGCAGCCGCAGAGTCGGCCGGCCGACTCCTCGATGCGGAGTTCCCTCATCTCTTGGCTCGGATCGAGCGGTGGCGGGACAATCCGTCTCCCCGTGTCCGACACGCTGCCCTGGTCGCCGTCGCCGGCGCCGCGCGCCGCGAGCGCGCCGAGCGCGCCGAACCGCTCCTCCGCCTGATTGCCCCCCTCCTCAGCGACCGCGATCCGCTCGTCCGCCGCTCGCTCGGCCCCTCGGCCGTGGCCGCCCTGCTGCAGCACTACCCATCCCTCGCGTTCGAGCACCTCGTCCAATGGTCGACGTCGAACGACGAGCAGGTGCTGTGGAACGTCGCCATGGCGTTCACGTCGTCCGCCGCAGCCGAACTCGCCAAGAAGGCCCTCATCGTGCTGCGGAAGCTCTCTCTCGACGAGCGCCGATACGTCTGGCGCGCCGTCGCCACGGCGATGTGGAAGCTCGGACGGAAGAGACCCGACGTCGTTCGTCCCGAGCTCGCGCGGTGGCTTCTGGACGAGGAGCGCGTCGCCGTCGCGCGAGCGGCGCTCACGTACCTCTAGCCCTGCGTCGATCGATGCCTGCGCCTATAATCGCCCCGCGATGACCACAACTGCTCGCAGACCCGGGGCCCTGGTAACCGGCAGCTCCCGCGGCATCGGCGCCGCCATTGCGCGGCGCCTCGCCGACCTTGGATACGGCGTCTGCGTCAACTACGTCGCGTCCGAGGCCGCGGCCCGCGACCAGGTGAGGGCCATCGAAGCGAAGGGCGGCCGTGCGATCGCCGTCCAGGGCGACGTCGCCTCCTTCGCCGACGTGGAGCGCATGGTCGGCATGACGGCCGAAGCCTTCGGTGGAGTACGCATTGTCGTCAACAACGCCGGCCTCTCGGAGCACGCGACGGTCGAGGGAATGACGGTCGAAGCCTGGAACCGCGCCGTCGCCGTAAACCTGTCCTCCGCATTCTACGCGGTGAAAGCCGCCTTGCCCTACCTGCGAAGCGAGCCCTGGGGGCGCATCGTCAATATCTGCTCGCTCCGTGCGATGACCGGCTCCGACCACGGCGCCCACTACGCAGCAGCCAAGGCCGGGTTGATCGGCCTCACCAAGTCGCTCGCCTTGGAGCTTGCGCCGGCCATCACCGTCAACGCGGTCTCGCCGGGGTACACGCGGACGGACATGACCCGGGACGCGCTCGCCCTCCACGGCGAGGCGATCCTGTCCCGCATTCCCGCGCGCCGCGCCGCCGAGCCGGAGGAGATCGCCGCCCTGGTCGGGTTCCTCGTCTCGGAAGACGCGGCCTACATCACCGGTGAGACGATCAACGCCAACGGCGGCATCTACATGAGGTAGGCGGCGAGAGACAATGGAACCGACCGTGGAGATCCGCGAGTACCGCCCGAGCGTGGACGCCGAAGCCTGCCGTCGCACGTGGACCGAGAGCGGATGGGTGGACGGTGCGAAGAACGAGGAAGCGTTCCGGCTGTACGCCGAGAGCGCCCGGTCCGTCGTCTGTGTCGTGGATGGATCCGCCGAGTGTTTCGTCAATATCCACGCCGGGACGTTGCGCTATCTTGAAGCGGAGATCCCTCTCGCGTGCGTGACCGGCGTCGCGACAAGCCGCATCGTTCGGCGGCGGGGCTTCGCCGGCCGAACGACCGCCAGGGCGCTGGCCGACGAGGTCTTGGCGGGGACTCCCGTCGCGGCCATCGGCGTCTTCGACCAGGGGTTCTATGATCGGCTGGGGTTCGGGAACGGCCCCTACGAGACGTGGTGCACGTTCGACCCCGCGCAGCTCCTGGCGCGTGTTGCGCCGAGGACTCCGGTCCGCCTGACGTCGGCGGACTGGGAGGCGGCTCACGCCAACCGTCTCGAGCGTCGCCGCGGGCACGGCGCCGCAACGATCGCGTCCGCAGAACTCACTCACGCCGACATGCTGTGGGGCGAGAAGTCCTTCGGTCTCGGATACCGCGACCTAGCCGGCCATCTCACGCACCACATCTGGTGCTCGACCGACAAGCCGCGCCGCGGCCCGTACTGCGTCGACTGGATGGCGTTTCGCACCCGCGACGAGTTTCACGAGCTGATCGGCCTGATCCACAGCCTCGCCGACCAGATCCACTCGATCGAGGTCCACGAGCCTTCGGGACTGCAGCTCCAGGACCTGCTCCGCCAGCCCTTCAAGGGCCGCCGGGTAACCGAGGCCTCGCCGCACGTCCAGCGCATGTCGTCGAGCGCCTATTGGCAGATCCGCATTCTCGACCTCGCCGCGGCGCTGGCGGCGACCCACCTCCCCGCCGGGCCGGTGCGATGCAACCTCGACCTCGCGGACCCGATCGAGGGAGCGCTTCCGCCGGACTCGCCATGGCGCGGCGTTGCGGGGTCGTACGTCGTGACGCTCGGCCCCGAGTGCGGCGCCGAACGGGGCGCCGACCCGGCTCTCCCGACCCTGCGCGCGTCGATCAACGCCTTCTCGCGCGCCTGGCTTGGGGTTCGCTCACCCACCGGACTCTCCTGGACGGACGACCTCGAAGCGCCCCCCGACCTCCTCAAGGACCTGGATCGGGTCCTCGCGCTGCCCGCCCCTGCGTCCGATTGGGACTACTAGGCTGCGCGAATCCTGTGGGATTGAACCACTGGCCTCGCGGCCGCGACGTACCTATGATGAGGGTTTGAGGGTTGGACCCCTCGGACTCGAAAGGAAGGGCAGAGAGATGAGGGTATTGCGAGGAGTCATCACCGGCGGCGGCATCGGAGCGTTCTTCTTCTTCAGCTGGGTCATCGAAGCTCTGTGGAACAGCATCTTGGTCGATCAGCTCGGTCTCGTCGCGGTGAAGGTGAACTACTGGCAGGCGGCCGCGCTCTGGTTCCTGTCGATCATCTTCTTCGCCGGAGCCGGCCTCGGCGCGTCGACGCGCGTCCGCCGGTGGTGGAGGAACGACTAGGCCGACCGGACGCCGACCCCTTGAAGGGCGCCGCCCGAGCGCGGACTCGGACGGCGCTGTGTCCACGTCGAAAGGAGTCCGATCCTGAGCGCAGCAGCCTCCTCCGCGCAGGGCCCGTGGGCTGACCTTCGTCCGCTGCTGGACGAGCGCTTCGTCATTCTCGACACCGAAACCACCGGTCTGCTCGCGCCGGAGCTCGTCTCGGTCGCGGTCGTGGACCGCCGCGGGCGGACGGTGCTGTCCGAGACGGTTCGCCCGGCGAAGCCGATCGAACCGGAGGCGAGCCGAATCTCCGGGATCACGATGGAGACCGTCGCGGGCCGACCCGAGTTTCCAACGGTCGCCGCCGAACTCTCCCGCGCCCTCGACGGCCGGCTCGTGGTCATCTACAACGCCGCCTACGACACGCAGGTCTTGCGCAACACCTATGCCCGCTACGGGATCGAGCTTCCTGGATTCCGGCCGTGGTGCGCGATGGAGTGGTTCGCGCGGCTCTACGGGGCCTGGGACGAGGTTCGCGGGACCTACGTCTGGCAGTCGTTGTCGAAGGCGGCCGCCTACTTCGGCGTGACCCAGGAATCGGCGCACAACGCCGTCGCAGACTGCCTCACAACGTGGAAGATCCTCGAAGAGGCGTTCCGGCGCTCCGGCCTCCGCGTCCCCGGCATGGAGCCGCTTCTCTAGGCTCGCGGCCCCGCCGTGGTGACCGACACCCACGCCGTTCGTATACTCGAGTCCTCGAGGAGGAGGGACCATGGAGAAGAAGCTCTACAGGAGTCGGGCCGACTCGATGCTCGGAGGGGTCTGCAGCGGGCTCGCCGCGTACTTCGGCGCGGACGTCACCCTCATCCGCCTCTTGTTCGTCATCTTCGCCATCGCCACGGGAGTCGGAATCCTCGCGTACCTCATCCTCTGGCTCGTTGTCCCCGCCGAGGGACAGACGGCCACGGACCTCGGGGAACGAATCCACGACGGCGCGGAGGAGATCGCCGACCGCGCCCGGACCATGACCGAGGACCTTCGGTCGCCCGACGGGTCCCGCCGCTCGGGAGCCACCGTCGTAATTGCCGTCGTCCTGATCGGGATCGGCGTCGTCGTCCTGTTGCGCAACGTAGGCGTTTCGTGGGCCCGATGGATCAGGCTCGGAATCTTGTGGCCGATCCTTCCGATCGGCCTCGGCGTCGCCCTCTTGTGGCGGCGTCTGCAAGGAGGAGGATCCAAGTGAATCCTCGACGCCTCAGCGAATTCGTCCTCCCGTTCCTCGTCCTTGGAGCGGGAATCGTGCTGCTCCTGAACACACTCAACGTCGTCTCGTGGGCTGTGTGGGAGGACATCGCGCGGTTCTGGCCCGTCCTCCTCATCGGCGTAGGACTCAGCGCGCTCTTCCGCGGAGTGAGAGGAGGATCGTCTTGACGCGCCGAGCGCTTCGAGGATCGATCCTCATCCCTCTCTTTCTCATCGCGTTTGGAGTCGTTGTCCTCCTCGTGAACTTCGGAGCGCTCGACGCGCGGGAGACATGGCACGTCGTCCTGCGAGGCTGGCCGATCGTGATCATCCTGCTCGGGGTGGATCTCTTTCTCTCGAGAGCCTCGGCGGGGCATGCGTTCGGCGTGCTCCTTCTCGTCTGCATCGTCGTGGCCGCCGCGTTCGCCGCCATGAACTTCGCCGCTCCCGCACGCTGGATTACGGAGACCGTCGAGGTTCGCGAGCCCCTTCCGACGACACCGGCGGTCGAGATCACCGCGGCGTGCCCCGAGTGTTCGATGACCCTCAGCGGAGGAGCCTCCCGCGATCGCCTCATCGAGGGATCTGCGGAGGTCCGGTGGCTCGACCGCTTCGCACGGACCGCCGAAACCGACGGAGTGACGTCCCGCATCGAGCTTCACGGCGAGCCCCGCCTGCCGTTCACGCTTCGCTCCATGCGCCACCGCCCCGCATGGGATCTGCGCATCGCGGACGACGTGGCGATGACCGTCTCGGTCTCCGGGGCCCGGTGCGACATCGATCTCACGAGATCGAACGTCGGCACGCTCTACGTCCAGGCAGCCGCGGACGCTTCAATCCGCCTGTCCAAGGTCCGTGCGACCACCGCCTACGTCACGGCGGAATCCGTGCGCATCGAGGTCCCCGAGGGAGTCGGGCTTGTCGTCGAGGGAACCGACGCCGTGGGTCAGCTCCTTGTGCCGGACACCTACGCACGCACGACGACCTCTGTGGCTTCGCCACGAGCCGATGCAGCGGTGATCCGCACGCGGGTGGTTCTCCTTCCGGGGGCCGAGCGCGTCGAGATCGTCCCGGCCGGCACGGAAACGCCATCCCCGGAGGCGTAGCGGCCGCCCGGAGCTCTACGGCTGCGGCTTCCAGAACTGCCAGAACCTCCGTGCGACGAGGTCGGCGCGAACCTCGCCCTTCGCCACGACGACGCGGAAATCCATGACGTGGCTTCGGCCCGTTCGCACGTCCGTGATCCTGCACACCGCGGAGGCGCGGGCGCTCACCGACCCGCTTGTGAAGTTCACCTCAACATTGCCCAGGTTGAGCCGCGCGGCCGTAAGGGCGAGCACGGCGTCCGCCGATGCTTCGTCCGAGACGATGCGGATGTCGTGCCGCCCGAGCACGATCCGCAGCTCCGCCTCGAGATCGACGACGGCCGCGGGAGCCGGCTCGTTCCCCACCCTGAGGGCAACGGTGCGCACGCCGGCGAGCGGGTCCGGCGCCGGCCAGAGGAGTACGACGGCGACAATCGCCGCAAGAGCAACTCCAACACCCAGAATCCGCCGTCCCCGCTTCGTCATGCAGCCTCCCACGCTTCTCCGTGTTCCGGATTCATCGTACCCCACCCCTCCGAGAAACGGAAAGCGCCCGACAGGGAGCGCTTGATTGGGCGCAGCTCTTCGCGTAAGGTCGCGAGAATCTGCGCAGCCTTAGAGCGGCCTGTCGCCGACGGAAGAGGGGGGGAACCGTGGCCAACGAACGAGGTCGATCGAAGTCCCGTCGACGGCTTCTCGGGATCCTTCTCATCGCCGGAATTGCTGCGATCGGCGTCCTCATCTACGTCTTCGCCTTCGGCCCCCTCGCGCCGAAGCCCATGGCCGACTCCCCGCGGCCTACAAGCGCTCGGACGCCTTCCCCGGAGGACGCGGTCGCCGAAGAGGAGTCACCCCAGGCCGGTGCCGCAAAGGAACCGCCGACCCAGACACCCTCGGCATCGGCCCCCGCCGCCGAGCCTCCCACTCGTTCGCCCGCTCCGGTCGAGGACCTTCCCGTCGGGTACGCACGCGGAGACCGCGCGCCCGAGTTCGCGCTGCGCTCGCTGGACGGCGAGTCGGTCAGGCTGTCCAGCTACCGCGGACACATCGTCATCCTCGACTTCTGGGCAAGCTGGTGCGGGCCGTGCCGCACGTCGATGCCCGCTCTGCACGCCCTGTGGGAAGGCTACCGCGACCGCGGCGTCGTCCTCATCGGGATCAGTCTGGACCGCGCCGAGAGCGACGCTCGAGCGTACCTGCGGGCGAACAAGTACGACGGGATGATCGCTCTGTGGGACTCCGTCACGGCGTCCCAGGCCGTGGCCCGAACGTACGGTGTTGCCGCGATCCCAAGGACCCTTGTCATCGACGCGGACGGAGTCGTTCGATTCGCCGGCCACCCCGCGACGCTCTCCGCCACCCTGATCGACCTGTACCTCCGCCCCTAGCCCGGCGTCCTCTCGGCGTCTGCAGCCCATGGGTTGGGTATACTCCGCCCATCTTCGTTCCGTCGCCCGCTCTCGGCGACGCAAGGGGGCACGTTGAACACGCTGACTGCGTACCGAAACATCGTTGGCGACATGGGCAAGCTCGCCTCCGCCCTGAGTCTCCTCGGCTGGGACCAGCAGACGCACATGCCGGCCAAGGGCGTCGCGATCCGTTCTCAGGTCACGGGAAAGCTCAGCAAGATGCTGTTCGAGTTCCTCGTCTCGGCCGAGCTCGGCGCCTACCTCGCGGAGCTCCGGAACGCCGACGGGCTGAGCGAGCTCGAGCGGGCGAGCGTCCGCCGCGTCGGGAAGGACCACGATCGGAACCGCGCGATCCCCGCAGAACTGATCGAGGAGCAGAGCATCGCGCAGTCCCAGGCGCAGACGGCATGGGTCGCGGCGCGGCAGGCCTCCGACTTCGCCGCGTTCCAGCCGCACCTCGAGAAGATGGTGGGCTATGCACGGAAGTTCGCCGAGTACTACGGCTACGAGGAGCATCCCTACGACGCCCTGTTGGAGGACTACGAACCCGGCATGACGTGCCGGAAGCTCAAGGCGATCATCGAGCCCCTGCGCGCCGAACTCGTCCCGTTCCTCCGTCGACTGATGGAGAAGGGGACACGCCCTGACACGTCGCTCCTCGACGGCACGTTCGACGCCGAAACACAGCGCCGCCTCTGCCGACGAGCCCTCGAGGTCATCCGCTACGACTTCGAGGCAGGGGACCTCGCCGACGTCGCGCACCCGTTCACGACGACCATCGGCCCGGGCGACGTCCGCATCACGAACCGCTACCTCGAGGCGCAGCTCCTGTCGAGCCTGTTCGGAGCCCTCCACGAGGGCGGGCACGCGCTCTACAACCAGGGGATGCCCGAGGAGCTCTACGCCCTCGGCCTCGCTCGCGGGGCGTCGAACGGAATCCACGAGTCCCAGTCGCGGATGATCGAGAACCAGGTCGGGCGGAGCCTGCAATTCTGGACCTTCTTCCAGCCCGTCCTCGCCGAGTTCTTCCCCCAGTTCAAGAAGGCGAAGGCGAACGACCTGTGCGCCGCCGCGAACGTCGTGTCTCCGTCGCTCATCCGCGTCGAAGCCGACGAGGTCACGTACAACTTCCACATCATGGTGCGGTTCGAGATCGAGGCGGGGCTCCTCGACGGCTCGATCGACGTCGCGGACCTGCCGCGGCTGTGGAACGACGCGATGAAACGCTACCTCGGCGTGGTTCCCCCGAACGACGCACAGGGAGTGTTGCAGGACGTGCACTGGTCGATGGGCTACTTCGGCTACTTCCCGTCGTACATGCTCGGGAACCTCTATGCAGCCCAGATGTTCCGCACCCTTCGCAAGGAGATCCCGACGCTCGATGCGTCGATCCAGGCCGGCAACTTCGAGCCGCTCCTCGGATGGCTGCGCGAGAAGGTCCACCGGCACGGCGGAGCGTACGAACCCCAGGAGCTCATGAGGCGGATCACCGGCCACGAACTCGACGGCTCGCACTTCGTCAGCTACGTGACCGAGAAGTACGGGGCGATCTACAAGCTCTAGCGCTGGCGGAGGCCCGGGTCGGCACCGACCCGGGTCCCTCTTCCTCTACTCGCCGTCCTCGCGCGGCCCGCCCCTTCGATGTCCTCGACGGTCGGGTCGCCCGCGCGGCGATCGCTGCGCCTTGCGCGCCGAGATCGGCAACTCTTGCTTCCTTGTCGTCTTCTCCTTCTCTGCGCAGAGCGCCACGAGCGCGTCGTGGATCGTCTCCAACTGGTACTCGCGCGTCCTCTGGGTCACCGGGATGAAGTCGATCGGCACGGCGCCGAGGTGCCTCGCCAGTCGTTCCATCGCGGCAAGGCACGACACCGCTCCGTTCCCGGAGCCGCCTGCCGCCGCCACACAGATCGTCGGCTTCTCCGCGAGCGCACTCGTCGCGCTCCCCGACTTGGTGGCCTCGCAACGGCGCAGGCGATCGAAGAACGCCTTGAACGCTTCGCTCGGCTCGCCGAAGTACACCGGGGTCACCCACACGAACGCCTCCGCCTCGCCGAACATCGCGTGCAGCTCCTCGAAGTCGTCCTCCAGCCGGCATTCGTGCTTCGTCTTGCACGATCCCCAGCCGTCGGCGCAGATCGCGCACCGCTCGATCATGTAGCTCGGCAGGTTGACGACGCGCGCCGGACTCCGGCCGTCCACCACTCCCTGCCTCGCCGCTTCTCCGCACGCGGCAGTGAGTCCGGCCTCATTGGGGCTCGACGTAATGACGAGAACCTTCATCGCTCTCCTTTCGGTCGTCGTCCACGCTCGAGCGCCTCAAGCACTCGCTCCGGCGTGAACGGCGTCCGCCGCAGGCGGATGCCCACGGCGTCGTAGATCGCGTTGGCGATCGTGGGAATCGGCCCGTTGATCCCGATTTCGCCCACCGACTTCGCGCCCATCGGTCCCGTGGGCTCGTACGACTCGACGAGGATCACGTCCAGGTCCGGAATGTCGAGAGCCCCGGGAATCTTGTAGTCGAAGAGAGACGGGTTCCGCACCCGTCCCGTCGAGCTGAGCAACATCTCCTCGCTCAGGGCGTAGCCGATCCCATTGACGATGGCCCCCTCCATCTGGCCCTCCGCCATGAGCGGGTTGATCGCCACCCCGCAGTCCACGGCGGCCACGTACTGCACGACCTTCACCCGCCCCGTCTCCACATCCACCGCGACCTCGGCGAAGTTCGCCAGGAACGGCGGCGGCGACTCGCTGGGAACGCACGACGCCGTCGCTGCGATCTGAAACTGGTCTGACGAGTACATCGCCCGCCGGCACACATCGGCCAACGAGGTCCCCTCCCCCGCGGGACCGACGACGTGCTCGCCGACAAGCCGCAGGCTTAGAGCGGGTGTCTTCAGCATCGGGGCGGCCACCGACAGAATCTGGTCGCGCACCTTCTCCGCGGCCCGCTGGACGGCCATCCCCGAGACATACGTCGTCGACGACGCGTACGCGCCGACGTCGAACGGGGTCAAGTCGGTGTCGGAGGACGTCACGATCATGCGCGACGCGGGAACGCCAAGCACCTCGGCGGCGATCTGCGCCAAGATCGTGTCCGACCCGGTGCCGATGTCGGTCGCTCCAATGAGCAGGTTGAACGAGCCATCCTCGTTCATCTTGATCGTGGCCGCGGCCATGTCGATCTGCGGGATCCCCGAGCCTTGCATCATGATCGACATTCCGACGCCATGGACCCACGGCCCCTCGCGGCGCCGGGTCCCGCGCTTCTCGCGCCAGCCGATTCGCTCGGCGCCGATCGAGATGCACCGCTCGAGCTCGCAGCTCTTCACCGTCTGCGAAACGCCCTCGCGGCCTTCTCCGAGCTTCTCGAAGATCGGCGACGTCTCTCCGACTCGGATGTGGTTGCGCCGCCGCAGCTCGATCGGGTCGAGACCGAGGCGTTCCGCGAGCTCGTCCATCGCCGTCTCGAGCGGGAAGTACCCCTGCGTCGCCCCGTACCCGCGGTAGGCGCCCGAGACCGGGAGGTTCGTGTACACCGCCTGCCCGTAGAAGTGAGCGTTTTCTGCTTTGTTGTAGAGCGGCAGCGTCTTCGAGCCCGTGTTGGCGAGCACGGTCAGGCCATGCGCCCCGTACGCCCCGGTGTTCGACGTCGCTTCCATCTCGATTGCGTGGAGCACGCCGTCCCTCCTCGCGCCGAGCTTCACGCGCACGCGCATGGGATGGCGCGTCCGCGCCGCGATGAACTCCTCCGAGCGCGACAGGCAGAGGAACGCGGCACGCCCCGTCCGGAGCGTCACCCAGCCCGCGATGTCCTCAAGCAGGACCTCCTGTTTGGTTCCGAACCCCCCGCCGACGCGCGGCTTGATCACCCGGATCTGTTGGATCGGGATCCCGAGCGTCTGCGCGACGATTCGCCGAACGTGGAACGGGACCTGTGTGCTCGTCCGGAGGACCAGCCGATCGTCGCTGTCAAGGTAGCTGTGGACGACGTGGGTCTCGATGGGCGTGTGTTGGGCGTACTGGGTCTCGCACGTCGCCTCGACGACAACGTCCGACTCCGTGAATCCCCGTCCGACGTCGCCCACGTCAATGTCCACATCGGCGACGATGTTTCGCGCGGCTTCGTAGATCCCCGTCGCGTCCGTCTCGTCGTGGATCACGGGAGCTCCCTCGGCTCTCGCTTCGTCGATCGAGAGCACCGCGGGCAGCTCTTCGTACACGACCCGGATCGCCCGTAGGGCCTCCTCCGCCGCCTCCTCCGTCTCGGCCGCCACCGCCGCCACGCGGTCGCCGACGAAGCGCACCTTCGTGTCGAACATCCGCACGTCGTAGGGCGACGGCTCCGGATACCCCTGGCCCGCCGTCGTGTGCCGCGTCGAAGGCGTGTTCTCGTGCGTCAGGATCGCGACCACACCGGGAATCTGCGCCGCCGCAGAGGTGTCGATGCGGACGATGCGCGCATGCGCGTGAGGGCTCCCAAGAATCCTGACGTGGAGAGCCTTCGACAGGTCGACGTCGGCGACGAACTTCGGGTTTCCTTTAACCAGCCCGACGCCGTCGACCTTGCGAACGCTCTGCCCGACGACGGCGAACGGCTCGCGCGTTCGCTCACTCATTCCGCCCGCTCCTCATCCGCTCGGCCGCCGCGTGGATCGCTCGAACCTGCTTCACGTAGCCCGTGCACCGGCACAGATTGCCCGAGATCGCTTCGCGAATCTCCCCCTCGCTCGGAGCCGAGTTCCGAGACAGGAGGTCGTAGGCGGAGAGAACCATGCCCGGCGTGCAGTATCCACACTGCACCGCGCCTTCGTCGAGAAATGCCTCCTGGATCGGGTGGAGCGCGCCGCCGTCCGCCAGCCCTTCGATCGTCAGGATCGTTCTCTTCTCCGCCTTCGCCGCCAGGACGAGGCAGGCGTTGACCGCACGGCCGTCGAGGAGCACGGTGCACGCTCCGCAATCCCCCGACCCGCACCCCTTCTTGACGCCGACGTAGCCCTCTCGGCGCAGCACCTCGAGCAGCGTGTCTCCAGGAGCTGCATGGACCACGCGACGCTCGCCGTTGATGGTCAGTTCGAGACTCGTCATCGCGTCCCCTCCGCTCCGCCGTCCGCCAGCCGCTCCAAGCAGCGCCGAACGCCGACCTCGGTCAGCGTTCTTCGGTACGACTCCGATGCACGGCGGTCATCCCGAGCGTCGACCCCGCGCGCCGCGAGCGTCGCCGCGTTGGCGATCGCCTCCGACGAGAGACGCTTTCCTTCCAAGACCTCTTCGACCTCGGGAAGCCGCCGCGCCAGGGACGGGGTTCCGCCCGCGGCGACTCGGACGCCGCGGCAGATGCCCTTCGCGACCTCCGCCACGCATGCGCAGTTGAGAAGTCCGACGTCGAACCCGGTTCGCCCGAACTTCTCGAACGCGCCTCGCGTAGAAGGCGTCCGTAGGGGCAGCCGGATTCCCGTGACGAGCGGAGCGACGTTCTGCGATCGCGAGGCGTAGAAGTCCGCGACCGCAACGGAGCGGGCGGCGCCGTCGAAGATCTCAACGTTCGCATCGAGGACCAAGAGAGCCAGCACGACGTCCGACCAAGGATGGGCACGCGCCACCGCGCCGCCGATCGTCGCTACGTTGCGCTGCAGCGGGGACGCGACGTGCCGTAGCGCGTCGGCGAGGAAGCCGCCCGCATAGCTCGCGATCTCCGGCGCCTCAAGGATCGCCGAGAGCGTCGTCCCTGCACCGATCGCGAACCCGTTCCTGCCTGACGCGACGCCGGCGCGTCCGAGCCGCGAGACATCGATCAGCGTTGTCACCGTCTCCGGCGTGTACAGGACGAGGTCGATTCCACCGCCGAGGAACCGCGTCGACTCCGGATCGGCCGTCCGAAGCCGCCACGCCTCATCCGCCGTGGTCGGCCGGGCGATCGACTGGATGTGCTGAAGTCCCACGTCTTCCACGTCTCCTTCGCGTTCTACGCGTCGATTATTGCCATCGCCTCGGGCCGAAACAAGCGGACCCGGCGACCCGAGTCCACAACCGAGCGACAGCCCCACAGGGCCGCCAGAACGGCGCCGCGTAACCTGCCCATCCGCCGATCTGCCCATCTTGTCGTATCCTTCATGTGATGGTATCCTCTGATTCCACGTACCGACTTCCTGTCGGGAACGCCGTGCCTCATCCGGCGGGCGGGGGCGAACCGCACCTCCGCCCGCCCTCCGTTTCTCGGCGGGCGACCCTCGATCCGCTTGGCCTGCGGCGGCGTTGTCTGACCGTCCGACAGCCGCTATCCTCTCCCTCACGGGCTGAAGGAAGCGCCGACCGGAACGGGGGTCCGATGAAACAAGCGATCGAGAACGCCGTCGTGTGGGATGGAGAGCGGGTGATCGAGCGTGGATCGATCCGGATTGAGGACGGTCGGGTCGTCGAGGTCGTTGCGGACCCAAGCGGTCGCTTCGCCGCAGACGAGAGGATCGACGCCGAGGGAAGGCTCGCGATTCCCGGGCTCATCAACGTCCACACCCACCTCTACAGCAGCCTGGCGCGGGGGATGTCCCTCCCCGGCTACGCCCCTCAGTCGTTCACGCAGATCCTCGAGCAGCTCTGGTGGCGGCTCGACAAAGCCCTCGACGACTCCGCCGTAGCGACGAGCGCCCTCGTCGGCGCGATGGAGGCTGCGCGGTGCGGGGTCACGACCCTCATCGATCACCACGCGAGTCCGAACGCGATTCCCGGCTCTCTCGATCGCGTGCGCGACGCCGTGTGCGGCCGGGTGGGACTTCGCGCGTCTCTGTGCTACGAGACGTCCGATCGCGACGGGGACGAACGCGCCCTTCTCGGAATCGAGGAGAACGCCCGTTTCCTCGCGGCCCTCGACCCACAGGATTCGCTCTGCTCGGGGCACTTCGGGCTCCATGCCTCGTTGACGCTCAGCGACCGAACGATCGAAGCCGCCGCGGCGCGGCTTCCGGACGGAGCGGGAATCCACATCCACGTCGCCGAGGGACCGGAAGACGAGCCGCAGTGCGTGAAGCGCCACGGCGCCCGCATCGTTCCACGGCTCGACGGGTTCGGCCTGCTCCGCCCTCGTTCGATCCTCGCTCACTGCCTGCACGTGGACGCCGCCGAGAAGGACCTGATCGCGAAGCGGGACGCGATTGTCGTCCACAACCCTCGGTCCAACATGAACAACGCCGTGGGCACCTTCGACCTCGACGGATTCCTCGACCGCGGCATCCTGACCGGGCTCGGAACCGACGGGCTCGGCGCGAACATGCTCGCCGAGCTCTTCACGGCCGGCCTCGCCCAACGCCAAGCGCGGCAGGATGCGCTCGTTGGGGCGTTTCCGCAGCTCGACCGGCTGCTCTTCCAGAACAACCCGGCGATCGTCGAGCGCCTCTTCGGAGTTCGGGCCGGACACCTCGTCCCCGGGGCGCCCGCCGACATCGCCGTCCTGGACTACGCAGCCCCGACGCCACTCGACGCCGCCAACGTTCTCGGCCACCTGCTCTTCGGGGTCGCCGTGCACGCGCTCCGCGTGAGCGACCTGTTCGTGTCCGGGCGTCCGGTCCTGCGGAACGGCGCGTTCGTCGAGCTCGACGAGGGCGAGGAGTACGCGCACGCCCGAGAGGAGGCGCGACGCCTGTGGAAGCGAATCGCGTAGGGAGGCAACCCTGAGCCACGCCATGCGTCCGACGCCCTTCGAGCCGCTTCTTCGCCGCGTCCTCGACGAGTACCGCGAACGCGGGAGCATCCTTGGGATTCCCGGCGGCCTCTTCTACATGCCGCGTGAGGCCGTCCCGTACGAGACCCGCATCTTCGGCTCTCCGCTCGCGACCCCGGTCGGCCCGGCCGCCGGGCCGCACACCCAGCTTGCGGGAAACATCGTCTCGGCGTGGCTGTGCGGCGGACGGTTCATCGAGCTGAAGACGGTCCAAGTGATGGACGAGCTCGACATTCCGCGCCCGTGCATCGACGCCGCCGACGAGGGGTACAACGTCGAGTGGTCGCAGGAGCTTCGTCTGGAACAGTCCGCCCGCGAGTACGCGTCGGCGTGGGCCCTCGTCCACATCCTTCACCGACTCCTCGATCCCGAAGCCCGCGCTCCGCTCGGCACGGTCTTCAACATGAGCGTCGGCTACAACCTTGAGGGAATCCGCAGCGCCCGCATGCAACGGTTCATGGACTCGCTCGAGGACGCCTCGGAGATCCTCGACCCGATCCGCAAGACGCTTCGGGCCCAGTTCCCGCGCTTCGCCGACGTCGACATCCCGAACAGCATCGCCAACAGCGTCACGCTCTCTACGATGCACGGCTGTCCGCCCGACGAGATCGAGCGGATCGCGACCCATCTCCTCGCCGAGCGAGGACTGCACACGACGGTCAAGCTGAACCCGACTCTCCTCGGGAAGGAGCGCCTGGCCGAACTCCTCCACGACCGCCTTGGCTTCGTGGAGGTCGAGGTTCCCGACGCGGCCTTCGCCCACGACCTGTCCTACGACCGGGCCCGCGAGCTGATCGCGTCGCTTCGGCGCTCCGCCGATCGATGCGGTCGGACGTTCGGCGTGAAGCTGTCGAACACCCTCGAGGTGCGAAACCACCGCGGCGTCCTCGCGGGCGCCGAGATGTACCTGTCGGGGCGCCCGCTCTACCCAATCACTCTCGACCTGTTCCTGCGGCTGCGGCGCGAGTTCCCCGATCTCCCGGTCTCGTATTCCGCCGGGGCCAACGCCGACAACGTCGCCTCGCTCCTCGCCGCCGGCGCGTGCCCCGTGACCGTCGCGTCCGATCTTCTGAAGCCGGGAGGCTACGGTCGGCTCGCCCAGTACCTCGAGCGCATTTCCGACGCGATGGCCGCGGCAGGCGCCGCCTCGCTCGCGGCGTTCGCCGCCGACGCCGAGCGCGCCCTGGTACGCGCCGCGGCCGACGCCCTCTCCGACCCTCGGTACGCGAAGAGCTACGCACCGCCGGAGCTCCCCAAAGTGGCGTCGCCGCTCGCGGCGTTTGACTGCATCGCGGCGCCGTGTGTCGAAGCGTGCGCGGTCTGCCAAGACGTGCCCGAGTACGTCGCTCACCTCGAGGACGGCGATCCGGACGCCGCACTTGCGGCGATTCTCCGCCGGAACCCCCTCCCGGGCATCACCGGCCACATCTGCACGCATCTCTGTCAGACCCGCTGCACGAGATCGAACGTCGATCGAGCCGTCGGGATCCGTGACCTGAAGCGGTTTGCCGTCGAGCACGGGCACGCATGCCTCACCCCCGCCGCACCCACAGGGAAGCAGGTCGCCGTGGTCGGCGCGGGGCCGTCGGGGCTCGCCGCCGCCTTCCACCTCGCGCTCGCAGGCGTCGCCGTCACAGTCTTCGAAGCGAAGGACCGCGCCGGCGGAATGCCTGCGCTCGCCCCCGCATTCCGACTCCCCCCGGACGTTGTCGCCGCCGACGTGGCACGCATCGAGGACCTCGGCGTCTCGATCCGCACGAACACGCCGATCGCGACGCCGAGCGACCTCCTTGCGCAGGGCTTCGCAGCCGTCTACGTCGCCACGGGCTTCCCGAGAGACTCCATGCCCGGAGACGTCGCGGGGATCGCCGTCGACGGAGTCCACGGCGCCGTCGACTTCCTCGATCGCGTCGCCCACGGACGGCCGCCGGCCCTTGGGACCTCGGTCGTCGTCATCGGCGGAGGGAACACCGCGATGGACGCGGCGAGAGCGGCATCTCGCCTCTCCCACCGCCCGTGCACGGTCGCCTACCGCCGAACGCGCGACGAGATGCCCGCCGACGCCGACGAGGTTGCCCTCCTGCTCGAGGAGGGCAACGTTCTCCTCGAGCTCGTCTCTCCCGTACGCGTCGTCGCCGAGCAAGGCCGCGCCGTCGCCGTCGAGTGCGTCAGGAACCGCCTCGGCGAACCGGGACCCGACGGGCGCCGCCGCCCCGAACCGGTTCCGGGAACCAACCTCCGGCTGCCGGCCGACGCGGTCATCGTCGCCACCGGCCAGAACTCCGATCACAACTTGCTGCGCTCGTGGATGCTCGAAACCCGGCCGAACGGGGCCGTTGTCGTCGACGAGGCCACCGGCCGGGCAACTCCGGACCGGATCTACGCCGGCGGCGACCTCGTCCGTGGGCCGGCGATCGTCGTGGCCGCGGCCGCCGACGGGCGGCGCGCCGCGGAGGCGATCCTGGCCGAGTTGGGAATTCCACTCCCCGCTTCGGCGGCCCGCGAAACGCCGAGCGCATCCCGGAACATCGAGGAGATCCACCGGCGCCGAGCCCGGCGAGCCGACCGCCAGGAGCCGGCGCGCCGCCCCGCCGCCAAGCGGCACGGGTTCGAGCTTGTGACGTCCGGCCTCCGCGCCGAAGAGGCTTCTCTGGAGGCGTCGCGCTGCCTCCAATGCGCGACCGTCTGCGACAAGTGCGTCCAGGTCTGCCCCAACCGCGCCAACGTCCCGTACGAGATCGCACCGCTCGACGTCCAGGTCCCCGTCGTATCTCTTGCGGACGGCGCCGTCGTGGGCCACGAGCGCGTCTCAATCGCTCAGCCCCGGCAGATCCTCCACGTCGACGACTTGTGCAACGAGTGTGGGAACTGCACGACCTTCTGCGTCCACGAGGGGAAGCCGTACGCCGAGAAGCCACGACTCTTCTGGGACCGCGCCGCGTTCGACGCCGCCGGGCACAGCGCCCTGTTCGTCGACGGCGCGGCGCTCCACGCGAAGACCGGAGACGGTACGTGGCTTCGCGTGGTCCTGTCGGAGGACGGCTACGCCTACGAGGACGCCGACCTCACGGCCCGCCTGACCCCGGCGCTCGCCGTCGCCGAGGTACGCCCGCGCCGAAAGGGCAACGGAACACGCTCTCTGCGCGCCGCCGTCGAGGCGGCCGCCCTGTTCCACGCCTTGCGGACGTCCGTCCCGTTCATCCTCCCAAGCCGAGAAGAAGGAGCCTCCTGATGGGCAACATCGCCGCTCTGCGCTGCATCAGCTGCGGGGTCGAGTACGACCCCACGCGCGTGGACTACACCTGCCCCTCCTGTGGGCCGCGGCGCGGCACGCTCGAAGTCCTCTACGACTACGACCGTCTGCGCCGGACTCTCGAGCCTTCCTCGTTCTCCGAGACCGGGCTCTCCTCGATGTGGCGGTACGAGGCCCTCCTCCCGATCGAGGACCGCCGGTTCATCCAGCCGCTCCGCGTCGGTTGGACGCCCCTCTACGCCTTTCCGGGGCTCGCGAAGGAACTTCGGTTGGCCGCGTTCTACGTGAAGGACGATGGGCAGAACCCCACGGCCTCCTACAAGGACCGCGCGAGCTCGGTCGTCGTCATCAAGGCCCAGGAGAAGGCGAGGCCCGTCGTCACGTGCGCTTCCACGGGGAACGCCGCGTCCTCCCTGTCCGGCTTCGCAGCGTCCACCGATCTTCGGACGATCATCTTCGTCCCCGAGCGCGCCCCGGAGGCCAAAGTGGCGCAGCTCCTGATCTACGGGGCCAAGGTCTTCCTGGTCCACGGATCCTACGACGTCGCCTACGACCTCGCCGCGGAGGCGGCCGAGGCGTTCGGGTGGTACAACCGGTCCGCCGCCGTGAACCCGTACCTCGTCGAGGGGAAGAAGACGGGGGCGTTCGAGATCGCCGAGCAGCTCGGGTGGAACCCGCCGGACGTCGTCTTCATCGGCGTCGGAGACGGCTCGGTGATCAGCGGGCTCTGCAAGGGGTTCGACGAGCTGGTCCGCCTCGGGCTGATCGACCGCGCCCCCCGCGTGATCGGCGTCCAGGCGGACGGTTCGGCGCCGATCGCCCGCGCGTTCGCCGCGTACCGCGGACGCGCCGTCGCCATCGAGGACGGAGACGCTAGCACGGTCGCCGACAGCATCTGTGTCGGCAAGCCGCGTGACGTCGTCAAGGCCGTCACGTACGTCGCGAGGAACGGCGGCGAGTTCGTCACGGTGAGCGACGCAGAGATCCTCGACGCGATCGTGACGTTGGCTCGTACGACCGGCGTGTTCGCCGAGCCGGCCGGAGCGGCCTCGTACGCCGGGCTTCGCAAGCTCGCCGTCACGGGTAGACTGGAGGGGAAGACGGCGGCCATCGTCGTGTCGGGCAACGGCCTCAAGGACGTGGCCTCACCGCGGACCATCGTCGGATCTCCCATTCCCGTGGAGCCGTCGTTGAAGGAGATTGAGCGCCACCTATGAAGGTTCGATTCACCGTGAACGGACGCGCCGCGAGCGTCGAGGCGGACGCCGAGATGAGGCTCCTCGATGCGCTTCGCGACGAACTTCACCTCACGGGAACGAAGGAGGGATGCGGCGAGGGGGAGTGCGGCGCCTGCACCGTCCTCCTCGACGGCCGCCCCGTGAACTCGTGCCTCGTCCTCGCCGCTCAGGCCGAGGGACGCGACGTGCTGACGATCGAGGGGCTCGCCGACGGCCCGCGGCTGCACCCCATCCAACAGGCGTTCGTCGACGCCGGCGCGGCGCAGTGCGGCTTCTGCACCCCCGGGTTCGTCTTGTCGACCTACGCGCTGCTCCGCGACCACCCGGCGCCGTCCGACGAGGACATCCTCACGGCGCTCGAGGGGAACCTGTGCCGCTGCACCGGTTACGTGAAGATCGTCGACGCCGTGAAGCGGGCCGCCGAGCGCCTCGCCGAGGCCCGCGCGCGGGAGGCCGCATGATCGCAGGTCTCGTCCTTGCCGCAGGGCTCGGCCGGCGGATGGGGAGAGTCAAGCCGCTCATCAACATCGACGGCGCCCCTTCCCTCGGTCGCGTCCTGGCGACCCTCGACGCCTCGGGAATTCGATGCGTCGCGGTCGTTCTGGGAAAGGACGTCGAACGAATCCGGCGCGAGGTCGACCTCACGGGACGGCGGGTCGTCCTGAACCCGTCGCCCGAGCGCGGCATGGCGTCCTCGCTCGCCCTCGGACTCTCGGCCCTCCCTGCGGAAGCGGAGGGAGTCGTCATCGTCCACGCAGACATGCCGTTCCTTCAGCCCGCGACCGTTCGCGCCGTCCTCCGCCTGGCCGCGGAGGCGGAAATCGCAGCCCCGTGCTGGCAGGGCGTTCGCGGGTTCCCCGTGTTCTTCCGCCGGAGCCAGTGGGACGGCCTTCGGGCGTCGCTTCATGGCGACACCGGCGGGAAGGACTTCATCCGCCGGCATGCCGACCGCCTTCGGACGGTCGAGGTCGAGGATCCGGGCTGCGTTCGGGACATCGACCGCCCCGGCGATCTCACGACGCAAGAGGAGGCCTCGTGCTGCGCTACGTTCGAGTAGACACGGAAGACGATCTTCTCGACGCCCTGCGCAAGGACGGCGCCTGGCTTCTGTCCGGCGGGACGGACCTCATCGTCAAGATGCGCTCCGGCCTCGTTCGACCGAAGAGCCTCGTCGACCCGGCCGCCGTCCCCGAGCTTCACGGAATCGAGACGACCGGAGGGACTCTCCGTATCGGCGCCGCAACCCCGCTCGGCGAGATCCTTGCGTCGAGGGAGGTTGGAAAACAAGCCCCGCTGCTCGCCGACGTTCTTCGCGTCCTCGGATGCGTCCAGATCCGCAATCGCGGCACCCTCGGGGGAAACCTGGCGAACGCATCGCCGGCCGCCGACAGCGCGATCCCTCTCTTGCTCTACGAGGCGAACCTCGAGGTCGTCGGAGAGGGCGGCTCGCGCGCCGTCCCCATCGACGGGTTCTTCCTCGGACCCGGGCGCACGGTCCTCGAGCGCGGCGAGTACATCCGCGCCATTCACGTCCCCGCCTCGAGGCAAGACTGGATCCCGTTCTTCCACAAGGTGGGCCGGCGGCGCGCTCTGACCATCGCCATCGCCAGCGTCGGCGGGCTCGCCGCCGTTTCGCGGGGAACGGGCGTCGAGGTTCGTCTCGCGGCCGGATCGGTCGCACCGGTTCCGCTCCGACTCCGGTCCGCGGAGGAGTGGCTTTCCGGACAGCCTCTCGACGAAGAGACGATCCAGCACGCCGGAGCCCTCGCCGCGAAAGAGGTTTCACCGATCGACGATGTGCGGGCCACCGCTCGCTACCGTCGCGAGGTGACGGGCGACCTCGTCGCCCGCTGCCTCACGCAAGCGGCCGGCGCGTAGGCGCTGATCGCACTTCCCTTCTGCGTCGCCGCCGGCTATCCTGGCAGGGAGAAAGGGAGGCCGTCATGTTCAAGCGTCGTCTGGTTCTTGCACTCGGAGTCCTTGGCTGTCTTCTGCTCGCGGGGTGCGAGCTCTTCCAGCAGCCGCCCGT
>JBFYQP010000081.1:0-4256 GCA_041302745.1 Candidatus Bipolaricaulota bacterium | reverse complement strand
CGTGCCAGAACTCGATCGTCACGGGCTCCTGCGCGATCGCTGCCATTCCGAACAGCAAGACCGCAGCGAGCCCAACCAACATAAACTTGCGCAGCATGTTCCCTCCTTGTTGCCTTGTGGTTCCGCCGGATCAGCCTTTCGACGACGCACTGTCTCTCCGAAGGCCGACCACCTCCTTGACTCTGAAGTCATCACTTGATTCCTGTCCGGGCCACGCCCTGGATGAACTGCTTCTGTGTGAAGAAGAAGAGGATCAGAATCGGAACGATCGCCACGACCGACGCGGCCATGAGAAGCTGATACTCCGTGCCGATGTCCGAACTGAACGTCAGCAGTCCGACCGGAATCGTCCGCATGGATTGCGTGTTGGTCATCAGGAGCACCCATTGGAAAGCATTCCAGCTCCCGAGGAACTTGAGAAGAGCGACCGTGAGGATGGCCGGCTTCGAGAGCGGAACGATCACCGTCCACAGGTAGCGGAATCGGCGACACCCGTCGATCCGCGCCGAGTCCCAAAGCTCGTCGGGGAGGGACCGGAAGAACTGGCGCAAGAGGAAAATCCCGAACACCGAGGCGAGCCACGGGATGATGAGCCCCTCGTAGTGGTCGAACCAGTTCAGCCGCACGAGCGTGACGTAGTTCGGGACGAGGAGCATCTCCCCCGGGATCATCATCGTTCCGAGGAGAAGCGCGAAGAGGAAGTTCTTCCCGAAGAACCGAATCTTGGCGAACGCGTACGCGGCCAGGATGGTCGTGAACACCTCGCCGATCGTCGACAGGATCGACACGAAGAAGCTGTTGAAGAAGTAGCGGCCGAAGGGAGCTCGGGCGAGCGCCACGGGGTAGTTCTCCCACAGCCATGTCCTCGGGATCCATTGAGGCGGCATCCGCATCGCTTCCAGGTCCGTCTTGAACGACGTCGTGACCATCCAGAAGAAGGGAAGCAGCATGACGGCGCACCCGGCAAACATGAGCACGTAGAGGAGGACTCTGTAGGCTCGGCGTCGCGCGACGTAGTACGACTCCGTTCGTGTCGTTTCGAGCGCTTGTCCGCGACTGGGGTCGGCCATGGGGCAGCTAGTATAGCCTGGGCTCCGCCCTCGGCCAACACGCCTAGAGAACCGCTACAATCGAGATACGCACAGGGTGCGTGGAGGGGTTTGTGTGAGGTCGCCGGTGGTTCTCGAGGTCGACTCGGTGAAGAAGGCGTTTGACGTTCGGGGCGTCCGCATCGGCGTCCTCGACTCCGTGTCCCTCTCCGCGAGCGACGGGGATTGGGTTACCGTCATCGGGCCGTCCGGCTGTGGAAAGACGACGCTCCTTCGGATCATCGCTGGTCTCCTCGAGCCGGACGCAGGCACCGCCAGCGTAAACGGGGCACGCGAGGAGCGCCTTGGCGCGGCGGCGCTCCTTCCCCAGTCGGACACGCTCCTGCCGTGGAGAAAGGCCATCGACAACGCCGTTCTCGCCTCGGAGATCGCCGGCGTCCCGAGAGCCACGGCGCTTGCGGAGGCAACAGGTCTCTTCGAGCGGTTCGGCCTCTCCGGGTTCGAGTCGACGTACCCGTGGCAGCTCTCCGGAGGCATGCAGCAGCGGGTCGTCCTCATGCGAACGTTCCTCTCCGGGCGCTCGATCCTCCTGCTCGACGAGCCGCTCGGCGCGCTCGATCCGCTGACGCGCGCGACGATGCAGGACTGGCTCCTTTCCGTGTGGAACGAGCTTCGGAAGACCATCGTCTTGGTCACGCACGATGTGGAAGAGGCCGTGGTCCTCTCAGATCGGCTCGTCGTCTTGACTCCACGTCCGGCTCGCGTGCTGTCCGAGTGGAGCTTCGAGGACCTTCCGCGTCCGCGATCGCGAACCGACCTGGCGTTCATGCGCCGTCGAGCGGAGATCCTGTCTGTGCTCGTGGGAGGGACGTCGTGACGGCGCGTCGAGTCCTCGTTCCGGCTCTGCTCTTCCTGGCGGCGCTCGGACTCTGGGAGATGGGCGTTCGGGCCTTCGGCGTCCCTGTCTACATCCTGCCTCCACCGTCGCGGATCTTCGCGACGTTCTTCCTGCAGTTCCCGCTCCTCCTCGGGCACGCCGGAGTCACCCTCGCGGAGATCCTCCTCGGGCTTCTCCTCGGCGGCGCGGGAGGCCTGGGGCTCGCCGTCATCCTCTTCTACTCGGACGGGGTCCGGCGCGCGGTGGAACCGTTCGTCATCGCATCCCAGATGGTGCCGGTGTTCGCGATGGCTCCGCTTCTGATCGTGTGGCTCGGCTACGGCCTCTGGCCGAAGGTCGTGGTGTCCGCGCTGATCGGCTTCTTCCCCGTCGCCGTGAACGCGCTCGATGGGCTTCGTTCGACGCGCTCGGACATGGTCGACCTCTTCCGCACGATGGGCGCGTCGCGGCGCCAGACGCTCGGGAAGCTGCTTCTGCCGGCGGCGCTTCCGGCTCTCTTCTCGGGTCTCAAGGTCGCGGCGACGCTGTCGGTGGTCGGGGCGACGATCGGAGAGTGGGTGGGCGCCCGCCGCGGCCTCGGGTACCTCATGCTGCAGTCGAACGCGCGCCTGCGCGTCGACCTCGTGTTCGCGGCGATCCTGATGCTGACGCTGATTGGGTTGTCTCTCTTTGCCGGGTTCCGGATAATCGAGCGTCGGGTGCTCCACTGGGCGGCGCACAGCCGTCGCTTCGGGTGAGAGGGGGGAGGGGACGTTGTGGGCGAAGCTCGTCGTGCTGCTCGGTGCTGCGTTGGCAGTCGGCGTGGCCGCCCAGGCAAGCCCTCTCCGCGTGTGCCTCGACTTCTTTCCCAACCCGAACCACGTGCCGCTCTACGTCGCCGTCGAGGCCTTGCAGGGGAAGCTTGACGTCGAACTGATCGTCCCGGGCGACCCGAGCGATCCCGTGAAACTGGCGGCGGCCCGAGCCGTCGACGTTTGCCTGACGCCGCAGATGAACTACCTGATCGCGCGCTCGGAGGGGTTGCCGCTCGTCGCGGTGGGTGCGCTCATCGGCCAGGGGCTCGGCGGGCTCCTCGCGCTTTCGGACGGAACGATGGAGTCGCTCTCCGATCTCGCGGGGAAGCGGATCGGATACTCCCTCGAGCCGCTCGAGCCGGTGCTGTGGCGGACGATGCTCCGCTGCGCGGGCGTGGACCCGGACGCGGTCGAGCTGATCCCGATCGGTTACAGCACAGTGGCCTCGCTCCTTGCGGGGAGCGTGGACGCGATCGGCGCGTTCCGCAACTTCGAGCCGATCGAGGTCGACCTCATCGGCAGGCCGGGGATCTTCTTTCCGCAGGAGGCGTACTGCGTTCCTGCGACGTACGAGCTTGTGTTTGCCGTTCACCCCGACCTGGCGGCGGAGAGGCGCGAGGACCTTCGAACGTTCTTGGCCGCCGTGGCCGACGCCGTGGCCGCCACGCGGGACGATCCCGCTGCCGCGTTCGACGCGTTCCTGCGCGCGAACCCGGATCTGGACGACGAACTCGACCGCCGTGCCTACGCGGTGACCCTCCCGCTCTACGCCGAGGGGGCGAGGCACGATGACGCGGGGGTGTGGGGCACGCTCCAGGCGTTCCTCTTCGAGAACAAGATCATCGCCAGCCCGTGGCCGGTCGAATCGCTTTTCTGTACGGACTTCTTGCCGCTACCTGAGGAGGGGACGTGACGACGAAGACGCGCCAGCTCGAAGTGATCACGGGGTGCATGTTCTCCGGGAAGACGGAGGAGCTCATCCGCAGGCTCGAACGGGTCCGCATCGCGCACGGGACGATCCTTCTGTTCAAGCCGACGATCGACGATCGGTACAGCACGACGTCGATCATGACCCACTACGGGCGGGAGTTTGCGGCGCACCTCCTGGCGCCCGGCGACGAGACGCTCGAGGCGCTCGAACGGATCGTCGGGCGCCCCGCCATCGACGCGGCGGCCGTGATCGCCTTCGACGAGGGCAACTTCTTCTCCGCCAAGCTCCCCGATCTCTGCCAGACCCTCGTCGGCCTGGGGAAGCGCGTCGTCGTCGCCGGGCTCGACCTCACCTTTGCGGAGGAGCCGTTCGGTCCGATGCCGACGCTCTTGTCGCTCGCCGACCAGGTCGACAAGCTTCAGGCGGTGTGCGTCAAGTGCGGCGGGGTCGCGACGCGGTCGCAGCGCCTGATCGACGGGAAGCCGGCTTCGTCGAACGGCCCGGTGATCCAGGTGGGCGGACTGGGAACGTACGAAGCTCGCTGTCGAGACTGCTACGAGCGTTAGGTGCCCGCTCGTAGGCGG
>JBFYQP010000201.1:0-6959 GCA_041302745.1 Candidatus Bipolaricaulota bacterium | reverse complement strand
CAACCGGGACCGTGAGGGAAAGGTCCCTCTTCGCGGCAGGCACCTGAGGAACCGGCGTGTAGCGCGCCGGACGGTCGGCCGCCAGGAGGGCGTCGAGCGCGAATTCGAAGGTGTAGACCGTCGTCGGAACGGCGAACCGTCCCGCGAGGTCCGGGTGGAGTTCCCCGAAGGTCCCGACCGCCCGGTCGTCGTGGGTCCAGACGCCGCTTCGCCCCGGGTGCAGGTGCGGGGGCGCGCCGTCGGCGACGAGGCTCATCCCGTCGAGGCGGAGGCACCCGAACAGCCGGTCGAGAAGGCCCTTCGCGGCGGAGAAGGAGACGCGCTCCTTCCCCGACAAAGGAAGCCCCGTCCGCCCGAAGAAGGCTCCTCCGAGCGCGTCCGTCTCGCCTCGGGCGACCGAGAAGACGCGCCCCAGCTCGAAGAGCATCCCTCCGTCGACGCCGCGGCTGAGGTTCGTTTCGACCGTCGCGAGGAGCCCCGGCAGGAGGCTCCCGCGGAGCGCGCCCTGGCCGACCGCCATCGGGTTCCGCACCTTGACCAGATCCGCATCCGCGATCGACAGCGCCTCTCTCCAGGAGCGCTCGTCGAAGCCGTGGTTCACGACCTCGTCCATCCCAAGGCCTACAAGTGCGCGACGAATCCGGTCCTTCCCGACCTCGACCTCGTCCTTTCGCCCCACCCGCACGACGGCGCGAGGCGCCGCCGCCACGAGTCGGTCGTAACCGTAGATGCGGCCGACCTCCTCGATCAGGTCGACCTCCCGCTCCAGGTCCGGTCGGAACGGCGGGATCTCCGCCGTCACTTCGGCCGAGGCTCCCCGCCCCTTCTTCGCCGGGATCTGGAGTCTCCGAAGGAGGTCGACGACCTCCCCGGCGCCGATCTCCATTCCGAGGAGGGCGCGCGCCCGCTCGGGCCGGAGCGTCACGGTTCGCGGGGCGGCGGGAGCGGGGTACGCGTCGTCCAGTCCCGCGCCGACGGAGCACCCGGTCAGCTTCTGTATCCAGTGCGCCGTGCGCGCCGCGACGAGGGGGATCCCCTCCGGGCCGATGCCGCGCTCGAAGCGTTGCGATGCCTCCGTCTGCAGACCGACGGAGCGCGACGACTCGCGAATCGTCTGGTGCCCGAACGCAGCAACCTCGAGGAGGATCCGTTTCGTCTCGGCGCGGATCTCGCTCTCCTCTCCCCCCATGACCCCGGCGAGGGCGATCGGCCGTCCTCCGTCGGTGATGAGAAGCGCCTTGGCGTCAAGCGCTCGCTCGACCCCGTCGAGCGTTCGGAACGACTCGCCGCTTCGCGCCCGGCGAACGAGAATCGTTTTTCCGAGCAAGTCCGCGTCGAAGGGGTGGATCGGGTGTCCGAGCTCGAGCATCACGTAGTTCGTGGCGTCCACGGCGTTCGACACCGGGCGCATTCCCGCCTTGATGAGCCGATGCTGGATCCGGAGCGGCGACGGCCCGACGGTCACCCCGTCCATGCGGCGCAGGGCGTAGCGCGGCGTGTCGTCTGGGTCCTCAATCCGAATCTCGATTCGATCGGAGACCCGTGTCTCGTCGCACGACACGTCGAGCGGCCGCAGGGGCCGGTCGAGCACGGCGGCCACCTCGCGCGCCACGCCGTACACCCCAAAGCAGTCCGTCCGGTTCGACTTCACCTTGATGTCGAGGACGTAGTCGTCGTACTCGAGCAGCTTCGCGAGGTCCGCGCCAATCTCAAGGCCGAGTCGCTCGTCGAAAATCCAGATCCCGTCGGACTTCTCCTCAAGGCCAAGCTCCGCCTTCGAGCAGATCATCCCGTCCGAGACTTCGCCGCGTACCTTGCGCTTCTCGATCCGAAAGCCGGACGGGAGCTCCGCCCCGATGCGGGCGAGCGGAACCACGGCGTCGACGCGCACGTTGGAGGCGCCGCAGACGACGTCGAGCGTTTCCGCGCCGACGTCGACGCGGCACAGCGACAGATGGTCGGAGTTCGGGTGGGGGCGGCACGCCGTGACACGCCCAACGACGACGCCTGCAAGCGTCCCCGTCGGTCGGATCTCCTCGACCTCCAACCCCGCCAGGGTCAGTCGCTCCGCGAGCCGCTCGATCTCCGGCCCGCTCACCTCAAGGTCGACGTAGTCGTTCAGCCATCGACTCGAAATCCCCATCGTCCGACTCCTTCGCGCCCTTTCCTACAGCGAGAACCCTACGTAGACGGCGGGAACCGGCTTGCCGGTGACCGGCACGGCCACCCCGACGCGAACGGAGAGGGAGAGGAGCCCGCCCAGTGTGGAGAGGTCGAACTCCTCTTCGATCCCGGCCTCCACGCTGGGGGACGTTGTACCGAATCGACCGACGCTTGTCCAACCGACGCCGCCGGCAACGTAGACACGCAGGCACTGTCCGTCGATCATCGCCAGGTTGAACAGGTTGTACGGAAGCCCTACCGCAGACGGGAACTCGAGTTGGAGGCTTGCCGAGAGTTTGTTGGGCACCGGCGACGGCGCCACCGACACGAGCTCGTCGAAGTCGAAGAGGAGGCTCTGCGGGACGTCTCCCGAGCTGAAGCCGAGGAACCCCGTCCCTTGGAGGTACACCCCCGGAAAGACCCGCAGCTCGTCGAACGCCGTGAGGGAAAGGCGCGCGGATCCTCCGGAGACGAAGTCCACCGCGGCCGCGGCGATCCGGCTTGTCGCCACGGACGGCAGCCGCACGGCCGCCAGCCGCGCGACGTAGAACGGTTCGCCCTGAGAGACGAGCCGGTAGGCCGAGCCGGTGATCGTGAGCGCGGCGTCCCACGTGGTTCCGGGAGCGCCGGTTTCGATCGGCTCGTAGCGCGTCACGGCAGCCGCGAAGCTCCCCACGAGCCCCGCGGTCGAGAGCGCCGCGGCCGCGGAGATCTGGACGTCGCGCCCCCGGCGCACCACGACGGTCGCGGAGGTCTCCTCAAGTCCGAGCTCGAATCGATCGAGACGCGACAGGACGATGCCGCCCGACGCGGTCGGCGACAGGACGTAGGCGTCGAGCGGGTACGCGGCGCGACTTGCTGCCACGACGATCTTCACCGGGGCGTGGTTGTCGATTCGATCTCGATCGGGGAGCCGGTGGTCCGGATCGATCGTTACTTCGGCCACGGGGGACGGCGTCTGGAACACCAGTTCTCCCTGGGCGTCCCCGTCGCCTCCGTCGTCCCCGTCAGGGCGCCCCTTGGCGCCTCCGTTCTCCCCAGTAGGGCGCCCCTCTGCCGCTTCCCCGCTCCAGACGAGGCGCACGGCGGCTCCGGAGGCCATCGTCGCCTCGACCTCGACGTCCTGGGCCGTTCCTCCCTCTCGCGTGACGGCGACGGTCGTCTGGTGGACGCCGTCCTTCTCGGTCCGCCCGACGATGCGAACTGCGTAGTCGACGGATCCGGCGCCGTACACCCAGACGTCGAACCACTCCTCAAGCGGAACGCCCGCCTCCTCCTCGACCAGGGAACGCAACAGGGCCGAGTCGAGGCGCGCCGCTCGCCCCGCCTCGACGGCGCGCGAGAGCGCCCGATCGAACGTCTCCTCGCCCACCGCGGCCGCGAGCGCCCGAGCCACGACGTAGCCCTTGTCGTAGAGCCGAGTCGACGTCTCGTTCGCGTAGTCCAGGTCGGCCGCCGGCTTCACCAGCTCCTCGTCGAACGCGCTCCACACCGACGTGAGGTACGGAAGCTCGATCAGGTGCTCGCGAAGGTTCAGGTACCCGAACAAGCGGGAGACGTACTCCTCGAGGACTCCCTCGCCGCGGACGTCGATCAGGTTCGGCTTGTCGGCCCCGTGTGCCCGCTCGAAGTAAGACACGGACGCGTACTGCGCCAGCCCCTCCGAGAGCCACCCCTCCGCGTCGAGGTCGACGCCCATCCCCACCCCGAACCACTGGTGAGCGATCTCGTGCGCGAGGACGTACTCGGTCACCCGGTGGAGGACTTCGGGGAGCAAGACGTCGCGGTGGGTGAAGAACCGCGTCGACAACCAGACGATCCCGTCGGCCGAGAAAGCGCCGCCGGCCGTGCTCGGGTTCTCGACAATCGTCAGGACGGACCGCGGATACGCCCCGTAGCGGCCCTCGTATTCGGCGAGGATGTCGCGCGCGTACGTGGCAAGCAGGCGGGCCGTGTTCTCGTGCCCCCCGAAGTACGCGACGCGGATCGGCGTCGGGCCGTCGAGCTCGTACTCGTCGTACGCGGTCCCGAACGTGATCGCGAGCGACCGGGTCGAGGACTCGTTGACCGTTCGAACGCGCCGCGAGCCGTCGTCCGAGAGACCGAGATCCAGAACCTCGTCCGCGCCCGCGTAGAACCGGACGTCGCCGGGCAGAGCGAACTCGGCGTCCACGTCGGCCCGCGGCAGAACGAGAGGGAAGGCTCCCTCCTCGCCGTGGACGAGAACCCCGTCCCGCTCATCGTACGTCCCGTCGTCCTCGACGAGGAGGGGGAACCACCCGAACCGCCATGTGAAGGTCTCATCAGTGATCCCGCCGTCGCCCGAGGCGAGCCGGGGAACCGTCGTCACGAACTCGATTCGGATCGTCGGCGACGTCGCGTCGACAGCCAGGACCGTCTCCTCCAGGTTGTAGGTCTGGAACGCGGGCGGCATGGCCAGGAGACGGTACGTCGCGGGCGATGGGCCGTTCTCCCCCTCGCACGTCACCCTCACGACATCGAGCCCCGACGGCGAGAAACCGGCTGGGTAGGCGGCGTCGATCGACCGCGGGGAGAGGTACGGGTTCGGTTTGCGGTCGAGGTTCGGAAGGAGGAGGAAGTAGACCGTGCCGGGCGCCGATTCGAACGACACGTCCAGGGTTCCACGCATCTCGTGCCGTTCCGCGTCGTACGCGACGGTCAGATGCTCCGTCGGAACCGCCGCCGCCGGCGCCGCAGCGAGAATGGCCAGCCCCACCGCAAGGATAAGCCCCGTCCACCGCATCCCCATGAGCCCTCCGACCGAGCGATCCGGGTCTACTCGTCGCCCTCCGACTCCGCCGAGTACGTGCGGTCGGCGACGACGCGCGCTCGGGTCACCTCGCGATCGCTTGCCCGCTCGACGACGAGCCTGACCCCACCGATCTTCACCTCGTCGCCCGGCCTGGCGAGCGCGTTCAGGCGGTGTTGGACGAGACCGTTGACCGTGACCCCCTCGTCTTCCGGAAGGTCGATGTCCATCGCCCGGTTCAGGTCGTGGATCGAGATGTCTCCGGAGACGAGCGCCTCGTCGCGCGACAGGCGTTTGACGAGCAGCATGGGAGCCGGCTCGTCGTACTCGTCCTCAATCTCGCCGACGATCTCCTCCAGGATGTCCTCGAGCGTCACGATCCCCGCCAACCCTCCGAACTCGTCGATCACGACCGACATGTGCACTTTCTGCCGCTGCAGCTCCCGAAGCAGGAGGTTGATCGGCTGGGTCGTGGTCGAGAAGTGCGCCGGCCGCAGGAGCTGACGCAGCGTCTTCTCCTCGTTCGCCGCCTCGATGTCGAGGAGATCCTTGGCGTAGAGCGTCCCGATCACGTTGTCGGGAACGTTCTCGTAGACGGGGAAGCGCGAATGGCCGTCCTTCGCGATCATGGCGCGCACCTCGACCATCGGCGTGTCCACGGCGATCGACTCGACGTCCGGGCGCGGCACCATCACCTGCTCCGCGGTCACCTCGTCGAAGTCGAGGATCCGGCGGATCATGTCCCCCTCCGCCGGGGCGAGCATCCCGCTCTCCTCGCCCGCGTCGATCAGGGTCTCGATCTGCTCGTCGCTCACGCCCAGCGGCTCCTTCTCCGAGAGGTCGATCCCGAAGAGGCGGGCGATCCCCTTCGCGATGGATCGGAAGAAGAAGACGACCGGTCGCAGGACGATCGAGAGCGCGTGAATCTGGTTGATCGTCGCGAGGGCGAACCGCTCCGCGTTGTGCTTCGCCACGTTCTTCGGCGTGATCTCCCCAAACACGAGGAGCGTGATCGTCATGACCGCCGTGGCGATCAGCCCCTGCGAGGTCTGCGACATCGCCGGAAGGACCTGGATCACGATCAGCGTCATCAGTGTGCTCGCCGAAACCCCGACGAGGTTGTTGAGAACGAGGATGGCGGTGATCAGGTCGTTGGGCTCGTTCAGCAAATGCGTCAACGCATGTCGTTTGCGGCGATGGGCGTTGATCAGGTGCTTGAGACGACCGTGCGTCAAAGACGTAATGGACGTCTCCGAAACCGAGCTGTACGCAGCAAGGAACACGAGCACAAGCAGGAGCGACACTTCCGCGGCTAAGAATCCCGGAGTACTCATCTCAGTCTGCCTATTCTATAGAAGAGCCCTGAACCCGTGCAAGCGGGCTCGTTGTTGCTTTCGACTCCCTGCCGATACAATCACCCCGCCTCCAAGGAGGACCATCCGTGGACATGGACCGATTGCGGGAGATCGTCAGGCTCCTGAAGGACGAGGACCTGACGGAGATCACGATCGCCGAAGGCGATTCGCAACTCACCGTCCGCCGCGCGTCGGAGCGCGGAGCGCTCCCGACCGCCGCCGCGTCCACAGCAGCCGCGCCGGCCGCCGTCCCGGGGGTTCCGAGCGGGACCGTTGCGGTCACCGCGCCCCTCGTCGGAACGTTCTACCGCCGGGCCACGCCGGAGTCGCCGCCGCTCGCCGAGGTCGGACAGATCGTCCATTCCGGCGACACCGTTTGCATCATCGAGGCCATGAAGGTCATGAACGAGATCAAGGCCGAGGTTTCCGGCCGGGTTCGGAGCGTGCAGGCTGAGGACGGGGCGCCGGTCGAGTACGGCCAGGTGCTCTTCGTCCTCGACCCTCTATGAGTTTCCAGACCGTCCTCGTCGCGAACCGGGGCGAGATCGCGCTCCGTGTCATTGAGGCGTGCCGCGAGCTCCGCATCCGCTCGATCGCCGTCTACTCCGAGGCCGACGAGCCGATGCCGTACCTCAAGCTCGCGGACGGCGCCGTGTGCATCGGTCCCGCCG
>JBFYQP010000195.1:0-3857 GCA_041302745.1 Candidatus Bipolaricaulota bacterium | reverse complement strand
CTCCAGGATCCCCCGCTCGGGCCTCCCGACATCATGGATGTGAAGCAGACCGTGGAGTGGATTCAGTCTGGAGAATGCGTCTACTACAAGATCCTGCTCGGCAACTTCATCGTGGGAGGAGTGCTCGTCGCGGCGGACGCGGAGAAGTACCACATGGAGAACTTCTGGCGGATCTTTGTCGAGCCGATGTATCAAGATCGGGGTATCGGCGAGGAGGCGATGCGTCAGATCTATCGGCTTCACCCGGACGTCAAGCGCTGGCGACTTGGGACGCCCGAGTTTCACACGAAGAACCGTCACTTCTACGAACGGATGGGGTTCACGTACCTCGAGACGTGGAAGCCCGAGCACACGTGGTTCCGCTCCGTGGAGTACGAGAACGTGCTGCCGCAGGAGGAGAGGCTCAAGAGGTAGCCGGCGGGCGGCGCCGCACTGGGCGGAGCTGCGGCGGTAGAGTGGAGTGCTGCAGCTCTGCCCGTGGAGGAAGAGGAGGAGACAATGCCGCTGACGGACGTCCGAATCGTTGACCTGCCGCCGATGCGCGTCGCGAGCGCGCTCGGCTATGGACGACACCCGGAGGACCAGGCAGCCGGGAGGATCGCGCGTTTCGCAGAGAGCATCGGGCTACGCGTCGGCGGTCCTAACTACCGGACCTTCGGATTCAACAACCCGGACCCCTCTCCGGGAAGCCCGAACTACGGATACGAGATCTGGCTCGTCGTCGGCGCCGACGTCGAGGCGTCGCCGCCGATTGAGATCAAGCGAGTCGCGGCCGGCAAGTACGCGGTGACGCGCTGCGTCGGCCTCGGACACATCGGCGAGCGGTGGCGTGCTCTCAACGCCTGGGTTGAGGAGAGCCCGTACCAGCGTCCGGCGCACGGTTGTCGTTGTCTCGAAGAGCCGCTCTGCCCTGGAGAGCCCGACCGGGCGAAGTGGGTCTTTGACCTGTACTCGGAGATCGCTCCCTAGGCCGGAGGCGCCTACCTCGCGCGCTTGTCGTCGTACATTCGCGCGTCGGCGGTGGCGAGGGCTTCTTCGATCGGGGTTCCCGTGTCGGGACGCCAGAAGATGTGGCCGACGGCTACGGTGACGGCGAATCCGCTGATCTCCCGCAGCTTGGCGCTTTCCTTGACGGCGCTGCGCACTCGTATCGCCGCCTCTTCGGCCTCCTGGCCGGTCTCGGTGAGGACGACGAGGAACTCGTCGCCGCCGTAGCGGACGACCATGTCGGTGTTCCGAACCGTCCCCTTCAGCACCGCCGCGATCTCGCGCAGCACCATGTCGCCCGTGTGGTGTCCGTATTGGTCGTTGATCTCCTTGAATCGGTTGACGTCGATCATCAGGAGCCCGATCGGGTGGTCGTAGCGGGTAGCGCGAAGGACCTCTTGGGCGATGAACTCGTTGAAGTACTGCCGATTGAACACGCCCGTCAGCGCATCGTGCCGCGCCTGGCGGACGAGTTCCTTCTGCAGCCGGAGCCGTTCCACGCCAACCGCCGTGTGCCCGAGGAGAATCGCGACGAGGCGTCCGTCCTCCTCGCTGAATGCGTCGGGATCTGACGACGCGGCCTGGAGAACCCCGAGGCGGCCGATCGGAGCGCACAGGAGCGAGCGGCACGAGGCCGGGATGCCGAGGGGAAGGTTCGCGGGCTTCGGATCGTGAGCCATGATCGGACGACCCTCCGTGAGGGCGCGCATGGCGATGCCTGCGGGATCGATCCGCGTGCGGCCGAGGCGTTCGACCCCGATCCGCGAGGAGACGGCCTGGCAGACAAACTCGTCTCCGTCCGCAATGCAGAGGACGGCGAGGGAGAAGCCGAGGACCTGTTCCGCTGCCTCGCACGTGATTCGGTAGATGTCCTCTTCCTTGCCGGCGGCGGCAAGTCGGTCGGCGGCCTGGTGCAGCTGGGTTACCTTGCGGTGGGACTCGGCCAGGGCGGCTTCGGCCTCTTTCTGAGCCGTGATGTCGCGGTAGATTCCGTAGAGGGAGATCTGGTCGCCGTCAATCAGGATGGGCTTCGCGAGGATCGAGACGTGGACGCGCCGGCCGTCCTTTCGACGTCGCTGTGTCTCGAGGAACGACAGGCGACCCTCTGCGATCCGTTGGGTGACTCCTCGGGCCTCGTCTTCGAGCACGTCGCCCGCCGGCGCCACCAACTCGTCGATGTCGCGCCCGATCGCTTCTTCGGGCGCGTACCCGAAGAGAGCGGAGAACGCATCGTTGGTGCGGAGCACGCGCCCGTCGTTGGCGCAGAGGACGATGGCCTCGGGAGCCGAGGAGAAGAGCTGCTCGAACCGCGCCTTCTCCTCCGCCAGGCGGGACTCCGTCTCGACCTGCTTCGTGATGTCGCGGTAGATCGCGTAGTGGGCGACACGCGTCGTCCCTGTGAACACCGGCTTGCCGAGGACCGAGACGTGGACGAGGCTTCCGTCCTTGCGCCGCCGCCGGGTCTCGATGTACGTCGTCTTGCCCGCTGCGATGTCGTCCGTTACGCGGCGCGCTTCCTCGGCGAGTCCGGGGACGCCTCCCGCCACAAGTTCGTCGATGCGGCGGTCCGCCGCTTCGGGTTCAGCGTACCCGAAGAGCCTTGTGAACTCGTCATTCACTCGCTGGATCACCGAGCGGTCATCGCACAGAACGATGGCTTCGGGCGCAGCGGCGAACAGCTGCTCGAACCGTGCCTTCTCCTCCGCCAGTTGGCTCTCGGCCAGGTGGCGGGCGGTGACGTCCTGCGCGCTGCCGTCGTAGTGGAGGATCTTGCCGTCGCTGGAGCGCACGGCGTACGCGGTCTCCTCGACCCAGATCAGGGCGCCGTCTTGTCGGCGCCACTCCGCCTCGAAGCCGGAGACGGTGCCCTTTGCGGCGATCTCCGCGCGCCAGCGGTCGCGAGCCTCGCGGCGCGCGTAGACGGTCTCCGCCGCCGCGGCCAGCAGGGTCTCCCGGTCCGGGTAGCCGAGCATCTGGACGAGCGCTGGATTGACGTCGACGATCTCCCCGGCGGGCGTCGTCCGGTAGAGCCCGACAGGGACGCGATCGAACAACTCCCGGTACAGCCGGCCGTTCCCGTTCCCCTCGACGCGGTTTCTCGACATGGTAGGCGCCAGGGAGAGTAGGCCGTCAAGTGGCGCGACACAAGGGAAAGCATCCCTGTGCAGGGGAGACAGGGGTCCGGCGAGATCCTCCGACAAACTGAGGGGAGAGGACTGCGGTGTGGCGCCTCGGCGGCTCCTAAGGCGGCTTCGTAAGGCGGCTTCGTAAGGACGAGGTGGAACGTACATCCGCTCGCCGTTCGTACGGACACGGCGAAGCCTGCGTCGCTGGCGAGCTCTGCGATGGAGCGGTCCGACATCTCCCGCCCACGCCACGGGACACCGTAGGCCGTGCGGAGCTTCTTCCCCGGAAGTTCCGCGCAGACGGGAACGACGAAGGTCCTGGCCGCCCTCTCGCCGGGCGCCGGAATGGCGACATCCCAGACACGGAGCGATCCTCCCGGCACGAGGAGTCGGTAGGCCTCTCGGACGACGGCGGATCGATCGGTCGCCGGGACGTACATCAGGAAGAAGAATGCGGTGGCCGCCTCGAACGACGCATCCGGAAACGGTAGGTTGCGCGCGTCGCCGACCACCTTGATCGGTCCCGCTGGGGTTTCGTCGAGCTCGGCCTTCCGGATGTCGACGGCCACGACCTGGCGTCCGCGCAGCCGGCCGATCACGCCCTCCCCCCCGCCGCCGAGATCGAGGATCAGGTCTCCATCTCGGAACGCGTCCTCCACGCGCACGGTCTGCGGGGCGACGCAGTGCATGTTCCGATTCAGCTTCACTCCGAGAGACATGAGCTGCCAGGCGAGGGTGTTCATC
>JBFYQP010000069.1:0-26693 GCA_041302745.1 Candidatus Bipolaricaulota bacterium | reverse complement strand
GGCCCCCGGCCCCGCCCTGGAAGCTGAATCCGTCCTTGAAGTACCCCGACGCCTTCACCGCCTCCACCGTGAGCCGCGCGATCAAGAGATTCGTCGGCGAGTTCGTAAGCTGCAGCGTCCCCGAGGTGATCGACGCCGGGTCGCCGATCTCGTCGACGACGACCACGTAGTCGGTCCACCCTTGCTGGATCTCCATCGGGAAGACGGGGTAGGGCGCAAGGTCGCTGGTCACGACGACCGTCTTCTTCGCATATTGGGCGTCCACGGCCTGGAACGTGATGGGTCCGCACGGCGTCTTGCCGCGGATGCCGGTCGCGTTCCCGTACGGGTCCGCTTGCGGCGCGGCGATGAACGCGACGTCGATCTCCATCGTCCCTGCTTCGATCGCACGCCAGCGCCCCCCGTGCGAGCGGAGGACCGCCGGCTCGCGCAGTTTCCCGCCCTTGCTGATGAACGCGCCGACGGGACCGTTCAGCGATCCTTCGATCCTCGACACGACGCTGGACTCGATGTGCCCGACAATCGGTTCGTGGACCCCGAACAGGGCCGTTGGGCAGATTCGCAGGTCCTTCAAACCCATCCGCGCGCACGCGTCGAGGACGAGGTTGATGACGCGGTCGCCCTCGCGGAACGAGTGATGGAACGAGATCGTCATCCCGCTCGCGAGGCCGCACGCCTCGATCGCCGCTTCGATCGTCGGGAGCACCTTGTCCTCGTGCTGCACGGCCGCCTTCTGCGGCCGCGGCGCTTTCGTCCCCGCCGCGGTCTTCGCGAAGGCTCCGCCGAACGGGATCGCCTTCCGGCTTCCGATCCGGTCGGGGATCTCGCGCCCTAAGGCGTTTCGGGTCATGCCGCACCTCCCTGCGCGAGCCTCTCGGCGTACTTGATCAGCCGGCGCGCCCGCTCGAGGACGGGCTGATCGACCATGCGGCCGTCGACGGCGACCGCGCCGAGCCCACGGGATTCGGCTTCGCGCGCCGCCTCGACGATCGTCCGCGCCTTCGCGAGCTCGTCCTCGCTCGGAGAGAAGGCGCGATGGAGGATCGGGATCTGCCGCGGGTTGATGGCCCCCTTCCCGTCGAACCCAAGGTCGCGTGCCCGCGCGCACTCCTCGGCCAGACCGGCGTCGTTCGCGAGGTCGGCGTACACGGTGTCCGAAGCCTGGACACCGGCCGCCTTGGCGGCCGCCACGACGCGCGACCGAGCGAAGAGGAGCGCCTCATGGGTCCGACGCGCCCCCACGTCGCGCGTGTAGTCCTCGGCGCCAAACGCCACGACGGCGACGCGCTCGTCGGCCTCCGCGACGTCCTCACAGCGAAGGACGCCGCGCGCCGTCTCGAGGATCGGCATGATGTGCGTCGAGCCGACGTCGAAGCCAAGTCGCCGCTCGAGCTTTCCGAGCTCCTTCGAAAGCTCGCGGACGCCTTCGCCGCTCTCGGCCTTCGGCAGGCACACGCCGTGCGGCCTCCCCTCGAGCACCTCGGCCAGATCCTCTCGCCCGCCGGCGTCGAGCGGGTTGATGCGGACCCACACTTCGTCAGGGAACGGGACGGCGGCGAGGAGACGCCGCACGAGCACGCGCGCCGCGGCCTTGTCCCCCGGCGGAACGGAGTCCTCGAGATCGAGGAGGACACAGTCGGCGCCGTGGATGTCAATTCCGACGAGAAGGCGCGGGTTGTTTCCCGGCGCGTAGAGCCGACTCCGGCGCGGCCGGTCGGGATCGGACGCCGCCCGCTCGACCCGCTCCGCGCGGGTCAACTTCGCGTCGGGGAGCACCATTCGAACGGCCGTCTCGATCCGCGCGGCGAGGACGTAGTCGAGGGCGCCCTGATCTTGAACCTCGATCGCGACGCCCGGCCTTCCGAAGGTCTCGAGAACGGCGTCGGCCACCGCGCGAATTCCGGCCTCCAGGAGGTTCCGGTTCTTCGTCGCGACGGCCACGGACGCTCGCTCCGCCTGCCGGGCAACGACGAGGCAATCCCCTTTCGCTTCCGCCCCGACTCGGGCTTCCATCGTTCCTCCTTGCCTCACGTGCCTACTTCATGAGAAGCGCCAGGACCGCCTTCTGCGCGTGCATCCGGTTCTCGGCCTGATCGAAGATCGCGCTTCCGGGGCTTCGCGAGGCTTCGTAGGTGATCTCCTCGTCGTAGTGCGCGGGAAGACAGTGCATGACGATCGCGTCCTTCTTGGCCGCTCCCAGGAGCCTCTTGTCGATCGTGAACCCATCGAACGCGTTCTGCTTCGACTTCGCCTCGGTCTCCTGCCCCATGCTCACCCAGACGTCCGTGTAGAGCACGTCGGCGCCGCTCGCTGCGGCGAGCGGATCGTGGAGGATCTCCACCGACGCGCCGAGGGCGCGCGCCGCCGCCACGATCTTCGCATCCGGCTCGTACCCCTTCGGGCACGCAATGCGGAACGCCATGCCGACCTTGGCGCATCCCTCGATGAGCGAGTGGGCGACGTTGTTGCCGTCGCCGACGAACGTGAGCGTCAGTCCCTCGAAGCCGCGCTTCTTCTCCCACACGGTCAGGAGGTCGGCCAATCCCTGGCAAGGATGGTGGAGATCGCACAGGCCGTTGATCACCGGCACCGTCGAATGCTTGGCCAGCTCGAGGATCGACTCGTGCTTGAACACGCGCGCCATGATCCCGTCGACGAACCGCGACAGGTTGAGGGCAATGTCCTCCGTCGTCTCGCGCTCGCCGAGCTTGATGTCGCTCGGCCCGAGGTAGATCGCGTGCCCGCCGAGCTGCTCCATGCCGGCCTCGAACGACACGCGGGTCCGCAGGGACGGCTTCTGGAACACCATCGCCAGGGTCTTCCCCGCGAGCATCGTGTGGCGAATCCCGGCACGGTGTTCAAGCTTCAGGTTCCGGGCGGTCTCGAGGATCTCGAAGACCTCTTCCGAGCTAAGACTTGCGAGCGAGATCAAGTGGCGAGCGTTCATCGTCGGCCGACCCTCCTGCACGTCCTGACGTGGCTTCCGGGACGTTCCCCGGACGGTGGGATGATAGCCGACGCCGGAAGGGCCACCAACCCGCGCCGTGGGACGGCCTAGGACGAGAAGCCGGACACGCGGATCGAATGGATCCCGCACCGATTGGCGCCGAAGACGTCGGTCAACGTGCGATCGCCGATCATGACCGCCTCGGCGGCCGAGACCCCAAGCCGGCCCAGGAGTGTTGCGTAGCCCTTTCGCGAAGGCTTGTGGGCCATCCGAATGAGGGGCATTTCGGGTCCGAGCTCCGCGACGAGTGACTCCACGCTCCGCCAGCGGCGGTTCGTCAGCACGCCGACGCGGAAGCCGCGGTCGCGAAGGTCGTCGAGGAGTTTGCGCACGTTGGGATCAAGCTTGCTGGCCCTCCGCTCGCCGAGGGTGTTGTCGAGGTCGAAGATCACGGCCCGTTTGCCGCTCGCCCAAAGACGGGGGTAGTCGACGTCGAAGATCGAGTGTGCGACCTCATGCGCTCTTAGCAGGCCCATCTTCGCCTCCCCGCAGCACGGCGCCGATCTGGGCGTGCGCCTTCAGACGATCCATGACCTCGAGGAACTCGTCCTCCATGCCCTCCGCAACGTAGACCTTGTACATCGCAGAGCCGTCCTGGAGCTTGAATTCCCGCCGGACGGTCGCGAGGCCGTCGTGCGCGCTCAGGATGGCGTCGACGAAGTGGACCTCGTCTTCGGTGGTCGCAATCCAGTAGGGCACGGCGCCGCAGAACCGTCTACCGGCCATTCGACTCCCCCGAGCGAACGCGTACGGCGTCGACGACCTTTCGTAGGGCGATCTCCGGATCAACCCCGCTCCTCCACGCCCGCGCCACCGCAGCGAGGAGTTCGAGTCCCGATCGCTCTTCGTCGTCGGCGGCGTCGAGGAGGCTCTCGACAGAACCGGGACCGGGAAGCGAGGAGACGAGCTTACGCGCCGCGAGAAGAGGCGGCAGCTCGACCTCTCGCCGCCCCGGTTCCGAGGCCTTCTCGGACGCCTTGATCTCGTCCCAGCGCGTCCGGATCGAAGGGAGGTCGGACGGCGCGTCCCCGAACACATGGGGGTGCCGGCGCTCGAGCTTGTCTGCCAGCGTCTCCATGACGTCGTCCAGGGTGAACTCCCCCGCCTCTTCGGCGATCCGGCTGTGGAGAAGCACCTGAAGAAGGAGGTCGCCGAGTTCGCCCTTGAGTTCCTGCGGGTCATCGCCGTCGATGGCGGCAACGACCTCGTGAGCCTCCTCAACGACATAGGGGCGGAGCGTCCGATGATCTTGGGCGCGATCCCAAGGACAACCGCCCTCGGGATCGCGCAGCCGGGCAATCAAGCCGACGAGGCGGCTGAGCCGTTGGCTCATCCTACGGCGTGCCGCCCGCGTCCACGATCAGCGCGCCGACCACGTCCGCGCGGTACTTGGCGTCGGCGGCCCGGACCTTCTCCAGGCGGGCGAGCGCGTCCGAGGAATTCCCGCGGGCAAGCTGGATCTTGGCCGACTCGACCAGTGCGTCGAGACCGACCGACGTGAGCGGCTTGCCCTGCCCCACGCTCGCCTGCACCGTCGTCACGATTCCGTCGTACAGCTTCACCTTCGCCGCGTCGCGGTCGACGCGGGCAAGGCCGCGGTTGAGGTAGTCGATGGCCGAGTCATACTCGGTCCGCCAGCGATACGCCTCGGCGATCCCGAGGTAGGCGTCCTCCATCGTGGGCTTGAGCTCGATCAGCTTGGCGTACTCGCGCACCGCCGCGCTCCACTTGTACTGCTCGGCGTAGATCTTGGCCAGCCGGGACACCGTGTCCGCATCCTTGGGATCGAGAGAGACGATCTTCGCCGCCAGCCGCTCGCGCTGTTGCGTGTCGAACGAGCGCGAGAGCGCCGTCCGCAGCTGCGTGAGAGCGTCCGCCGTCTGGCCCTTGGCGAGGTAGACGTTCCCCATCCCTTCGTAGGCGTCGGCACGGTACGGTGAGCGCACGGTGACCGAGTGGTACTCACGCTCTGCGTCGGCCAGCTTGCCCATCGCCAGGTGGGCGTTGCCGAGCTTGATGTCGAGGTCGAGTCCACCGCCGCTCTTGAGCCCGTCTTCGTAGCGGGCGACCGTTGTGGCGTAGTAGTCCGCGACCTGCTGCTTGAAGACCGTGAGGGCCTTCTCCTCCGCCTCGCTGCGAGACGCCTTGCTCGCGAGGGTGTCGCGCTCGCGGACGGCTCGCGTGAGCCGAGCGTAGGCGACGTCGCCCTCGGCGATCGTGAGCTTCGCGTTCCCGGGGTCGACCTGTCGAATCGCCGCGATTAGCTCGCCGGCCTGATCCACCTGATCCATCGCCAGATCGACGCCGACGAGCTTGAGCATCACGCCAGCGTCGTTCGGCCGGACTCGCAGGGCCCCTTCGTATCGCGTCTTCGCGTGACCGTAGTTCGCCTGCTTCACCGCAAGGTCTCCCGACGCCACGTATGCGGCCACGTTCGCCGCATCCCTGGCCAGGACTTCGGCGTAGCGCATCTCCGCCTGGACGAAGTCGTCGCGGTCCGCATAAAGCTTCCCGAGCAGGAACGTCGCGGTGACGCTGTCCGGACTGAGCTCGAGAATGTGGTTCAGGAAGTCCTCGTCCGCCTCGACATCCTCCAGCGCGGCCACGTACGCCGCGAGCGCCTTGTCCTGGTACTCCTTCTGGAGTCCCTTCAGTTCGTCAATCCGTTTCGTCTGCTCGGCGGTCGGGGCGGCGATCTTCCCGAGCGTCGTCAGCTCGGTCGCTAGCGTCGACGCCTTCGACTCGTAGATCTGCCCGATGTAGTAGGGAACGTACGCGTCGCTCGACGTTCCCTCCTTCTGCAGCCGCTCGAACTCGGCGAGGCCGAGGTCGACGTCATCCTCCTGGAGGAGGAACGCGCGCACGACGTCAAGCTTCACGTCGACGCTCTTCGTCTTGTAGAGCTCGCCGTACCACGTGTCGACCCGCGTCGCCGTCTCGTCCTTGACGTAGTCCTTTGCCACCTGCTCGCGCACCTCGGCGAGCGTGGGCGTCCGGGCTTCCTTGCGGTCGGTGACTCGGATGATGTGATAGCCGTACGTCGTCTTCACGGGCTGGCTCAGCTCGCCCTTCTTCAGGGAGAACGCGGCCTCTTCGAACTCCTTCACCATCTGCCCGCGGCCGAACCAGCCAAGCTCCCCGCCCTTGTCGCGAGTGCCGGCGTCCAGCGAGTACTCCTTGGCGAGCGCCGCGAAGTCCCCGCCGGCCTCGAGCTTCGCCCGCACGGTGTTCGCCGTCTCGAGGGTGTCGGCGAGGATGTGCGACGCTTGGACCTGCTCGGCTTGGTCGTACTGAGCGATGTTCTTCTCGAAGTACGTCCCGAGCTCGGCTTCGCCGGGCTCGATCGTCCCCGCGACCTGCTTGCTGACGGAGTCGACGACGTACTGCGACTCGATGCTCGTGCGCAGCCGGTTCTTGAACGTCTCGAGCGTTTCACCGCTCTGGCTCAAGTACGTGACAAGCTGTTCCTCCGTGATCTTGTACGACGCGAGGAGTTGGGCGTACTGCTCGGCAACGGACGCGTCGATGGTCTCCTTCGAGACGCGGATTCCTCGGGACTTCGCCTCTTGGGCGTAGATGGTCTGGCGGATCAGGTCGGACATCGCGCCGGCTTGGAGCCGCAGCTGGAGCATCGCACCCGCCGCCCCGGAGAAGATCCCGGAGGCGTCCTGCCCCGCCTGGGTGTAGATGTTCTGGTACTGAGTGACGAGCTGCGTCACGCGTTCCTGGAACGCCGTCAGGCTGATCTTCTCTCCCCCGACGCTCGCCGCGTAGGTCGGCGCTTCGCCGCTGGCGCCCTGCGTCGACGATCCACCAAACAACCCGCCGGAACGGGTGCCGGTGTACAGCCCTAAGCCGCCCACAAGGAACGCGATAACCACGGCCCAGATGACCGTGCGCTGATGTCGCTTGAAGAACGTTGGCATTGCAGTACGTCACTCCCTTGGTGAGGATTGCAGACCCGCGTGAATAGTACAGACCTCGATCCCGCCCAACAAGGACTGCGCGAACTCCCGGATCAGGCGACGTCGCCGGCCCGCAAGACTCCGGCGCGCGAATCGTGCCGCGGCCGGATGTCCAGGTGAATGGCCGTCTTCTCGTCTTCGCCGTCTGCAATCCGGACGGTGGAGAAGCTCGGCGTGCAGTAGAGGTCCAGGCCGCTCGGGGCGAGGTACCCTCGCGCGATCGCGATGGCCTTCACCGCCTGGTTCACGGCTCGCGGTCCGATGACGTGGATCTCCGCCGATCCGCACTCGCGAACCCCATTGGCGATCGCTCCCGCGGTCGCGCCGGGATCCGAACTCGTCGATACCCTTAGGACGCTCATCCACGCCCTCCGCTCTACTTGGCACTCTCGCTGAACTGCGTCTGCCGGATCACGTTGACCTTGATCTCACCGGGGTAGCTCAGCTCCTGCTCGATGGCCCGGGCGATGTCGTAGGCGATCTTCGCCGCCGCGTCGTCGCTCGCGCGGTCCGGCTGCACCATGACCCGCACCTCGCGGCCGGCTTGAATGGCATACGCTTCCTGAACAGCGGGGAACGATCGGCACAGCTCCTCGAGATCATGCAGCCGCTGGACGTAGCGTTCGTACGTCTCCTGCCGCGCGCCGGGGCGCGCCGCGGACAGCGTGTCGGCGGCCTGGATCAGGATGTCGAGGACTCCGCTGGGCTCCACATCCTCGTGGTGCGCCGCAATCGCCTGCACGACGTCCTTGGCCTCGCCGTACCGACGAGCAAGGTCCGCGCTGATGACGGCGTGCGGGCCGTCCACCTCGTGGTCGACGGCCTTCCCGATGTCGTGGAGCAAGCCGGCGCGCTTCGCCTTCTTGGAGTTCACCCCGAGCTCGTCGGCGAGGATCTTCGCGATCACGCTCACTTCGATCGAGTGCACGAGCTGGTTCTGCCCGTAGCTCGTCCGGTAGTGCAGTCGCCCGAGAAGCGCCGCAAGCTCCGGGTGGAGGTCGATTCCGAGGTCAAACGCCGCCTTGCGCCCTTCCTCCTTAACCCGTTCGGCCAGCCGCGCCTTGGCGCGCTGGACCTTCTCCTCGATCTGCGCGGGGTGGATGCGCCCGTCCTCGATGAGCCGCGTGAGGGCCATGCGCGCAACCTCTCGACGCAGCGGGTGGAAGCACGAAAGGACGACCATTTCGGGTGTGTCGTCGACGAGAAGCTCAACGCCCGTGAGCGCCTCGAACGTCTTGATGTTGCGGCCTTCCCTCCCGATGATCCGGCCTTTGAACTCCTCCGACGGGAGGGGCACCGAGCTGACGGTGCTCTCTTCGACGTACTCGGGGGCGTAGCGCTGAACGGCGGTCGCGACGATGTGGGCCGCCCGCTCCTCGGCCTCCTCTTTGGCGCGCCGCTCGATGTCCTCGATCTTCCGCGAGAAGTACCGCTGGGAATCGTTCTCGACAACCTTGAGGAGGTGCTCCCTGGCCTGATCCTGGGTCCACCCGGCGACCTGCTCCAGCTGGTGCTTCCCTTGCTCGAGGAGCTTCGACCCTTCATCCTTCAGCTTGACGAGCTCTTCCTCGTCGGCGCGAAGCGAGTCCTCGATCTTCTCGAGGTACGTGGCGCGGGTCCCCAATCGCTCCTCGCGCTTGGCAACCCGCTCCTCGGCGCGGGCGACGTCCTCTTCCCGACGCTTCGCGCGCTCCTCCGCCTCGTCGCGCAGCTCCTGGGCCTGCTGGCGCGCCTCAAGAAGCAGTTCCTTCTTGGCCTGCTCCGCCTCGTCCTGTGCGGCTCGGAGGATCTCGCCCTCCCGACGGCGGCGGGGGACACTGCCGATCAACAGGCCGATTCCAATGGCCGCGATCAGACTCAGTGCCAACCCAAGGTAGTTCAGGACTGGGCTCAAGCTCTGTTCCTTCCTTTCCGTGAGGCCGCAGAGACGATTATACCCTGTTCCCGCCCCCGACATGGCAGGCGGCAGGCGGGAACCGACGGACGTGAGGGAGGGGATGCGGCACGGCCTCTCGGGGCGGAGAAGGGCGAGCGGGGGCCCCGCATCAAGCAGCGGCGGCGGCCTCGGACGGGCTCGTGACCTCGATGTCCAGCCCGAGGAGCTTCGCGGTCAGTCGGACGTTCTGCCCGCCCTTGCCGATGGCAAGGGACAGCTCGTCGTCCGGCACGAGGACCTTGGCTTTGCGGTTCTCCTTGTCGATCTCGACGGAGAGGACGGACGCAGGCTCGAGGCCGTTCTTGAGCAGCTGAACCGGATCCTCGCTCCATCGGACGAGGTCGATCTTCTCGCCGGACAACTCGCGCGTCACAACGCGCACCCTGGCGCCACCGGCGCCGACGCACGTTCCGACGGGGTCGACGTTCCGGTCGAGCGACTCGACAGCGACCTTGGACCGTCGTCCCGGCTCGCGAGCGATCGCCCGAATGACGAGGACCCCCTCGTCGATCTCCGGCACCTCGAGTCGCATCAGCTCCGCAACGAACTCCTTGCGGGTTCGCGAGAGGAGGATTCGGGGATCGCCCTGGGTCTGCTCGACGCTGACAAGGTAGCAGCGAAGGCGCTGGCCCGCGTGGTACCGCTCGCCTGGAATCCGCTCCGGTTCGGGAAGAATCGCTTCGGCCTCACCCAGGTTGACCCACACGCTCTTCCCTTCGAACCGATGGATCGAGCCGCTGATGATCTCCCCGACCCGCGTCGCATACAGGTTGTAGACGATCTCGCGCCGGCGCTGGACGATCTCCTGGCGGATCGTTTCCTCGGCCTTCTTGGTGGCGATTCGACCGAACGTCGCGAGGTCGATGTGCTCGCCGTGGATGAGGATGTCTCCGGAGCGCTGGTCGATCTCAACCTCGACCTCCTCCTCCAGGCCGTGCTCCTCCTGGTAGGCGGCCGCGAGGCCCTTGCGAATGGCGGCGTAGAGATCCTCTCGCGGGATCCCCTTCTCCTTGGCCATCTCTTCCAGCGCTTCTATGAACTCGATGTTCATCGTTCGCCCATCCTGTCGTGCCGACTCAAGCCGCGATGCATCTTCACCGCCGGTGGACTTCCCGCCGCCGGCCTCTTACTCTCTCCCCTAACAAACAACGCGGTCGCACGAGTGGCGACCTGCCGTCCGTCCTTGGTGGACGCGCCAAGCATTATACGGGAGTCCACGTGAGCGAACAAACGAGTCCCCAACCCAATGGAAGACATCATCCGAATCGTCGAACCTGAAGAAGAGGGCAACCGCCTCGACCTCGCCCTCGTCGCTCTTGGCGGAGGCCTTGCTCGGACGGAGGTCCAGCGACAGATTCGCGACGGCCGAGTCCGGATCGACTCCGTCGCCGTCGTCCAGCCGTCCCGGCGGCTGCGTGCCGGAGAGCGGATCGTCTGGCAGGTCGCTCCCCAGCAGGTCCTGGTCCCGCGAGAGCTCGCCATCCCAATCCTGTACGAGGACGACGCATTTCTCGTCGTGAACAAGCCGACGGGCCTCGTCGTCCACCCCGGCGCCGGCACGACCGAGACCACGCTCGTCGAGGCACTCCTCGTCGGCCGCGATCTCCCGGCGTCGGACGACCGCGTCCGCCCCGGCATCGTCCACCGGCTGGACAAGGAGACGAGCGGCGTCCTCGTCGTCGCCAAGACGGCCGCGGCGCTCGCATCCCTCCAGGGGCAGTTCGCGGCGCGGACCGTCGAGAAGCTGTACCTGGCGCTGGTCGACGGCGTCGTCGCCGAGGACGAGGGGAGGATCGAAGCGCCGATCGGACGAGACCCCGCGGCGCCGCGCCGCATGAGCATCCAGGCGGGAGGCCGCCCGGCGCAGACGCTCTTCCGGGTCCTGCGCCGCGAGAACGGCCGATCCTTCCTCCTGGCAAGGCCGCTGACGGGGAGGACGCACCAGGTTCGCGTGCACTTTCGCTACATCGGGTTCCCGGTCGTCGGGGATGAGGTCTACGGTGGGCCTGCGGCGCCGCGGCTGGGGCTGCACGCGTGGAGGCTGACGATCCACCATCCTTCGTCGGGAGAGCCGATGACCTTTGAAGCCCCGCCGCCCACCGACTTCCCCGCCGTCGACTACGCGGCGTTGCGGGAGAGCGACCTCGCGGCGACGTAGTAGTCGATCCCGGCTGCGTAGGTGAGCACGGTCGCCGCATAGAAGAGCTCGAGTCCCCCGGGCCATCCGGCCATCACGAACGCCATCGCGACGAAGGCGGACGCCGACGCGACCTTCCCGAGGACTCTCGCCGCTTGCACCAGGTTTCCTTGCACACGGAGCGCCAAGGCGCCGATCCCGATGCCGACTTGCGGGATGAGGAAGAGGACCACAGCCAGCGTCGGCAGAAGGCCGATGGCGTACAACGTGAACAGGACGGAGACGTACAGCGCCTTGTCCACGAGCGGGTCCAGCACTTTGCCGAGCCGGGTCACCTCGTGAAGCTTCCGTGCCACGAGCCCGTCAACCAGGTCCGTCGCGCAGGCGGCCAGGAAGACCCACCACGCCGGCCAACGCTGTCCCGAGGCAAGAAGGTAAACGACGGGAGCGATCGCGAGGCCGCGCGTCAGCGTGATGGCGTTGGCGAGAAACATGGTCGTTTGGAATCATAGATCGCTCTTCCCCGCTTCACAACCACCCTTGAAGCTCTTTCTCCGCGCTCGGTATAATCCCGTCCTTCAGGGGTCCGCTGAGGATCCGGCAAGGGGAGGCCTAGTCATGAAACGACGCGTGATCATCATGGGAGCCGCGGGGCGCGACTTCCACAACTTCAACGTGTACTTCCGAGACAACGCGGATTACGAGGTTGTGGCGTTCACCGCGACGCAGATCCCGGACATCGAGGGGCGAACGTACCCGAAGGAACTTGCGGGACGACTCTACCCCGCGGGAATCCCGATCCACGCTGAGGATGAGCTCGTGAGGCTCATCGCGGAGCAAAGGGCCGACATCGTCGTCTTCAGCTACAGCGACGTGTCGAACCAGTACGTCATGGAGCGCTCCGCACTCGTCAACGCCGCCGGCGCGGACTTCATGCTCCTCGGGCCCAAGTCGACGATGGTCCTCCCCAAGAAGCCGCTCATCTCGATCACCGCCGTGCGCACGGGATCGGGCAAGAGCCAGACCACCCGCCGCGTGTGCGACATTCTCAAGGCCAAGGGGAAGAAGCTCGCCGTGATCCGCCACCCGATGCCGTACGGCGATCTGGTGAAGCAGGAGGTCCAGCGGTTCGAGACCTACGCCGACCTCGACCAGCACGAGTGCACGATCGAGGAGCGCGAGGAGTACGAGCCTCACATCGAGAACGGAACCGTCGTCTACGCGGGCGTCGACTACGAGAAGATCCTGCGCGCGGCCGAGAAGGAGGCCGACGTCGTCATCTGGGACGGCGGCAACAACGACTTCTCCTTCTACAAGCCCGATCTGTCGATCGTCGTCGTCGACCCGCACCGCGCCGGCCACGAACTCCTGTACTACCCGAGCGCCGTCAACGTCCGGATGGCCGACGTCATCGTCATCAACAAGGTCGACACCGCCGCCTTGGACGACATTCAGTTCCTGCGCGACAACGTGATGCAGCTGAATCCGCACGCCATCGTGATCGAGGCCGCGTCGCCGATTCAGGTAGACAACCCGGCGGTCATCCGCGACAAGCGCGTGCTCGTCATCGAAGACGGCCCGACGCTGACGCACGGAGGCATGGAGTACGGCGCCGGGGTCCTCGCGGCGCGCCGCTTCGGCGCCGCGGAGATCATCGACCCGCGCCCCTACACCGTCGACTCAATCTCCGCGACGTACCGTAAGTACCCGAAGATCGGGCACCTGCTGCCGGCGATGGGGTACGGCGAGAAGCAGATCCGCGACCTACAGAAGACGGTTGACAAGGTCGACTGCGACGCCGTCGTCATCGGCACGCCGATCGACCTCGGGCGGCTCCTGAAGTTCAAGGTCCCCGCGACGCGGGTGCGCTATGAGCTTCAGGAGATCGGACTTCCGAACCTCGAGAAGACCCTCGCGGCGAAGTTCCCGAAGTTCTAGGAGCGACCCCGACGGATTGACAATCGCGATGAGCCCGTCGCGCGCCATGCGCGGCGGGCTTCTTCGTTCCTACGCGTTGGGAGCTCGCCAGGCCAGCAGGAGTCCGAAGGCGAGCCCGAAGGCTGCGCCGACGCCGACCGCAAACAGGACATCGCCGAACCCAAACCCCGCCACGGCTCCCACCGCCACGCCGAGCGGCAGAAGCACGACCAGATGCCGCCACCGACCGAGTCGACTACGCAAGATCGTCCTCCCCAATCACGGTCAGGAACGCGCGAACGACGCGCGGGTCGAACTGCGTTCCTGCGTTCAGTCTGAGCTCGAGGACCGCGCTCTGCTTCGCGAGGGCCTGCTGATACGGGCGCTCGGACGTGATCGCGTCGTACGCGTCTACCACGGCGACGACTCGGGCCTCGATCGGGATCTCCTCTCCCCGGATCCCGCTCGGGTACCCGGACCCGTCGTAGTTCTCGTGGTGGGCCAGCACGATCCTCGCAGCGTCCTTGAGAAACGCCTTCTCGCGGAGCATTTCGGCTCCGTGCTCCGGGTGCCGGCGCATCTCGACCCACTCGTCGTCGGTGAGCGGGCCCGCCTTATTCAGAATCCCGTCCGGCACGCGCACCTTGCCGATGTCATGGAGGTAGGCGCCGTACGACAAGTCCATCAGGCGCTGCGCGGGGAGTCCCATGCGCTCTCCGGTGCGGATCGCCAGCCGCTCGATGCGGTGGCAGTGACCCTCGGTCGCCTCGTCCTTCTCTTCGACGGACCGAGCGAGGGCCATCATCTCCTGGATCTCTTCCTTGATCAGGTGGTAGCTGGGCGGGGAAGACACCATCAGAAGATCCACATCCTCGTCGACACGGAAGTAGGCGCGTTGCGGCAGGCCGCGATGGTAGAGGTAGTCGCCGCTGCGAAGGGAGTTGCCCGCTCCTTCGCCGGTCAAGGTCAGGAGCCCGCCGAGGACGTAGATGAACTCGAACCCGGACCACTCCTTCGCTTCGTCGAGGAAGAAGTGCTTGCCGGCGGCAATGCGGTGACGGGTGACTTCGACGGCTCCCTGCTGCACGAGAAGCTCGAGCGTCGTCGACTTGGTTTCGGTCTTCGGTCGATCGCCCTCGGACTTGCCCAGGGTCAACCCGTCTACCACGGAGCCCCCTCCTTTGTCCGTCCGCCGTTCTAGCGCTTCGGCCGCATGCCCGTCGCCATCGGAGTCGAGCGCTCCGCCAGGTTCTCCGAGGCGGCCCGCCCGGGCGCCTTCGAAGAGCGTGGGCGCACGCGGTACTTTACGTGATTCCGGCAGTCCCCATCCAGCGCCGGCGCGCCACTCGGTGCATCAAGCAAACGCGGTGAGCAGAAGCGCTCACCGCGTCTCATTCCCTGGCTCGGACGCTTCGGGCATGTCGCCCGAGCGTCGCTCTACTGAATCAGGGGGCCACCGCCGACGTGAATCGGCGAGCTCATCAGCTTCGGTCCGCCTCCGACGTGAATCGGGGAGCTCATCAACGCCTTCGGCCCGCCACCCACATGAATGGGATCGGCGAAGACGCTCACCGTCACGGTCAGGAAGAGAGCAACGATAACACCGACGATTACCCAACGCTTCATCTTGGTACGACCTCCTTGGTCCGTACTCGCCGAACAGTATATGCCCCGGTTATGCCTCCGGGACGGCATCCCTAGACGGGATCGCCTCGGGGAGGCCGGTGCATTGTTGTCCCATCATGGACCGGGACACGCGTCCCTGGCGCGGCTGCTGCACTGCTCCCCGGATGGCAATCCGCTCCCCGCCGGGCGATTGTGGAGAGTCGATCCCACCGATACAATCCGCGCGGATTCCGATTCCGTTCGCCGCCGCTTCCGGCAGCGGCGGGCGGCTTCACCTTGAGGAGGACGCGCCATGCCACAGAGCACGCGCCAGATGATGTCTGTCGACGGGAATACCGCGGCCACGCACGTAGCGTACGCCTTCAGCGATGTCGCCGCGATCTATCCCATCACCCCCAGCTCCACCATGGGCGAAATCGCCGACGCTTGGGCGGCCCACGGGCGGAAGAACCTGTTTGGGCAGATCCTGCAGGTGAGCGAAATGCAGTCCGAAGCCGGCGCCGCCGGCGCCGTGCACGGGTCGCTCGTCGCCGGCGCCCTGACGACGACGTTCACGGCCTCGCAGGGGCTGCTCCTGATGATCCCGAACATGTACAAGATCTCAGGCGAGCTCCTGCCCACCGTGTTCCACGTGTCGGCCCGCGCGCTCGCCGCTCACGCGCTGTCCATCTACGGCGATCACTCCGACGTCATGGCCGCGCGGCAGACGGGATTCGCCCTCCTCGCCTCGGCGTCCGTGCAGGAGGTCGTCGACCTGGCCCTCGTCGCCCACATCGCGACGCTCAAGAGCAAGGTTCCGTTCCTGCACTTCTTCGACGGTTTCCGGACGTCGCACGAGATTCAGAAGGTTGACGTCATCCCGTACGAAGAGCTGGCGAAGATCGCTCCGTGGAGCGAGATCGACGCGTTCCGCCGGCGGGCGATGAACCCCGAGCACCCGCATCTGCGTGGCACGTCGCAGATGCCCGACATCTACTTCCAGGGGCGCGAGGCCGCGAACTCTTACTACCTCGCGACGCCGGGAATCGTCGCCGAGGCCATGCGCCAGGTGGGCGATCTCACCGGCAGGAAGTACGGGCTCTTCGACTACGTCGGCGCCCCCGACGCAGAGAACGTCGTCATTGCCATGGGGTCGTCATGCGACGTCCTTGAGGAGACCCAGAACTACCTGAACGCGAAGGGAGCGAAGACCGGGCTCCTGAAGGTGCGCCTGTACCGACCCTGGTCGAGCGAGCACTTCCTCGCCGCGCTTCCGAAGAGCGTGAAGCGGATCGCCGTCCTCGATCGGACGAAGGAGCCGGGCAGCCAGGGCGAACCACTGTACCTCGATGTCTGCACGACGTTCCAGCAGGCCGGCAAGAACCTCCTCATCGTCGGCGGGCGCTACGGTCTCGGCTCGAAGGACTTCACGCCCGCAATGGCCAAGGCCGTGTTCGACAACCTCGCCGCGGCGAAGCCGAAGAACGGCTTCACCGTCGGCATCGAGGACGACGTGACCCACACGTCGCTCCCCGTGGAGGCCGAACTGGACGTCTCGCCCAAGGGGACGATCCAGTGCAAGTTCTGGGGACTTGGGTCGGACGGCACCGTCGGCGCGAACAAGAGCGCGATCAAGATCATCGGCGACAACACCGACCTCTACGCGCAGGGCTACTTCGCGTACGACGCCAAGAAGTCGGGCGGCATCTCCGTTTCGCACCTCCGCTTCGGCAAGAGCCCGATCCAATCGCCATACCTGGTCGAGAGCGCCGACTACATCGCGTGCCACAACCGCGCGTACGTCGACCAGTACGACCTCCTCGCCGGCGTTAAGAAGGGCGGCACGTTCGTGCTCAACTGCCCGTGGGATGCCAAGGAGCTGGAGGAGAAGCTTCCGGCGTCGCTCAAGCGAACGATCGCCGAGAAGGGCCTCAAGTTCTACACGATTGACGCCGTCAAGATCGCCGGCGAGGTCGGCCTCGGCGGCCGGATCAACATGATCATGCAGACCGTCTTCTTCAAGCTGGCCGGCGTCCTGCCGGTCGAGGAAGCGATTGCCCAGCTCAAGAAGGCCATCAACAAGGAGTACGGCAAGAAGGGCGAGAAGGTTGTGCAGATGAACTACGCCGGCGTCGACGCCGCGATCGGCAACCTCGTCGAGGTCAAGGTCCCGGCGGCGTGGCGGACGGCAACATCGTCCGGATCGAAGCTGAAGCAGCCGGAATGGGTCCTCGAGGTCATGCGGCCGATGGTCGCGCAGGAGGGCGACAAGCTCCCAGTGAGCGCGTTCTCCGGCAAGCTCGACGGCTCGTACGCATCGACCGGACCCGACGGCTCGTTCCCGGTCGCGACGACGCAGTACGAGAAGCGCGGCGTGGCAATCGAGGTCCCGGAGTGGCTCTCCGCGAACTGCATCCAGTGCAACCAGTGCGCGTTCGTCTGTCCGCACGCGACGATTCGGCCGTTCCTCGTGAACGACGCCGAGAAGGCCAAGGCCCCACAGGGATTCGAGACGGTCCCCGCGATGGGGAAGGGCCTCGAGGGGTACGGGTTCCGCATCCAGGTTGACCCGCTCGACTGCCAGGGGTGCGGCAACTGCGCCGACATCTGCCCGGGGAAGAAGGGCGAGAAGGCGCTCGTCATGAAGCCGATCGAAACCCAGCTTCCCGAGCAGTCGCGCTACGACTACGCCCTTGCGTTGCCCGTGCGCGACAACCTCATGGCTGTCGACAACGTCAAGGGGAGCCAGTTCCGCCGTCCCCTGTTCGAGTACTCGGGCGCCTGCGCCGGGTGCGGCGAGACGCCGTACGTCAAGCTCGTCACCCAGCTCTACGGCGACCGCATGCTCGTCGCGAACGCCACCGGCTGCTCGTCCATCTACGGCGGATCGGCCCCGTCGGTTCCCTACTGCATCAACGCCGAGGGCCACGGCCCGGCGTGGGCAAACTCGCTGTTCGAAGACAACGCCGAGTACGGATTCGGCATGACCCTCGCGCTGCGCGCCCGACGGGCTCGCTTGGCCCGCCTCGTCACCGAGGCCGCCGAGACCGGGGTTGCGCCCGAGATGAAGACGGCCATGGCCGCGTGGCTTGCCGGCATGGACGATGCAACGACCTCCCGCGAGACCGGCGCCCGCATGGCGGAGCTCCTCGAGAAGGCGGCCAAGGGAGACAAGAAGCAGGCCGAGATCCTGTCAATGCGCGACCTCTACACGAAGAAGTCCGTGTGGGTCATCGGCGGCGACGGCTGGGCGTACGACATCGGCTACGGCGGTCTCGACCACGTCGCGGCGATGAACCAGGACATCAACGTCCTCGTCCTCGACACCGAGGTCTACTCGAACACCGGCGGACAGTCCTCCAAGGCCACGCCGACCGGGTCGGTCGCCAAGTTCGCCGAGTCGGGGAAGAAGACGAAGAAGAAGGACCTCGGCCGGATGCTGATGACGTACGGCTACGTCTACGTGGCCTCGGTCGCCATGGGCGCGAACAAGCAGCAGTGCTTGAAGGCGTTGCTCGAAGCCGAGAGCTACCCGGGACCGAGCATCGTCATCGCGTACGCGCCGTGCATCAACCAAGGGCTGAAAAAAGGAATGGGCAAGAGCCAGGAAGAAGAGAAGCTCGCCGTCGAGTGCGGCTACTGGCCCCTCTACCGGTTCGACCCGCGGCTCATCGCCGAGGGCAAGAACCCGTTCCAGCTCGACTCGAAAGAGGCGACGGGCGACTTCCGCGACTTCCTCATGGGCGAAGTTCGGTATGCCAGCCTCGTGCAGAGCTTCCCCGAGGAGGCCAAGAGGTTGCACGCGCAGCTGGAGGCCGAATACAAAGAACGGTATCAGGCGTACAAGAAGATGGCGGCGTAGCACACAGATTCTGTCTGCACACGAGGGGAAGGGGACGGCGTTGCCGTCCCCTTCTCTCTGGCCCGGTGCCCGCGCCCTGCGTCCACTGGAGCCGCTCGATCCCCGCCCGCAGTGGCCGAGACGCCCTTGAGACGACGCAGAGCGAGGATGCACCGGCATACCCGACGCAGGAGGAACCGGCATGTCCGACATCCAAGCATTCGACCGCGCCTGGAGAGCGAAGCTCACGCGGGAACTGAATCGCGCCGCAGGCAGCGAAACGCGCAGACAGATCATGTTTGGCGAGGAAGCACTCGACGCGCAGGGTGGCGCCGACAGCATCTGCGCGTGGACCGCCAACATGCTCCGGCGGCTGGAGGATCGTCTCCCTGAAGCGACGCGGAAGGGCGTTCTCAACGCGTGCGGCTGCTGGATGGGCAAGGAGGACCTGAGCGATCTCCGCGCCCTGTACGAGGCGACTCACGATCTCGACCTCATTCTCCGGAGAGCGGGAGTTGGGCTCATCTCCTATCTCAGGAACTCCTGCGGCGTCAGCCAGGGCGTGGTCGACGAAGTCGCGCGCCGAGGGTGGGGCTGGCCGGGCCGCCGCGACGGCGACATCGTCCGCGTGACCAAGATCCCGTTCGAGGGCACGATCGAGGCGTTCTTTGCGGAGCCCGACCCCGCAAAGCGCCGGGCCCTCAACTACTGCCACTGTCCGCGGGTGCGGGACATCCAGAAGACCGGAAGGCGCCTGTCGACGACGTACTGCCACTGCAGCGCAGGGTTCTACAAGAAGAACTTCGAGGAGATCCTCGAGCGCCCGGTTGACGTAGAGATCGTTCAGACTGTGCTCTCAGGCGACGAGGTCTGCTCGTTCGCCATCCACCTGCCCACCGGCGTCTAGTGTTCCCGCCACGCGCCGGCGTCGGAGGACAGCGTCGAGCGCCTACGCGCGCCAGACTTGAGCATCCGGCCCTCCGCCGATCGGCAGCGCCTCGATAGAGGCTGGACGGATGACAACGACTGCGAATGCCGGGTCGTCCGGTCCCGAGAACCACTTCTGCTGCAGCGTACCCCACACCCGCCGTCGGTCGTCGAGGTTCGTCGAGATGCGGGCCTCGCCCTTGATCTCGAAGTACGTTCCGGGCCGCGACGGGTCGGTGTCTCCGCACGTGAGGGCGACTCCGGGGTGCGCCTCGATCTGCCTGACCTTGTTCGTGTCGAGGAACGTAGGACAACGAATCGTGAGAACCTCATCGATCGTTCCGCGTACGTAGCGCACGCACGGGGCTCCGTCCGCGCCGACGGTGGCGAGAGCGGCCAGGAAGAACTCGTCACGCCGCAACCCCGTGAGAATCCGCTCGACGACGTCCTGCACAGCGCCTCCTTCCGGCAGCCCGACCTTCCACAGGATCATCCCCGCGACACGTGTCGCCCCCGTCTCGACGAGAGGAGTACCGGCTTCCACCCTGCGGTAGGAGCCGGCGGGACCCGCGTCCACGGCACGATGTGGTGGACGCCCCCGAACCCTCGGTAGAATCACGGCATGACGTGGGTCCTGACACCCGCCGCGTTGGGCCTGTGGTCGACGGCGATCCTCGCGCTCGTCGTCGTCTGGATCGTGCTGCGGCACGAGGCATTCCCCGGCAGCCGCGTGTTTCCCTATCTGATGCTCGCCGTTGCGGAGTGGGCGCTCTTCTCCGGCCTCGAAGCGGCATCGACGCACGTCTCGGTCAAGGTCCTCATGTCGCAGCTCGAGTACGTCGGGATGGCGGCGACTCCGATCCTGTTCCTCCTCTTCGCCGCACGGCACTCCGGCTACGACCGCTGGCTGCGCCGCCCGAGCCGGCGGATCGCGCTCTGGCTTCCCGCTCTCGTCACGCTCGCCGTCGCCGCGACGAACGGCCAGCACCGCTGGCTCTGGGCGGACTACCTGCCGGGACCGCAAGGCTCCAACGCCATCATCTACGTTCACGGGCCTGCCTACTACGGAATCGCCGCAGAGGTCTACGCGTTCGTCCTCCTCGGGTGCGTCCTCGTCGCGCGGTCGGCGTTCCACCACTCCGGCGCTCGCCGTCGGCAGGCGATCACCATCCTCCTCGCGTCGGCGTTTCCGCTCACGGCCGGGCTGCTCTACGTCGCCGACGTCAACATCGTCCCGGGACTCGACCTCATCCCCATCTCCTTCCTCACGACGGGGCTCGTGTTCCTGGTCGGAATCGGCCTCTTCCGAGTGTTTGACCTCGTCTCCGCCGCCCGGAACGCCCTCATCGAACAGACCACCGACGCCGTGCTCGTCGCCGACGCCGACGGCCTCGTCGTCGACGCCAACGCGACCGCCGTGCACTGGCTCGGCGGCGACTTGCCCCTCGTGGGACGGCGCATCGCCGCGGTCTTCGCGGCGTGGCCGAGACTCCGGTCCGCCTGCCTCACAGAGCAGACGGACCGCATCGAACTGACCCTGCGCGACGACCCCCTGCTGCACGTGGACATCCACGTGACCCCGCTGCGCGAACCTGAGGGAAGGCAGGCCGGATGCTTCGTCGTCTTGCGCGACATCACCGAGCGCTACCAGAACGAGGTCACGCTCCAGCACGCGAACGATCAGCTCAAGAGACACGTGCGGGAGATCGAAGCGCTGCAGAGCGAGCTGCGCGACCAAGCCATCCGCGACGGCCTCACCGGCTTGTTCAACCGCCGATACCTGGACGAGATCCTTCCTCGCGAACTCGGGCGGGCCGCCCACGAGGGCGGAGTCCTCTCCGTCGTCATGATCGACATCGACCACTTCAAGGAGACGAACGACACGCGCGGCCATCGCGAGGGCGACCGGCTCCTGTCGCTCCTCGGAAAGGTGCTGCGCGACGGAACCCGCCCGGGGGACACCGCCTGTCGCTACGGGGGCGAGGAGTTCCTGCTCATCCTTCCCGGCGCGGCGCCCGAGGTTGCGAGGGACAGAATGAACACCCTGCGCGCGGAGTACGCCGCGCGCCTCCACGCTGAAGGGTTCGAGTCGCCGCCGACCCTGTCCGCCGGCGTCGCCGCGTTCCCGGCCCACGCCCATTCAGACGACGGCCTCCTCCGCGCCGCCGACGCCGCGCTCTACCGGGCCAAAGCTGAAGGCCGGGACCGCGTGTGCATCGCCGCGTAGTCCTACGGCAAAGCGTATAGCACCAGAGCCAGAGTCGATGCATTGCCACACGAGCTGCTTCTTGACAAGGGCGGCTGGATGCGTTATTAAGTACACGCTTAATCTCGATGGAGGGTCGGCTTGAACGAGAACCACGCGGCGGAGGTCTTTCGGGCACTCAGTGTGCCAAGCCGGATGCAGATCCTGCTGCTCTTGAAGTCGAGCGGGCCGCTGCCGGTGAAGACAATCGCCGAGACGCTCGACATGACCTCCCCTGCCGTTTCGCAGCACTTGAAGGTGCTGCGCCAAGCGGGCCTAGTCCAGTCGGAACGCCAAGGCTACTTCGTTCCTTACTCCGTCGACGCTCACGCGCTCTCGGACTGCTGTGGGATGATCGTCCGCGTCTGCGCGTGCCCGGGACCGAGCGGGGCCGCCGAACCGGCGGGCAATGGAACCGAGACCGGCGCACTGGTACGTCAGCGGGAAGTCCTGCTCCGCGAACTCGAGCGAGTGGAGAAGGAACTGTCAGCGCTGCGCGGGGAGGAGGTTTAGTTTTTTTGCCCAAGCGGGTAAGTCATTGCGCAACTAATGAACACCGGAACGGTGTCCGTCGACGAGAGAACGAAGAAGGAGGTGACGAACCGATGAAGATCGTGCGCATCGAGCGGGGTGGCGAAGGCCTTGAGGCCGACTGCTGCACCGCGGTCCACGGTGGAGCCGGCGGGTGCTGCGGCATGACCCGTCAGTTCATGACGAAGGATGAGCGGCGCGAGTCGCTGGAGGCGTATCGCGAGGAGCTCAAGAAGGAACTGACCGGCGTCGAAGAGCACCTGAAGGACATGGGGAAGTAATCCAACTGAGAGGGAGGGGGTGACGACCCTCTCCCTCTTCCGTCGCTTGCACTGCCTAGGGTTGCGCGCCCTTCTCCACGTCCGGGCGTTGCCGCGCGAGGTTCTCGAGGCTCTCTCCCGTGAGACGGCAGAGTCGCCACTCGTCGAAGACGGTCGCGCCGAGGCCTTCGTACAGCTCGATCGCGTTGCGGTTCCAGTCGAGGACGATCCACTCGAAGCGCCCGCAACCTTCCCGCACCGCAAGGTCGGCGAGGTAGGTCAGGAGCGCTTTGGCAATCCCCTTGCCGCGGTACTCCGGCTTCACGTAGATGTCGTCGAGCCACAGCCCTCGTCGCCCGGTCATCGTAGCGAATGTCGGGAAGTAGACGACGTACGCCGCGGGCTTCTCGCCGACAGACGCGAGAAGCGCCTGTGCCGCGGGGTGCTTTCCGAACAGCGCGTCGCGCAGATCTTCCTCCGTCGCCGTGAGATCGAGGTTTTCGAACTCCGCCATCGAACGGATGAAGGACATCAGAAGCGGGACGTCGGCGGCCGTCGCCGCGCGCACGTCGAGATTGAAGTCACCGAGATCGAACCGCATTGCTTGCCCTCCATACTTCAGGGCGCCAATCCTACCACACGGCGAAGCCTTCCGCCCCCTCGCCAACCGCCGCACTCCAAGGCACATCCGCACCCGTGCCGCTGGACAAGCCTCCTCCGCAGGAAGGGCTTCTGGTGTCCCGGCGGGAACTCGCCGAGCGTGGCGAACACCTCGTAGCGGTGCTTCTTCTAGAACGGGCGAGCTTGGAAGCGGAAGATGCGTTTCGGTGCCGTCTCGCGCCCCCGCAGTGCAGGTCGCGCTATCCAGGCGAGGAGAGCATGGCAGGTGGAGAGTTGCGGAGCGCGACCGGTCCGACTACTCCTGCGGCACACCCCACAGGCGGACGGTGCCGTCCCAGCTCGTCGAGGCGATCAACGTCCCGTCCGGGCTGAAGGCGACGCGGAGGACTTCGGCGGTGTGACCGTCGAGCGTCGTCAGGCGTCGTTGACCCGCGATGTCCCAGATGCCAACGGTCTTGTCGTGGCTGCCCGACGCAAGGAGGGTTCCATCCGGACTGAATGCGATCCCGTTGACGTAGCCTGCGTGGCCTGCGAGCGAGGCGACAAGGGAGGAGTCCCCGGTCTTCCAGATGTAGATCACGTTGTCGTCGGTCCCCGCGGCGAGAAGGTCGCCAAGTGGGCTGTATGCGACGTCGCCGACGGGGTTCTGCGGCTGCGACAGCTTCGCGATCACCTGTCCGGTGGCTCCGTCGAGCACGCCGGCGCCGTCCCAGCGGCCTCCGTAGGCGAGCGCCCCACTCGCCGGATCGAAGGCCACGGAGAGGTAGCCGCGCGCTCCGACGTAGCTCCAGACCTGTTCGCCGGCCGGGACCTTCCAGAGGCGGATGTCGCTCGAAAGACTGCACGAGGCAAGGGTCGCGCCGTCCGGACTGAACGCAAGATCCCAGACTTGGGTTGAATGGGCCGCCCAGCTCCCGATGCGCTCGCCCGTGCTCGGGTTCCACAGGGTGATCGTCTTGTCGAACCCGCCGCAAGCGAGCGTTAAGCCGTCCGGAGCGAACGCACAAGCGACGATCTGCTGTGGGGCATCCTCGTAGAGCCGCCGGACGACGGAGCCGCTTTCGACGTCCCAGATCGGCACGGGGTTCTTCCCGCTTGCCGCGACGAGGAGGCGGCCGTCGGGACTGAACGCGACGCTGCACTGGCTGAGGGCGCCGCGCTTGTAGTCCGGGACCTCGAGCGTTCGCAGGAGGCACACCTGAGCGGCGTTCTCGATCGTGATCGGCTGCCGCGCAGGAAGCGCGTCGGCACACGGGCACGGGAGGGCGAATCCACCCACGCCCTCTGCCAACAATACGCCAAGCGCAACCCCAATCCGCACCACAACCCTACTCGTCGGCATCCAGCCTCCCCTACAAACTCGTCTGTTCGTGCCGGCGGCCTTCCCCCCCCGCAGCGGATCGAGTCTACCGAACGCCGTGCCATCGCGCGATCGTCTCTCTTGGACACCGAGGAACACGGACCTCACGAGGCCGATGGAAGAAAGAAAAGGGGCACTGCGGCGCGGAACGGAAAAGGAGAACGAGGGACTCCGCGATCGAGTCCCTCGTTCTCCCCAGCGGCTTCGGCGCTTCGAAGCCGCCCTCCAGCCGAATCGCGCTAGAGCGCGACTCGGCCCGGTTCCTGCATCTTCAGCCGCAGGCCGGCCTCGTTCTTGATGACGATTCGATAGCGACTCTTGTCGAGGATCCCCTCGCGCTCGAAGCGGTTGAGCGCAAGCGTCGTGTTCTCCCGCGCTGAGCCGATCATGTCGGCGAGCTCCTTGTGCGTGACGGGGAAGCCGATCAGGATTCCCTCGGTCGTCGCAACCCCGTACTCGTCGGAGAGCTTCAGGAGTTGGCGCGACAGCCGCGCCTGGATGTCGCGGAACGCGAGATCCTCCAGGGTCTCCTCGTACTCCTTCAGGCGGCGGGCGAAGTGCCTCAGCAGGTGCTGCAGCGCCTCCATGTCGCCCCCAATGGAGTCGGAGAATGCCTTCTTCGAGATGCAGCGGAGCACGGTGTCCTCGATGGCCGTCGCCAGGTGCCGTCGGAACTTCTCCCCAACGAGGCACATCTCGCCGAAGATCTCCCCCTCGTTCAGGATCGAAAGGGTCAGCTTCTTCCCGCTCTCGTCGAGGTACGCCAGCTTCACACGCCCCGTCTCTACGAGGAAGACCGATGTGCTCGGAGTGCCGGGATGGTAGATCGTCTCCCCGCGGTCGGCGTGGAGCAGGTCTCCAAGCTCCGCCAGCATCCGCGCGAAGCTCACTTTGTCATTGGCAGTCGATAGCATCCGCCCTCCCTTGTCCAGCATGAAGAGGCTAGCGCGCGGACGGGGGTCCCAGGAGGAAACCCACGGTGGAGAAGGGGAAGATTCCCGCTCGTCCGACGGTACAAGCGTCCCATCGGGAGGTGAACTGCGGCGATGGACGGTGTGGAAAAGGATTGGGATGAAAAGGGATAGCATGGTCCTGACACCGGTGCTGGTCCTACAATGTGCTCCCTAGAAAGGAGGTGATCCAGCCGCACGTTCTCGTACGGCTACCTTGTTACGACTTCACCCCTCTCGCGGAAGTTACCCTAGGCGCCCTAAGAAGGACGACTTCAGGTACCCCCCACTCGGTTGGTGTGACGGGCGGTGTGTACAATCCCTGAGTACATATTCACCGCGGTATGGCTGACCCGCGATTACTAGCGATTCCGACTTCATGAGGTCGAGTTGCAGACCTCAATCCGAACTGGGAGGGGTTTTTATGGATTGGCTCCCCCTTACGGGATTGCGACCCTCTGTACCCCCCATTGTAGCATGTGTGTCGCCCCAGGCATAAGGGACATGATGACTTGACGTCATCCCCGCCTTCCTCCGGCTATTCACCAGCAGTCTCGTTAGAGTCCCCGGCATTACCCGCTGGCAACTAACGACAAGGGTTGCGCTCGTTTCGGGACTGAACCCAACATCCCACGACACGAGCTGACGACAGCCATGCATCACCTGTACTAGCTCTCTACCCGAAGGCAGAGTCGTCCCCCTTTCAGGTTCCTACCACTAGTATGTCAAGCCTGGGTGAGGTTTTTCGTTTATCATCGAATTAAACCACGTGCTCCACCGCTTGTGCAGGGACCCGTCAATTCTCTTGAGTTTTAGCCTTGCGGCCGTACTCCTCAGGCGGTTCACTTAACGCGTTAGCTTCGGCACCGACCAGTATAAGCGGCCGACACCAAGTGAACATTGTTTAGGGCGTGGACTACGGGGGTATCTAATCCCCTTTGCTCCCCACGCTTTCGCGCTTCAGCGTCGGTAGCAGGCCAGAGGGTTGCCTTCGCCATCGGGGTACCTCACAGTATCTACGCATTCCACCGCTACTCTGTGAGTTCCACCCTCCTCTCCTGCACCCAAGCCCGGCAGTATCGCAAGACCTTCCTCGGTTGAGCCGAGGGATTTCACAAACGACTTACCGAACCGCCTAGACGCCCTTTACGCCCAGTAATTCCGGATAACGCTTGCATCCTCTGTCTTACCGCGGCTGCTGGCACAGAGTTAGCCGATGCTTATTCCTGGAGTACCGTCATCGGGCGGGCATTTCCTCCCGTCCTTATTCTTTCCCCAGAAAAGAGGTTTACAACCCGAAGGCCTTCATCCCCCACGCGGTGTCGCTGGCTCAGACTTTCGTCCATTGGCCAAGATTCCCCACTGCTGCCTCCCGTAGGAGTCTGGGCCGT
>JBFYQP010000161.1:0-6705 GCA_041302745.1 Candidatus Bipolaricaulota bacterium | reverse complement strand
AGGTCGGGCAGCGCGTGACCGCGTTCGTCCTCGAGGTCGACGTCGAACGGCGAAGGATCTCCCTGTCGCTGCGCAAGCCGCGCGACGCCGCGTCGACGGGCGCCAAGGTCGATCCAAAGCGTGGCCAACCCCAGAAGGGGCTCGGTAAGCGATGATGCGGCGCCGCATTCCGATGGAGGCGGCTCTCGTGCGCCGGGCTCTCTCAGGTTCGGCCGTCTCACGCGTCGTCTCCCCAAACGATCGAGAGTCCCTCGCCATCCTCCTTTTCGCCGCCTATCGAGGGACGATCGACGACGAAGGCGACTCGTTCGCCGACGCGCTCGTCGAAGTCGAGAAGACGTTCCGCGGCGACTACGGCCGCTTCCTCCCCGAGTGCTCGTTCGTCATCGAGGAGGGCGAGTTTCTTGCCTCGGCCTGTCTCGTCACCTTCTTCGATCCGCACGACGCGCCGCTCGTCGTCTTTCTCATGACCCGTCCCGAAGCCAAGCGCCGCGGGCTCGCGCGCCATGCCCTCGAGCGGTCGATGAACGCCCTCCTCGAGGCAGGCTACGAGCGCGTGACGCTCGTCGTCACCGACGGCAACGAGCCCGCGCAGGGCTTGTACCGCCGGCTCGGCTTTGCGCCGATCGAGGAGCCTTTGGCGTAGGACGACGTCGCGGCGTAGCATCGCCCGATCCGAGGAGGAGACGATGCCCTACGCGACGAACGGCGATGTGCGCATCCACTACCAGGTCGAGGGAGCTGGACCCTCTCTTCTTCTCCATCATTGGACCTTCTCGTCCCTCGAGGCGTGGTACGAGCTGGGCTACGTCGATGCTCTGGCCTCGGAGCACCGTCTTATCCTCATCGACTCCCGCGGACACGGGATGAGCGACGCGCCGCACGACGAGGCCACGTACCGCCCCGAGCCGCGCGTCGCCGACGTCGTCGCCGTGCTGAATGCCGCTGGAGTCGACCGCGCGGCGTTCTTCGGGTTCTCGATGGGCGGCTGGATCGGTTTCGCCTGCGCGAGGTGGGCGCCGGAGCGCTTCCGCGCGTTCATCCTCGGCGGCCAGCACCCGTACGCCCAGGCGATGGAGGGAGCGCGCGCATGGCTCCGCGTCGGGGAGAAGGACGGCGCGCAGGCGTTCATCGACCTCTGGGAGCGCGAGGTTCGCCCGCTGCGTCCCGCAGAGAAGGAACGAGTGCGCAGGTTCGATTTCGCCGCGATGCGAGCCGCCGCCCAGGATCGAGACACCCTCGAACCCACTCTCCCAGGAATCCGCGTCCCGTGCCTCCTCTTTGCCGGTGCGCGGGATGAAGTGCACGCGCTGGCCGAGAAGGCGACGCGTCAGATTCAGAGCGCGAAGTTCGTTTCGCTCCCCGGCCTCACGCACGGCGAGACGATCGAGCGCCCGGACCTCGTCGTGCCGATCGTGCGCAACGTCCTCAAACGAATCAGAGCCTAGGTTCCCTCACCGCACGATCCAGGCAGGAACACACAACCGCAGAGATCGCAGAGAACGCGGAAAGGACTGAAGAGGCAGGTTCATCCGGCGGGTTGGTTTCCCGTCGGAAAGCCCGTTCGCGACTCGGGGGATGGGCTCTTCTTCTCTGCGCCGCTCTTCGCTCTCTGCGGTCGGCGTGGTTCGAGGTCCGCGCCGACGGCGCTCCTCGCTAGCCGCGGTATAATGCCTTCTCGCGCCTCGTCTTGTGCCGAGGAGGCCGCAGATCCCGGGTTCGCGGAGGACGTCATGCCGAAGGATGCCAGAACGATGGAGAAGGTCGTCGCGCTGTGCAAGCGGCGCGGATTCATCTTTCAGTCGAGCGAGATCTACGGCGGGATCGGCGGTTTCTGGGACTACGGTCCCCTGGGCGTCGAGTTCAAGCGCAACGTGAAAGAGGCGTGGTGGCGCGACATGGTCGCGGGCCACGACGACACGCAGGCTCCGGCCGGCGCCCCGTCGGCGTACGAGATGGTTGGGATCGACTCGACGATCGTCATGCACCCGCAGGTCTGGAAGGCGAGCGGCCACTTCGACCTCTTCTACGACCTGTTCGTGGACTGCAAGACGTGCAAGGGGCGGTTCCGGGTGGACCAGGTGAAGGACAGCGCGTGCCCGAGAAAACCGAGCAAGCACCCCGGCGAGCACGCAGAGTGCGCGCTCACGGAGCCGCGCGAGTTCAACCTGATGTTCAAGACCTACGTCGGCGCGCTCATCGACCCGACCGCCGAGGCGTACCTCCGCCCCGAGACCGCGCAGGGGATCTTCGTGAACTTCAAGAACGTCGTCTCCACCTCGCGCGTGAAGGTGCCGTTCGGGATCGGACAGATCGGAAAGTCGTTCCGCAACGAGATCACACCGCGCAACTTCACCTTCCGGTCACGGGAGTTCGAGCAGATGGAGATCGAGTTCTTCTGCGCTCCCAGTGAGTCGCAGGACTGGTACCGCTACTGGCGCGACCGCCGCATGGCGTGGTATGTGTCGCTCGGCTTGGCGAGCGACCGTCTTCGCCTGCGCGAGCACACGGCGGAGGAGCGGGCCCACTACTCCTGCGGCACGGCCGACATCGAGTACGCGTTCCCGTTCTGCGCCGACGGCGAGTACGGCGAGCTCGAGGGCGTGTCGCACCGCAGCGACTTCGACCTTCGCAGCCACATGGAGGGGAAGCTCGTCAAGCAGGGCGCCGAGCTCGTGGTCGAGAAGGACGCGTCGGGCGCTCCGAAGCATCCCGGAAGCGGCAAGGACCTCTCGTACTTCGACGAGGCGACCCAGCAAAAGTTCGTCCCCCACGTGATCGAACCGTCGGCGGGCGCCGACCGGGCCGCGCTCGCTTTCCTGTGCGAGGCCTACGACGAGGACTCGATCCCGGATGAGAACGGCGTGCCGCAGGAACGCGTCGTCCTGCACCTGCACCCTCGCCTCGCTCCGATCAAGGTCGCCGTGTTCCCGCTCGTCAAGAAGGACGGCCAGCCCGAGATGGCGGCCGACATCTATCGCGATCTCAAGAAGCGGTGGAACGTCTTCTACGACGAGAAGGGATCGATCGGCAAGCGCTACCGCCGCCAGGATGAGTCGGGAACCCCGTTCTGCGTCACCGTCGACCACCAGACGAAGGAAGACGGGACGGTGACCCTGCGCGACCGCGACGCGACGACCCAGGAGCGCGTGAAGACCGCTCTGCTTGAGTCCATCGTTGCGGAGCGCATGGGGGCGTAGGCAAACGCAGAACGCGCCGAAGGATTGTCAATGACTTCGCCCGACGCCCGACGCGCAAGGATTCTGGCGACCACCTCGTACTTCGCGTCGGTGGGCTTGATCGGCCTCGTGGGAGGGTCCGTGGGGCCGACGCTTGCGCCGCTCGCCGCTCAGACGGGAATCGGGCTGTCCACGATCGGCGTGGCGCTCTCGGCACGCTCCTTCGGCTACCTGATCGGCGCCGTCGGAGCCGGTCGGCGGATCGAGCGGCGGAACCCCCACCGCGCGATCGCCTTCGCCCTGCTCGCCGCCGGAGTCGCCCTCGCCCTTGTTCCGATCGCGCGATCGCTCGGGGCGCTCCTCCCGATCATGGCGGCCATGGGGTGCATGCTGGCGACGCTCGACGTCGGGACCAATACGCTCCTTCTACGGCGCTACGGCGAACACGCAGCCCCGTACCTGAACGCACTCCACTTCTCGTACGGTCTCGGAGCTCTGGCCGCTCCGTTCCTTGTTGCCGCCGTAGCAACGCCGGCGGCGCCGCTGTCGTGGACGTACTGGACGCTGGCCGTCGTCCCCGTTCCCGTGGCCTTGGCCCTATTCCGCACTCCGCCCCCACCTCGCGAAGGCCCGCCGGCCGGCGACATCGGCTCTCCGGCGACCCGCATCTCCACGCTGCAGACGGCGATCTCCTTCCTATACGGCGGAGCAGAGGCGGTCTTCACGAGTTGGCTCTATACCTTCGTCGACAGCCACGCCGGGGCATCGATGGCGACGAACATCTCCGGCGCGTCGTGGGCGGCGTTCAGCCTGTTCCGTTTGGCCGGTGTTGTCATCGCGCGTCGCGTGGCGCCGTCTCGCATTCTCCTCGTCGATTACGCCGCAAGCCTTCTCTTCGTCATCCCTCTCCTCGTCTTTCCCGACGCCGGGTGGGCCATGTGGATCGGTGCGGCCGGGGTCTGCGCCGCGATCGCGTCCGTCTACCCAACGACGATGATCCTGTTCAATCGCGGCCGCACGCCCTCGGCGCGGTTCGTGTCGACCATCATCGTCGCCTCGTGCCTGGGGAGCATGACCTTCCCATGGCTCACCGGTCGGCTCCTGCCCGTCGCCGGCCCGATTGCCGTCCCTGCAGTCACCGCCGGGTTGCTCGTCGTGGCCTTCGCAGGAACGCTCGCGTACGTCAGAGGACGAGGAGAGAGAAGCGCGCTTTCGGGAGGCTACGGGGCATAGATCCCGGAAAGCGGGCGCTACAAGGCCCGCTCGGCGGCGACGAGGGCCACCTGATCGGCGAGATCCTCGGCCCGGTCCGAGATCAGTGCGAGGACGGCGAAGTACCCGCGGACGTGCATCTTCCGGGCAAGCTCGATGTTCAGCGCGAACAGCGTTCTCGTCGCCTCGGCGTCGAGGCGATCGACGGCGCTCTCGTGCCGATCGATGCGCTCCGCGCAGTCAAGCGATGTCTTCGCGTCCCCCGAGAGCAGCGAGCGGACCCCGCAGTCGACGTCCTCGAACAGAGTCTCGCTCTCTTCGAGGATCCGGAGAGCGAACGGAGTGACCTCGGGCGGAACGTCCACGGATTGGTTGACGAGGTAGTGGAGCGTCCCTTGGGCCGCGTTGGCCAGCGTGTCGATGCCGTCGACGATCGAAAGGAGCTGTCGGCGGGACGGCGCGAGGAGGGCGCCCTGAACGAGGGTCCTCTCGACCTCCCGGCGGGCGTCGTCGGCAAGACTCTCCGCCTTGTGGGTCTCAACCATCAGCCGCTTCGCCTTCTCCACGTCCTTCTCCACGAAGTAGGCGCGCGTGGCATCACCGCACAGGGACATCGCCTGTCGCACGTGAGCAAGGTGCCTGAGAATGAGGTCGTTGACCTGTTCCCCGCGCTTCCAGAACCCAAGCATCGAGTCACCCCCGCGGCGGCGCCGCCGCCTACGCCACAAGGCGCACCCCCAAAACCAGTCCCGCCGAGAGAAGCCCGGCAATCGCCGGCGTCCCCACCCACCCGAACAGGACGCGCAGGAGAACGCGGCCGTCGATCGTCTTCACGCCCTTGACGAGCCCGACCCCGAGCACCGCCCCGACGACGGCTTGCGAGGCGGAGACCGGAACGCCAATCACGGTATACACATTGAGCGTGATCGCCTCGGCGAGAATCGCGATCAGCGCCGTCACCGCGTCGAGCTGCACAAGGTCGTTCCCCACGGTCTCAATCACGCGTCGGCTGAACGTCAGGATACCCAAACCGATCGAGAGCGCGCCAATCAGCGCCCCGAGGGTGGGGGAGAGAAACCCGCTCGACACGTAGACGCCTGTGACGTTGGCCACATTGTTCGCGCCGAGCGCGTACGCGCTGTAGCAGGTCACGAGAATCAGGCCGACGCGGATCACGCCGGCGCGTTGCACGATCCGACTCGGCAGGGCCCGCGGGAAGAGGACGAGGAGCTTGTACGGAATGTACGCGGCGACGAGGCCTCCGATCGGCGTCAGGATCCACGACAGCCCGATCTTCGTAAGAGGGGCGAACGAGACGCCGCCCGTGAGGAGCCCCGCGCCGAGGATGGCGCCGACGACGGCTTGGGTGCTCGAGACCGGAAGTCCGAGGATCGTCATGAGGGTGACCGTGAGGCCCGCAGCAAGCGTCACGAGGAACGCCGACAGAAGCGTCTGCGTGCCGATCGCGTCGTAGGTCGCAAAACAGCCGCCCCCGACCGTCATCGCGCCGACAAGGACGAAGATCGAGGCGAGGAGGGCCGCCGTCCAGAAGCGCATCGCACCGCTCCCAACCATCGGACCAAACAGGTTGGCGGCGTCGTTCGCGCCGAGCGACCATCCCATGAAGATTCCTGCCACGAGCGTCCACATGACCTATACCGTCTCTCCTGTGGAGTATGGAGTGACTATAGCACGACCCGGGCTGACTCGCCCGGCGTTGTCAGGAAGGATTTACGCTCGGCGCCGACACAATGCGGGCCGCCGCGGTCAAGCCCGCAACCGCCGTTCCTGTGGCAGGAGTCGGCGGCGCGAGCCCTCCGGCTCCGGTCGGACTCTGAGACGAACGAGCCGGGCGTGATGCCCTCGTACTGGATCGCAGGATGACGGCCGTCCAAGCGGGTCCTCCATTCGATGCGCCCGCCACGACATGGTTGGGGACGTGTGCAATCTCCCCGGAGCGGTTCGAAATGGGGTCGGAGGACCGTCAGTTTCGTCTGCGGTGCGACCGTCCGCCGCTTCCCGCCTTGTCCTTGCGGACCTCACGCCATCTCCAGGCCACAGCGTGCGCCGCGACCTGCCAGGGACGACCAAGTCCCCACAAGGCCTGCAGGTATCTTGGAAAGCCGAACCATCGCCGGACTGCATTCTGACCGCATGTTGTGTTCCGGTAGATGACGTATTCGTCCCGTAGGATCCCAAGAGCCCCCGACCGGCGACAGCGGACGGCGTACTCGTGCTCGTCGCGACGCGTCGGAGGAACCTCACCGAGGGCCCGCAGAAGCTTGAGGGGCACGACGTCAGGAACCGTCGCCGC
>JBFYQP010000153.1:0-14283 GCA_041302745.1 Candidatus Bipolaricaulota bacterium | reverse complement strand
GCGAATGCAGGAAAGGATCGCGTGCATCCCTTCTTGCTCACTGCCGTGGACGCCGCCCACCACCATGATGGTCGGGCCGTCCGCGCGCCCTCGTGCCGTCACGATCGGTATGCCGACCGTGGTCCCGTCGATCCGCTTGCCGAACGGCATGACTTCCTTGGTGATGCCAACCGGCTTCGACTTCCAATCCATCCCGAACCCTCCCTCAGAGAGCGAAGGAGATGGGGCTTCCGGACCTCACCGGGCACGAAAGCCCCGTCGACTTGTCCTTCGGCGGCCTTGAGTACGGGCGAAGGATGTCCGAGCGATGGAGCCAAGCACGCGCTCCGTCCTCCCGGCCCGACCCACATCGCACGGCCGCCCTACGAACATCGTTCCGCTCTCCTACTTGACGGGGATCTTCTTGAGAAGCTTGCCGATGCTCGCGACCTGGGTCTTCCCGACCGACAGAGACGGGGTCCCCGGAATGAGCACCATGAAGCCATCGTACGGCGCCACGACGACTTCCAGGGTGTTGCCCAGGTAGTCGGTGATCTCCATCAGCTCGGCGCCCGCCTTGACCTCCTGCATCACCCGACACGCGGGCTTCAGCCAGATGAGACCGGCGTTCTCCGCTCGGATCGGCTCGTACGTTGACAGCCACAGCTCCTTGGGGTAGCTCGGCTTGCCGTCAAGCACTCCGTACTCGCGGAGGATGTTGACGATGCTCTTCTCAAGCTCACCGACGTTCTCGATGTACGCGTCCGGCAGGCGCCAGCACGCCCCACCCAGTTCCGGGGTGATCGTAGGGATGTTGTATTCCTTGGCCGCTACTTCAGTCAGCGTCCCGACATCCTCCCGATCCCCGATCCCGATCGCGATGACTTCCCATCCCGGTCCCATCGCCTTCGCCAGACGGAGATTCTCCTCCGAATGGGTGGGAACAATGCTCCGCTTGCAGGCTTGGGCAAGGTCCCCGCCGCTGTGGATCGACACGATGGCATCGACTCCCGGAACCCACTCCGTCAGCACCTTGTCTGCAAGCGCCTCCGTGTACGACCCGCGCTTCTTCCCGGGAAACACCCGGTTCAGGTCGTAGTACCAATAGTCCAGCGGGAAGCCGCGCTGCTTGTGCTCGAACGCACCGACGTTCAACACGGGGATTGCCACCAGCGTGCCCCGCATCTTCGACGTGTCCAGGTGGCGGATGCAGGAGAGGATCGCGTGCATCCCTTCTTGCTCGTTCCCGTGCACGCCGCCCACGACCATGATGGTCGGGCCGTCTGCGCGCCCTCGTGCCGTCACGATCGGTATTCCGACCGTGCTCCCGTCGATCCGCTTGCCGAACGGCACGACTTCCTTGGTGATGCCAACCGGCTTCGACTTCCAGTCCATCTCGAAACCTCCCTCAGAGAGCGGCAGCAACCCTCACAGCGTTGCTACGCCAGAGCAGGGGAGCTCTGCGTTCCCTCGGCATTCATTCCCTCGGTTTCCTTGGCAGAGCTCCCCGAAGCCCCGAACAGAAGGCTCCTGAGGCCGAGTCCGTGCTCGGCCTCAGGTCCTCGACACTGCGTCCCGTCTACGGCTCGATCCGGATCAGCTGGTAGTCAAAGTACGATGATCCCGTAGGGATCACGCCCTTGATGTTGTTCCGAATGGCCTGGGCCGACCGAACCTCGACCGGGAAGAGGCCCGGCAGGTCCTCCGACAGAATCAGCTGGGCCTGGCGCCACCAGCGGGTCTCCTCGGTCTGGGTCGGCGACGTCGCGGCCATGTTGACGGCGAAGTCGTACTCCGGGTTCGAGTAGCGGTAGTAGTTCGCCGAGTTCTTGGTCATGAATCGCTCGGCCACGAGGTACGTCGTCGGCCTCCCGATGCTCCAGACGCCCGCGTCCGCCTTCCCGTCCAGCATCGAAACCATCGCGGCGGAGAACACGGCTCGCTCCACCGTCACGAGATTGACCTTGATGCCGATCTCACCGAGGTAGTTCTGCATCTCGAGTGCGAAGGGCTCCATGTACTTGCCGACGTAGTAGATCACCGTGATCTCGAAGCCATTGGGGTATCCTGCTTCGGCGAGAAGCTGCTTCGCCTTGGCGGGATCGTACTCATAGGTCCAGAACTCGTCGGTACCTCCCAGCACGCTGGCATTGAATGGCGAGGGGTACGCCAGGAACTGCTGCCCGAGGTTCGACGCCAGCTCCGTGATGTTGATGGCGTGCGCGAGCGCATGCCGAACCTTGACGTCCTTCCACACAGGCTTGTCCAGGTTAAGGAAGAGCGTGTAGACCTCGACGGTCGCCGTTGCCTGCAGCACGGTCACTCCCGGGATCGCGCTGGCCCGCTCGAAGTCACCGATCCCCTCGACCGGCGCAATGTCGACGTCCCCGGCTTCAAGAGCGAGGTAGGCGGTCGCGGTGTCCGGGATGATCTTGAAGTGCAGCTCATCCACCCCGGGGCCTTCCTGCCAGTACTTCTCGAAGCGACGGAGGACAATCTCCTCGCGCGCCTTCCACTCCACAAACTCCCACGCGTCCGTTCCCGCGACCGGCGTCGTCGTCAGCTTGTCCCCGAGTTCCTCGGCCGCCTTCTTGCTCACGATCGAGCCGTGCTGCCAGGCCAATGTACCCAGGAAGACAGCGGCTCTCGGCTCCTTCAGGTAGACGATTGCCGTGTACGCATCGGGGGTTTCGACCTTGTCGACGACCGTGTACTGGGCCTTGACCTTCGATGCAACCTTGGGATCGAGGTGCCGCATGATGGAGAAGGCCACATCCGCCGACGTCATCTCGCCATAGTCATGATGGAACTGAATGCCTTTCCTGAGGTGGAACGTGATCACTCGCGCGTCTTCCGAGACCTCGAAAGACTCCGCGAGCACATTCCTATAGGCAAAAGGCACGATCTGGGACTGATAGTCCAACTCGATCAAGCCCTGGTAGATGTTCTGACACAGGATTCGGTCCGGCGTCATGTTCAGGCCTGCCGGATCGACGTTCATGATGTCCGCCTGATGGGCGATGTTGATGATCAACTTGTCTGCGGCGAGCCCCTGGATGCTCACGGCAGCAAGCGCCAGAATCGCTAGGACCAACCACTGAGAAGCGCGACGCATGATGTACCTCCATCCTCCTGGAACACCCCGAGCGAATCCCTGGGGCTCTTGTTTCCCTCCGTTTCCCACATCTACGCCCGATGGTTGCCGCAGTCGGTCGCGCGGCTCACCTCCTTGTCGCCTGCGAGGCGGATGGCGGCTCGCCTTGCCTCACACACCGCCGGCGCGCTGTGATGTCCGCCTGCCCGTTGAGGACGCGGCGTCGTCCTCCGGGCAGCCTTCAATAACCTCATGCAGCCTTTGAAAGTGGGCTTCGAGAGCTCGTCTCGTAGCCTTGACGTCGCGATCGCGCACTGCCTCAAGGATTCTGCTGTGTGCTTCCTCGGAGGACGCCACATTCTGCTTGGACTCAAGGAAGTAGGACTCCTTGATCCTGCGGGCAACCTGTCCCAGCATCGCGTCCACCAGCGGAGCCATCAGATCGAGAAGGCACGGGCTTCCCGCTGCGGAGACGAGGGCGATGTGGAAGCTCTTGTCCGCGTTCAAGTACTCATGCCAGTCTCCGACGGCCGCTGCCTTCTTGATCGTCTCGAGGGCGGCGGCCATGCTCGTGACGTCGGCATCCTCGGCGTTGGCGACGATGAGCTCTGCCAGAGCCGGCTCAATGACCGCGCGGATCTTCCAGGCATCGAGTGGATCGGCCTTCTCGCGAAGAATCGTGCGTGCGCGCTCTCGAACGACTTCCGGATGGGGAGAGTCCACGATGAAACTGCCCGAGCCTTCTCGCCTCTCGAGAAGCCCCGCCACGTGGAGTGCGCAGAAGGCTTCGCGAACTACCGCGCGGCTGACACCCATCCTCTCAGCCACTTCACGCTCGCTAGGGAGGCGGTCACCCGGTCCGTACACGGAGTCTTGGACGGCCCGCGTGATCCGCTCCATGACCACGTCAACTTTGTTTCGGACCGCAACTGCAGCCATAGGATCGAACATGGGTTCTCTCATATCACGCCTTCGGTATGGTGGCCATTTGGCAAGGCCACCTTACCAGGCTATTATCTGGCCGCCGAGGGATATGTCAAGAGGTCGGCGGCCGAAGCCATAAGCGAGATGGCTTCGGCTCTTGAACGCAGCTGGCCTCGAACCCTTGAGGGATCTCGGATGAGAGTTCGACGGACGCAAGGAGGCGGCATGAAGCGAGTGGCGATTATCCCCCCCGGAACTGACACCGCGAAAATGGTTGCGGCCCCGGGCATGCGGGTCGGTGACCTGCTCTTCCTGTCAGGCAGCACGGGCTTCAAGGACGGTAAGGTGGTCGGCCCCGATGTGGAGTCACAGGCACGCCAGGCTTTCGAGAATCAGCGGCGTGTTCTCGAAGCCGCGGGGTCTTCCTTGGACAACGTCGTGAAGGTGAATTGCCACCTCACGCACCCCGAAAGGGATCTGCCGGGGTGGAACAAGGTCTTCAAAGAGTACTTCCCCACCAACCCGCCGGCGCGGGCGACGGTCGGAGGGTCGCTCGTGCGCGAGGGGGCTGTGGTCGAGATCGAAATCGTTGCGACAGTCTAGGGAGAACCTAGACGCTCGACGAGCACGGGCTGCCAACAGCGAGGGTCGGTGGCGTTTGCTCCTTGCCCGACTGCCGCCTACGCCGGGTTGCTTTCGGCGCCGGGAGGCGCGGGCGCTGACCGGGCCCCGTACCCTCCTGTCGGCGGCTCTGGCGGCCGTCAGTACGATGAACCGGAGGAGTCCCAATGACAACCCGAGGGGAGCAGGGTACAGGTCGCGACGGCATCACGATCCGCATCGATGGACGTCACTTCGCCGTGCAGTTGAACGATACGCGGACGGCAAGAGAGTTGGCTAGCCGGTTGCCCGTCAGTGGCGATGGAAGCCGCTGGGGAGATGAGATCTACTTCGGGATCGGTCTCATCCTGCCGCCTGGACCACCCCAAGAGCAGGTGGAGATCGGGGACGTCGCGTACTGGGAGCCCGGAAAGGCCATCTGCATCTTCTACGGTCCCACCCCGGCGAGCGTCACGACGAAGCCGCAGGCGGCGTCCGCGGTGACTGTGATCGGAAGGATCCGCGCCGAACCCGCCGATCTGAGGCGTCTAGGCAGTCTGCGCGGCATCGAGATCCGCAGAGAGGAAGTCCCGCGGTAGGATACCCAGCCGCGCCTCCTGGCTCGACGAAGTCATGGTGTTCTGTCGTTCATGTCGTGCCATCCCCACGCGCGCTGGTCAGGCCCAACCAACGTTCACGCTCCTCGACTTCCGAGTGGCGGCGGCGAGAGGCGCCCGCTCCGCGGGTTTCCGCCTGCCAACCCGCGCACGGAACGGCGTTGCGGTTTCCGCGAGAGGCAGGCTCCGAGCGCAAGCAGGGCCCGGGAACCGGACAGCCTCCTTGCGCAGTGTTAGGCCTGCCTGACCCGCACGTCGGATCGAGGTTCTCGATCGTATGGATTCGGTGCGCACCGGAAGAGAGTCAACGTCCGAATCCGGAGAACGCAACGACTACGTCCGCCACGTTTGTGCCAGTCGGCCCTGGCGTAAGAAGGTCGCCGCTCGACGCAAGCACGGGGTAGGTGTCGTTCTCGGCCAAGGCAGCGAGCCAGTCGAACCCTTTGTCGCGCGCGCGGAGAATGGTCTCGCCGTCGACAAGGGCGCCCGCGGCATCCGTGGGCCCGTCGACTCCGTCGGTCGCCAGGCACCCCACGCACAGGTTCGGGACTCCCACGAGTTCTGAAGCCAGAGCCAACGCGAGTTCCTGGTTGCGGCCACCCCGCCCGGCTCCGCGCACCGTCACGGTCGTCTCGCCGGCACCAAGCCAGACCGCTGGGCCGTCGACGCTCCCCGCCCAAACGCGCAGCCTCTGGCCGAGCTCGACGCCGACCTCCCGTGCCTCCCCGATGATCGGCTCGCTGTGCTGTACGACACTCCACCCGCGCCGAACCGCCTCGGATTCGGCGCTACGCAGACATGCCGGACCATCAGCCAGCAGTCGGAAGCGCGAGCGAGCAAAAACGGTATCGCCGGGCTTTGGCGTCTCCACGATCTCGCCTCGGGCTCCCCGCTCGATCCTGTTGCGGATGGCCTTCGGCGCCTTGTCCCAGAGGTGATGCCGAGCGAGGACCTGCCGCGCGTCGTCAAACGTGCTTGGATCTGGCGCGGTGGGGCCCGAGGCAATCGACTCCGGTCGGCTCCCGACAACGTCCGAAAGCGCCAGCGTCACGACCTGCGCCTTGGCAACGCGTCGAGCGAGGCCGCCGCCTCCGAGTGTCGTGAGATGACGCCGAACCTGATTCATCTCCTCGATTGGCACACTGCTCGCAAGGAGAAGCTGCGTCACCGCTCGGAGATCCTCCAGTGTCAGTCCTTCCTGCGGAGCCGCTGCAAGTGCCGAGCCTCCGCCCGAAAACAGGCACAGCACGACGTCGTTCTCCACTGCGCGCTCGGCCAGACCGAGAATCGCCTCTGCGGCGGCCATGCTGCCTGCATCAGGAAGCGGGTGCCCGCCCTGGAATCGCCGCCATCGCGGGCCCACGTCGCCCGCGTAGCCCTTTGGAACGACGACAACGCCGCTGTCGAGCATGTCGCCGAGCGCTGCGTCCGCGGCCTGAGCCATCGCGCAGCTCGCCTTGCCGATCGCAACGCCAAGCACCCGATCGGCACGAAGCACAAGGTCGGGCGGCTGCCCGAGGCGCAAGACCCCGTGGGTTGCGCGCAGCGCATTGCTCACAAGCGCAAATGGGTCCGCGGCAGACACGATCGTGTCCAGGAGCGCAAGAAGCTCCCTTCGACCGAATCCATCGCGAAGAGTCCCCCAACGAGAAGCGCTTCCCATGGCCCCGGTTTCCACACTCCTTCCTCGTGGCGCGACGATCGACGGCTGCCGGGACGTCTCCAGGCTTCCGGCCCGTAGCCGATGGGTGATACTACCCTTGCGACGACTTCGCACGCTACCAGGCTGGGCGATGTCCAGTCGGTGGTCACCGGCCGATAAGCAAGATCCCGTCGTCCGTCTCGGCGACTCCTCGCAGAGGCAACCTTCACCCACTCGGAGATCCCGAGAAGGATGGCAACCACCGAGAACGGCCGCGTGGACGTTGGCCCGTTCGATCGCAGGGAAGCAACCGATGGAGACGCGGTTGTGCTTCAGAGCTGCGCCGTGTAGGCCACCGCGGATTCGCAAGAGGAGAAGCGTGGTCGCCACGGGCGGAAAGGGAGAGTTCTACCACCGCGAGATCGAAGCGATCGAGCTCCAGGACCCCGACCTCACGCTGAAGGGGCTCGAGATCTGCCGGCGACGCTCCGGAAGCGGCGCGTGGAGCGCGGGAAAGAACATCGGGCAACGCCTACCACATTCGTTGCCCGATGACCCGGGCACTTCCCAGACCTTCCCCCGGGCAAGTCCACTCTAGACCAAACGGCCGCCGGCTGTCAAGCGGTCGGCGCAGCTCGGAAACGGCCTAGGCATTGCGGTGTACATTCGACGAAACGTCCTGGAGGCGATACCCATGGCCGTGAAGAGAACCCTCGTCGCGTCCCTTGTCGTTCTGGCGGCGATTGCCGTGGCCTCGACGCCGGCGCACGGCGACGGCTTCATCCTTCCCGATCTCCCCGAAATCGGCCGCGTCGACGTCGTCTACCACGACGTCGAGATTGACGCCCGCGACGGCGTCGTCACCACGCGCGTCGACCAGGTCTTCCGAAATGAGACCGGCCGCACGCTGGAGGGCCGTTACGTGTTCCCGATTCCGCCGGGTGCGGTCGTGACGAGCTTCCTGCTCTGGGTTGACGGCGAGGCGCTCGAGGCGAAGGTCCTCGACGCCGACGAGGCTCGCTCGATCTACGAGGACTACGTCCGCCGGGCCGTTGACCCCGCCCTTCTCGAGTACGTGGGCCGTTCGGCGCTTTCAGCGCGCATCTTCCCGATTCGGCCCGGAGAAGAGCGAAGGATCCAGATCGCGTACGCCGAGCTTCTCTCCGCGGAGAACGGCGTCTACCGGTACCGCTATCCGCTTGATCCGGAACGACTCTCGGCTCGACCGCTCGAGCGGGTCACCCTCGACGTCCGCGTCGAGACCACCGCCTCCCTGACCACCGTCTACTCGCCGTCGCACGATCTAAGCATCGTCCGCACGGACGCCCGCACCGCGGCAGGTCACTACGAAGCGTTCGACATCCTTCCGACCAACGACTTCCTCCTCTACTACGCCGCATCGACGGCGGAGATGGGCATGACCCTCTTCAGCTACCGCGCGCCGGGCGAGGACGGGTTCTTCCTCCTCGTCGCGACGCCCCCCGGCCCGGCCTCCGCGGCGAAGCCGCTCCCCAAGGACCTGGTCCTCGTGCTCGACCGCTCGGGGAGCATGAGCAGCGAGAAGATCGATCAGGCGAAGAGCGCCCTCGCGTTCATTCTGCGCAACCTGAACCCGGACGACCGTTTCGCCGTCGTCTGGTTCAGCGACTTCGTCGAGGGCTTCCAGACCGGCCTCACCGCCGTCACGCCGGAGGCGATCGAGAGGGCCGTCGCCTCCGTGTCGCTCGTCGACGCGACCGGCGGGACCAACATCGACCAGGTGCTTCGTCGCTCGTTCGCCCTGTTCGAGGTGAACGATCGGCCGCGCTTCCTCGTCTTCCTCACCGACGGGGAGCCGACGGTGGGCGAGCAGGATCCGGCGAAGATCGCCGAGCGCGCCCTCGCCGCGAACACGACGTCGGCCCGCCTGTTCGCGTTCGGCGTCGGGTACAACGTCAACACGGTCCTCCTCGACCAGCTGGCCCAGGAGAACCGCGGCACGACGACGTACGTGCTGCCGGGCGAGAACCTCGAGATCGCCTTGTCGAGCTTCTACCGCAAGATTGCCGCCCCCGTCCTCGCCGCGCCGGCCTTGTCCGTCGAGGGCGTGGAGGCCTACGACACCTACCCGCGAACGCTTCCCGACGTCTTCCGCGGAACCCAACTCCTCGTCCTCGGCCGCTTCCGCGGCGAAGGGAGCGGGCGCCTCGTCCTCTCCGGGCAGAGCACGGCCGGGCCCGTGGAGTACGTTCTCGACGCGGAGTTTCCGGCCGCATCGGTCGACGCGCCCTTCCTGCCGCGCCTGTGGGCCGGTCGGAAGATCGCCCACTTGCTCGATCAGATCCGTCTCTACGGCGAGAGCGACGAGCTCGTGAACGAGGTGATCGCGTTGTCCAAGCAGTACGGGATCATCACTCCGTACACCTCGTTCCTGGTCGACGACGCGAACCTCTCCGCCGAAGAGGCGGCGGACGCCGTCTACCGGGCCGCCGCGCCGGCCTCCGGCGCGAGCGCGGTCCAGGCCAGCTCGGCGCTCAAGTCGCTCGCGGGGAGCGAGACCGTCCAAGCGCCTACGGAGAGCGTACGGATCGTCGAGGACCGGGCGTATTTCCTCCGCGACGGCGTCTGGACAGACAGCACGTATGCCGATGAGGAGACGATCGACGTAGCCTCCTACAGCGACGCGTACTTCGACCTCCTCCGCGTCGTGCCGTGGATCGGCCCTCACCTCGCCGTCGGCGAGGCCGTGATCGTCCGGGTCGGCGACCTCTTCGTCCGAATCGCCGAAGAGGGGCTCACGGAGCTGCCGCCCGACGTCGAGGCTGTCCTGCTCGAGGAAGGAACACCCACAGGAGGCTGATCTCCTGCCACGACCGGACCATTCAGGAGCTGGGGGAGGGCGGCGGCGCCTGCCGAACCACGCGCAGCAGCTTGCCGCCCTCCGGCACCTCGATCCGATCGACGATCTCGATCGCAAGATCGTCCCTCGGCCCCAGAACGTCGAAGGCACGCGCCCGCAGCGCGGCGATGAGAGGCTCCCGGTCGACGCCCGTCGCGGGGACGATGCGCCACCGGAACGATCCACGCCTCTCCTCGACGATCTGAAACTGGATGATCCCCTTGAGGACCTCTTTGCAGGCGTGAGCGAGAGCGTTGTCCAGGACCTCGCGGCCGTCGGCGAGTCGCAGGACCTCGCTCGTCCGCCCCTCCAACCGCTCGAGGAGAGGCAACGTGCGCCCGCACCGGCACGGCGCCGGCGCCGCCAGGGCGCCTCGATCGCCCTGTCGGTAGTTGAGGAGGACCGTCGCCCGGTTGACCAGGTTCGAGATCACGACCTCTCCGGACTCCCCGGCGGGGACGTCGCGTCCGTCTCGATCGACGATCCGGATCGCGCAGACGTCGACGTTCAGGTGGAACCCCTCGTCGCGCTCGCACAGAAAGCCCATCCGCCCGCCTTCCACCGACTGGTACGTCGAAAGGATGCCGCATCCCCAGCGCTCGCGGATCAGCGCCCGCCCTTCCTCCGACAGCCGGTCCGCTCCGTACACCCAGACGCGGGGCGCTCGAAAGACCATCCCTCGATCCGCGACGTAGCGGCAGAGGTGTTCGGCGATGGACCCGTACGAGTAGACGACCTCGGGGCGGAACCGGTTGATCTCCTCCACGACGTCGTCATACGGCACGCCGAGCGGGACGTAGCGCGTTTGCCGCACGAAGCGCGGGACGTGGATCCGTTCGTGCTGGTATCGGAGGCTCGCGCGCGTCGTGGACTCCGCCGGGAAGAGCGACAGCCGTCGTAGCCCCCAGTGCTTTCCGAGGAGCCCGTACAGCACCGCCCGGTCCCGCCCCCCCGTCGCAACCTGGCCGAGCAGCGCGTCGTTGTCCCACAAGACACACCGCCGTCCCAAGCCGGCCGTTCCGGTCGAGTGCAGCGATTGCACGCCCTTCCGCGCCGACGACGCGAACTGCTCGGGGCGCTCCTGGACTGCGCTCCCATCCACGATCGGAAGCTGGGCCAGGTCGGTCGCGGACCGGAAGTCCTGCGGGCGAAGCCGGCGCTCGTCCATCGCCTCCCGGTAGAACGGCACAGTCTCGTAGGCGTGCCGGACGATCGCGCGAACGCGATCGCTCTGGAGTCGAGTCAGCATCTCCAGAGGCAAGTAGGGAATGCGCCTCTCGCGCAAGACGCGCCACGCGATGTACGCCGTATCGAGAACCCTCTTCGCCGTGCCCATGCCCTCGAGGCCAGTGTACAGGGGCCGAGTCGTCTGTGGAATCGCCAGATTGCGTGGACTTGCCGGTGCCGCGGCGGCGGACGAGAATCGACCCATCTGGCCAAGCTTGAAGATGCCGATGAGCCACCTGTCGCGATTCGCGCTGAACAAGGCGAGACCTGACATTGATCGGACCCTCCGCCGCCTCGTCGAGACGACGTACCGTAACGTCGCCGCGTACAGGCGAGCGTTCGACGAAGCCGGAGTCGCTTCCGGCGAGGTTCGCGGCGTGGGCGATCTCCCGAAGCTTCCGATCCTCGGGAAGGAGGCGCTGGCCCGACCCTCCTCCCCCGCTTCCGTGCTCCGACGCGGTATCGATCTGAAGCGCTGTGTGCGCGTCGGCACGAGCGGGTCGACCGGACTGCCCCTGAACGTCTACATGAGCCGCGCAGAGGCCGTCTACCGGCGTGTGCTGCTCTGGCGCGCCTGGCGGCGCCTCGCGCCCCTGCGCCTTCCTTTGACGGTCGTCGATGTCGGCTCGTGGATCGAAGCCGGCAGAACGGCTCAGATCGATCGCCGCGGCCTCGTGCGCGTCGTACGCGTGTCCATCGCCCTCCCGCCCCGGGAGCAGGTCGCCATCATCCAGCGCTTCCGCCCTCAGGTGATCTCGGGGTACCCCACGGCGCTCGACATTCTGGCCACGGAGGGAGGCGCAATGGCCTGCCGGCCGACCCTGATTGCATGCCGGGGCGAGGTCCTCGATCCGCAGACCCGCAGCGTTCTCGAGACCGCCTTCGAGGCGCGCGTGGCTGACTTCTACAACGCTGAGGAGATCGGAAACATCGCCTGGGAGTGCCCCCTCGACCCGACCGTTCTTCACGTGAACACGGACGGGTGCGTCGTGGAGATCGTCGACGACGCGGGAGACCAAGTTCCCGACGGCATCGAGGGCCGCATCGTCGTCACCAACCTGTGCAATGAGACGATGCCGTTCATCCGCTACGACCTCGACGACCGCGGCTCGTTCCTAACGAGAAGCGACGGCGTCTGCGGTTGCGGAAGCACGGCGCCCCGGCTCCGGGTGGTCTCGGGACGCGACGACGACTACGTCGTGCTGCCGGACGGACAGAGGATCTCTCCGCGGCTCTTGGCGACGACGGTGAACCGCGCCTTCTCCGGCCTCTCGCCGCTCGGCGGGTTCGACCGCCACTTTCGGAGATTCCGGATCACTCAGGATCGGGTTAACCACGTCCGCATCGAGATCGTCCCCGAGCCCGGGCCAGTGTCCGGCCTGCGGCCGGTGTCCGACCTACGGCCGGCCCCCGACTTCACCGCAGTCATCGCCCCCGCGCTCGAGAAGCTTCACCCCGCTCTTCGCTGCACAGTCGACGTGGTCGAGCACCTCGACCTCGGCCCATCCGGCAAGTACCGCAAAGTCGTCTCGACGATCGCTCCGGGCGACCGGCCTTCGTGAGTCGCCGAGCCCCTGCCTATTTCTGCTTCTTCTCGCCCGCCCAGAGATCGACCAGGTGAAGACACACGTCAACGCACTTCTCCATGTCTTCGACGCTGACCCACTCGAGCGGTCCGTGAGGGTTGTGCACGCCCGCAAACAGGTTCGGCGTCGGAAGCCCTCGCTCGGTGAGCTGCGAGCCGTCGGTCCCGCCGCGGATGGGGACAATCTTCGGCGTGACGCCGGCGCGCCGAACGGCCTCGACCGCCAGGTCGGCCGGCCGCATGTCGTTCTCAAGCCAGTACCTCATGTTCCGGTACTGCCGCTCGACGGTGCACTCGAGCTTCGCCCGCGGCTCGAGCAGGCCGAGCGCGGAGACCGCGCGGCGGAGCGCCTCGCCGTGCGCTTCCAGGCCGTCGCGCTCGAAGTCGCGCAGGATGAAGTGAAGTAGAGCCTCCGACGCGTTTCCCGACATGCCGACGAGGTGGATGAATCCGTCGCGCCCATCCGTCGTCTCCGGCGATCGCGCGTACTCCGGAAGAAGGTTGACGAGCTTCGCAGCGAGCGTGAGGGCGTTGACCATCTTTCCCTTGGCTTTGCCGGGATGGATCGCCACGCCGGCGATGCGGACCACGGCCTTGTCCGCCGAGAAGCTCTCGTAGGTGACCTCGCCGAGGCCCTCGCCATCCAGCGTGTAGGCGACGTCTGCCCCCAGTTCCTCGAGCGAGAGGTGGCCGATCCCTGTCCCCGTCTCCTCGTCCGGCGTGAAGCAGACGCGTACCGTGCCGTGGCGACGCTCGGGGTGTGAGAGGAGCGTTTCGGCCAGGGTCACGATCACGGCGACCCCCGCCTTGTCGTCCGCGCCGAGGAGCGTGGTGCCGTCGGCGGTCACGATCGTCTCCCCCGCCTTGCTCAAGAGCTCCGGAGCGGAACGCGCGTCGAGCCGCTTTTCCGGGTCGCCGGGGAGTGCGAGCGGCGCTCCGTCGTAGTTGCGGTGAACGATCGGCCGAACGCCCGTCCCGGAGTAGTCGGCGGCCGTGTCGACGTGGGCGAGGAACGCGACCGTGGGGATCGGACCCTGCTCGGTCGCCGGCAGTGTCGCAAGCACGAAGCCCGCGTCGTTCAGCCGAGCGTCCGCGGCGCCGAGGCTCCGAAGCTCCTCGACGAGCAGCCTCTGAAGGTCGAGCTGCTTCGCCGTGGTGGGGACTGTGTTGGACGCTTCGTCGCTCTGCGTGTCGATCTCGGCATAGCGGACGAACCGCTCCTCGAGCTTCCGCTTCGCGTCGGCCGCCGCAGGTCCTGATGGCGTGGTCTTAGGAGTCATGGGTGCATTCTAGCCGCTGCCGGGCCGTACTCCGAACCCCGCACGCAATGACGCGGTGCGCCTCCGCTGTAGCGTCGGAGCTTGGCTCCGACGTTCTTCATCCACGAACGTCGCAGACAAGCTGCGACGCTACGCCCATCACCAGACCACGAACTGCGCACTCCCAACACGAACGTCGCACACAGAAGGTGGTGCGTTCTCATGGCAGACCCGAACGCATTGGCGCTCTCGCTGTAGCGTCGGAGCTTGGCTCCGACGTTCTTCATCCACGAACGTCGCAGACAAGCTGCGACGCTACGGCCGTCACGAACGTCGCACACAGAAGGTGGTGCGCTCTCGCTGTAGCGTCGTGAGCTTGGTTCCGACGTTCTTCATCCACGAACGTCGCAGACAAGCTGCGACGCTACGCCCATCCACGAACGTCGCACACAGAAGGTGGTGCGCTCTCGCTGTAGCG
>JBFYQP010000058.1:0-17129 GCA_041302745.1 Candidatus Bipolaricaulota bacterium | reverse complement strand
TGCTGCGCATCCGCCTCGATCCGGCGCAACCAGAACTCGCCCCGTATGCCGTCCGCCAAGCTCTGTGCGAGGTTGTGGCGAAGAGCCCTCGTTTGCGCGTCGAGGTCTTCGTCCCCAACTGGATGCCGGCGGTTGCCCGCGAGGTCGAGGCGCTCGGCTTCGTCCGTCGTACGGCGGGCAACTCGATGGGGCTGAAGCTCTAGGCCCGGCGTCTGGCGGGTGCGCGCAGCTCTCGGCGGTTGCCACTCCACACCACGACACGGACGGATGACAATGGACGGGATGACGCACACAGCGGAGTTCGACCACTTCGTCAGAGCCCAAGAGCCCGTCTACGGCCAGGTCGTGCTGGAGCTGGCGGAGGGGCGCAAGCGAACGCACTGGATGTGGTTCGTCTTTCCGCAGCTCCGCGGGCTCGGACACAGCGCGACGGCCGAGCGCTTCGCGCTCGATTCCCTGGCTCAGGCGGAGCGCTACTTGGCTCACGAGGTCCTCGGGCCGCGGCTCGTCGGGTGCACTCAACTCGTCCTCGCGATCCCGAACCCGGACCCTGAGGCTATCTTCGGCTGTCCGGATTGGATGAAGTTTCGATCGTCGATGACCCTCTTCTCGCAGTGCTCGCACGGAGCCGAGGCGTTCTCCGAAGCGATCGACCGCTGCTTCTCCGGGGCTCCTGACGAGACGACGCTGCGACTGCTCAGGCAACTCTGAAGCGAGGCGATGACGAATCCCGAAGCAACCAAGCGAGCGAACTGGGAATGGGAGCTCGTCTCGGTTGCCCCCCAGATGACTCGCGCCAGCCACCTGTCGATCGGCGGCAGACGGTGGCGTATTCCCTGGAGCATGCGGAGGCGATAGATGGGCGGGACGAGCTGCCGCGGCTCAGCGAGCGCCAACTACGGTGACTCCCTCGATCCCCGCGAAGTCGGCGTCTTGCGTCCAGACGTGCGCCTTGTGAGTGCGCGCTGTAGCCAGGATGATGCTGTCGGCCATGGGGAGCTTGTGGGCGAGACTCAACTCGGCAGCGAGAAGGGCCGTCGGCTCGGTCAACTCGACGATCTTGCCCTGCCGCATCAACGCAACGGCCTGAAGCGCATCCGATGGCCCGCGCTGACGCAAGACGGTCTTGTACACCTCGTAGACGCAGACCGTTGGCACAATGAGGTTTTCGGGGTCCTGAAGCAGTCTGGCGAACGCCCCGGCATTGGGTCCGTCGGCGAAGTACTCAAGCCACCCCGACGAGTCGACAAGCTTCATACCCTGTCGGCCTCACGCTCCACAGTTGTGTCGATGCCCTTAAGAAAGCCGCGCATACCGCGCAGGCACTTGACTGGCACCACTTCGATGCGGTCGCCGTGGGCGATCATCTCGAGGTGCTGGCCGGGCACGAGGTCCAGTCTCATGCGAATCGACTTCGGGATGACGATTTGGTACTTCGGGGAGATCTTGACCTTCTCCATGGCCCTCCAGTAATCGATCACGATTCCGTCATACGATCATCCTATCGATCGAACATCCGATGTCAAGGGCTCACGGAGAGGCGAATGGCTGAGAGACACCGCAGTCAGGGCGGCCGGAGAGGCTGGACGCGGCCTTGAGCGGCCCGCTACGTTTCTCGAGTCCCCCACAGAATCCGGGCGAGGAACTTATCGATGGGCGGCAGCCGATGGCGCATGCCCTGAAGCATGCGGAGGCGATACGTCGGCGGGACGAGCTGCCGCGCACACAGCATCCACAGGACCCTGCCGCTGTAGTAGAAGACGAGCGCGATCGCGATGAGGTAGAAGAAGAGATAGAGCCGGTTCTCGAGGATCGGAGGCGGCACGGTCACGTAGCCGATCATCGTCGCCGCAACGGGGACCACCCAGACAAAGAGCCGACGCAGCCAGTGCTCGATCTGCCGTCGGCTCCTCGGAATCTGCACTTCGCTGCCGTTCACCACAAGTCGACGCATGCGGAGGTGCGCTTGGATGCTCTCTTCGAGCGCGTGGCGACGAGCCTCGGGAAACGCCTCGTAGCCCGGGATCTCAAGCACGTAGTCAAAAGCGTTCACGAGCTTTGCCGCCATGTGTTTGAACCGCCGGTTGGCCTGAGATTGCCCGTGCAGCATTCGGGTCACGTATTCGAGCACTCGGATCTCGAAGTACAGATCCGTGCCCTTGGCATCGAACAGCGTGCAGAAACGAACCTCGCTCGCGTGCTCGAGGTACCACGTGCCGAGACGCGCCTTCGCCTTGTCCTCAGGCTCGCCCAAGGACACGATGATGCCACGCTTCGCGTCGACCCCTACGCGGTTCGCGAACGTGCGGTCAAACCCCGCTTCCTTGTCCCGAACGTGGATCTCGTCCTTGGTGATGCGGAAGGTGAACTCGATGGCCATTGCCGCAATGCTACGACCGCTCTGCCCCCGCGGCAAGATCTGCGCGATCGCGCTCCACGTTAGACCGCACGCACTGAAGGGGGAGACCGGCGACTCGTGAGCTGCGCTCCTTGCGCTTCGACTTGATTGGGAGCGAAGATTCAACTGCACGCCTACGGGACGGAATGCGACGCACCCAAGGAGAAACCCATGACCGTTACGCTTCGTGAGATCACGATGCAGAACTTCATCGAGTGCATCAAGCTCGGCGTCGGGGAGACGCAGAAGAACTACGTCGCGTCGAACATGTTCTCGCTCGCCGAGGCGAAGGCCGACAAGGTCTCGAACCCGTTCGCCGTCTACGCCGACGAGCAGATGGTGGGCTTCATCATGTACGACTACAACGTCGGGGAGCGACGAGGCTACCTCTCGCGGCTGATGGTCGACGCCCGCTTCCAGGGGAATGGCTACGCTCGCGCGGCGCTGGCCGAAGTGATGGAACGACTTAAGCGCATGCCGGGAATCCGCGACGTCCAGACCTCGTTCCACCCTGAGAACCACGTTGCCGAGTCGCTGTACGCGAGTTTCGGCCTCACGCGCACCGGGGAACTTGTCGACGGGGAAGTGGTCGTGCGGCTCAAGCTCGCCGAGTAGAGAGCGTTGCCCCGGCGCAGCGATTCCGCGAACTCAGCCTGTCGGCGGTATGCTTCCGATCGCTAACGGTGGGCATGAGATGAATGCAGCCATCTACTACTTCACGGGAACAGGGAACTCGCTCGCAGTCGCGAGGGGCATCGCCGAACGCCTGCACGGGGACTTGATACCGATCGCCTCGGTGGTCGATCGGGAGACGATCGAGTCGGACGCGGATGTGATAGGCATTACATTCCCCGTCTACTACGCAGACGCTCCGAATATCGTGCGGCGCTTGGCGGAGAAGCTCGGCGACACGAAAGGGAAGTACATCTTTGCCGTCTGCACCTACGGGGGAGCGGCGGGCGCCTCGCTCAAGACGTTGGCCCACATCCTCGAAGCCCGCGGAAGCAAGCTGTCGGCGGGGTTCGGGGTGCACATGCCGCAGAACGCGTTCCGCAAGCCCTGGGAGGTGAAGCCGCTGGCCTATCGACAGGCTCCGAAGAGGACCGACTTCATCGTCCGATCGGTCGAAGCAGGAAGGACGGGGCTCTTCTACTCCAACGTGGTCATCCAAGCCATCATGGCGCCGTTCCAGGGATGGATCCGGCGCATGACGTCTCTGGCCCTGGAGAAAGCCTCGAGCACGCCTGCCCCTTCCGGGCTCACGGTCGAGCAGCTGATTCCGCTCGCGGGCAAGTCCTTCTCGGCGGACGCGAAGTGCACTGGGTGCGGAACGTGCGCCAGGGTCTGTCCGGTTGCCAACATCAAGATCGTCGACAAGAAGCCGGTCTGGCAGAACCGCTGCGAGAACTGCCTCGCGTGCTACGACTGGTGCCCTACGAACGCCATCCACGGACCGCTCGCCAGCTCGAACTACCGCTACCGCCATCCCGACGTCACCGCGCACGACATCGCCGCCCGCTAGTTTGGGTACATTTAGGGACTTCGGCAGGTCGAGTGTGGAATGGACAAGGGGGGCACGGTGGAACCTACGACGGCGGTGATTGAGCTCGAGGACGTGAAGAAGAGGTTCGGCGCCCTGCAGGCGCTGAACGGCGTCACCTTCACCGTCGAGCGTGGCGACATCTTCGGGTACCTCGGCGCGAACGGCGCCGGCAAGACGACGACGATCCGCATCCTCCTCGATCTTCTGCGGGCGGACTCCGGGAGGGTGTCGGTGCTCGGCGATCCGGCCAACCGCGTCGAGACGCGGCGCAGGATTGGATTCATGCTCGACGCCGACGGGCTCTACGACCAGCTCACGGCGGTCGAGAACCTTCGGTTCTACGCTAAGCTCTACGGCTGCTCCCCGAGCGCGGGAGAGATCGCGGCGCTGCTCGCATCGGTGCGCCTGTCCGATCGGGCGAACGACCGCGCCGGCACCTACTCGAAGGGGATGCGGCGGCGGCTTGCGCTCGCGCGCGCCCTCGTCCACGACCCGGAGGTCCTGATCCTCGACGAGCCGATGTCGGGGATCGACCCCACCGGACAAATCGAGATCCGCGCGATCATCCAGGACCTGGTGCACGAGCGCGGCAAGACGATCCTCCTGAGCTCGCACGACCTCGACGAAATCGAGCGATTGTGCAACCGAATCGCCCTGATCGACCAAGGCGAGATCCGCATCACGGGGGATCTGAAGCGGCTGTTGGGCGCGGGGAGCGAAGGGCAGATCACGATCGCAACCTCGGCCGCTGTCGCACCGGCGATCCTTGCCGAGCTTCGCGATCGCTTCGGCGTCGAGGCGGGCGCTCCAGGATCGGCGACGCTCGATCTGAAGCTTCCGGCCGGCGTGCGCAACGCGGACATTGTGTCGTTCCTGGCTTCCCACGGCGTCGGGGTGGAGGGCGTCGCCGCCAAGCACACGTCGCTCGAGGAGCTGTACGCTGCGATCCTCAAGGAACGGGAGGCGTAGGATGACCGTCCGCTCAGTGCTCACGAAGGCCGCCGTCCGCGACCTGGCTCGGTCGCGCAGCTACAGGGCCGCCTTCGTCGTGATCTCGCTCTTCTTCGTCGCGATCCTCTACGTGATCGGCGTCCGCCTGCTCATCACCCCGCTGCTTTCGAGACCAACGCTGGATCGGGAGCTTCTGGCCGGGGCGGTCGCCGGCCTCGTCTACTGCACCGTGCTCATCATCGCGGGGCTCTCGCTCAACATCAGTTCGACGCAGCCCCTCATACGGGGCAAGGCGTCCGGCTCGATCGAGTCGCTCCTCGCAACGCCGGTCGCCGCGCGGGATCTGTGGTTCGCCTTGTCGATCGCCTCGATTCTTCCGGGGATCCTTGCGGGAGTCGGAGCAGGTCTGGTTGCGGCAGTTGTGCTCGGCGTTCTGTACCTCGCTCCGAACGGGATCCCGATCGCTACGCCTTGGATGGTCGCCAACTGCTTCATCCTCCTGCCAGGCGTGTACCTGATGCTCGCGTTCCTCGTCCACGCCGTCGGCGTCCCGGGGAGGGCGACGTCCGGCGCCGTCATCGCCCAGGTCTTCCTTCCTGTCTACGCCTCGCTCATCATCAACCTCGGCGCCCGCGACGTCGTCGCGGTCACAAGACCCGACCTGGCGCTCGTGCAGCTTGGGCTGACGGCCGCCGTAGCGGCGCTCATCGTCGCCGCCGTCCGCGGCATGACGAAGGAGCGGATCGTGCTCTCATGCAAGCGATGAGCGCGAAGCACCGTGTCGCGGCGGTGTGCGGCAGGGACCTCCAGGAGCTTCGGAAGAGCCCGGCGTTCGCGGTCATTGCTGCGGCGTTCGGAGCGCTCTTCGTCGGGATCTCCGTCGGCACAGGACTGCTTCTTCGCAGCGTGCTGCGCCAGTCAGCCGGCCTCGACGCGCCGTCGATCGACGGCATCGTGAAGGGCGTCGTCGGCGGGTTCTTCGTAGAGAACTGCCTCTACGCCGTCACGATGCTCCCGTACTCGCTCTTCGTTTGGGTCTTCGCGGGCGCGCTCGTCATGCGAGAGAAGTTGACGGGAAACCTCGAGACCCTCCTCGCGACCCCTCTCGGCCTCTCCGAGATCTGGCTCGGGAAGACCCTCGCCCTCGCCGCAATGTCGACAGGGATCGGGTGGCTGTGCGGCGCCCTTTCCCTCGTCTCCGCCCACGCCATCGTCGCGATCGCAGTCTCTCGTTTCGTCCCGCTCGTCTCCGCTCCTGCGGCCGTCGCGGCGGGGGTTCTGAACCCTCTCTTCTTCTCCGGCATGTGCGCGCTCATCCTCCTCATCGCCCTCGTCAGGGACGCCGACGCCTCGCTACTGCCGTCGTTCCTCATTGGGATGGGAGCGATGATCGGGCTGCCGGTGGCCATCGGGACGGGCGCGATCGTGATCGGCAGCTGGACCTTCTGCCTATACCAGCTCTGTGCTGCCGGAGCCCTCTGGCTCGCCGTCATCGGGCTCCTGCTCGGTTCGAAGAAGGAGCGGGTCGTTCTCTCGGCACGGCGGTAGCGCAGGACCTTGGCTCTTCGAATCGCCTCCATCGGCCAAGACAAGCCTCTCGTGCTTTGAGACGAGGCCGAGACGTGGGAGGCCCACTCTGGCCCCGGACAGCGGGGCGGCGCGTGTCCGGAGGAGGAGAACCCCATGGCGGGATCCGACCGGTTCGAGTGGCAGCTGCGCGCTCCGACCCCGGAGGACTTCGACGGGATCGTAGCGATGGCCGAGGCACGCGCCGACGCGCTCCACAGCCCGACGCGCACCACGCGGGAAGGCTGGAGAAGGTGGTGGGAAGAACAGGCGCCGTGCCTCTCCGCGGGCAACCGCGTCGCCATCGACCGCTCAGGACGGATCGTCGGCCTCGCGAGCGTGGAACCGGCCACCGAGCCGTTCGTGATCGTGTTCGCCAACGTCAGCGTCGGACCCGACCATTGGGAGCACGAGGACTTGTGGGACGCGCTCTCTGCCTGGGTCGTCGAGCGGGCGGCGGCGAACGTTGACCTGGCCCCGCCCGACGCGGAAGTCAGTCTCATGGCGGAGGCCATCGAAGGCGAGGCTGCCCGGACGGCCGCATTTCGTCGCGCCGGGTTCAGGCGCACGCGGATCTTCTTCCGCATGCGCATCGACTTCGACGGCGACGTGGAGGCGTCGACGCCTCCGACCGGGGTCGTGATCCGTCGAATCGACATGGAACGCGAGTTGCTCGACGTCGCGCGGGCCCACATCGAGGCGTTCCGCGATCATTGGGGCTACGCCGAGCGGTCGTCGGAGTCCTTCGCCGAGGAGTGGCGCCACGACACGATCGGACAGCGCCCCGACTTCAATTACATCGCCGTGGTGGGCAACGACATCGTCGGGTACGTCCTCTGCGAGGACAACTACCGAGGCGACCCGGCCATCGGTCTTGTCAGCTACCTCGGCGTTCGCCCGGCGTGGCGACAACGCGGAGTCGCGCTCGCACTGCTCGAGACGGCATTCCAGGCGCTCCGCGCGCAGGGGTATGGCGCCGCGCGCTTGGGAGTCGACGCGACGAGCCCGACCGGAGCGTTGCGCCTATACGAGAAGGTCGGCATGCGCGCGATCGAGCAGGTCAATCGGTACGAGCGAGTCCTTCGCCCGGGCATCGACTTGCGCCCGCGGCCGGGGAGCTAGGGCGGACGCTCCCCGGGATAGCAGGCGGAGCATCATCGCAGCTTCTCCGTGCGGTCTCGCAGGCCGCTTGCTGGCGCATGCGCGGCAGCATGGTGTAAGCTCCCAGGCAGCAAGGAGGCGTCATGCACGAAGCAGCGGAAAGCGCCGAGTGGATCTCTCTCTACCTCTCTCCCTTCGCCTGCCTCCTTCTCGACGTCGCTCTCGCCGTCGTCGCCGTTTGGGCGACGGGCCTATTCCTGAAGCTCCGCAAGTCACCTCGCGCTTAGACCGCCCGCTGACGCCCAGGCCACGGGGAGACGCTCCCGCAAACGTAGTACGCCGAGCCGTCGAGGGCCACGGACCCTCTCGCGACGCGTGGGGCCGCGGCCGGGGCTGGGGGCATCAGTACAGACTGCATCCATCTGATCTCCGCCGCGGACTTCCCCGGCGCGTGGGCGACACAGAACGACCACGCCGGGCGGAACGAGACGTCGATCCTGATGGCGGTTGCGCCCGAGCTCGTGGACCTCTCGCGGTTGCCGAAGTCGCGCAAAGAGAAGCCGCTCGGGGCGTTCGGGGAGAACCCTCATGACAGCACGGCCGCCTACGGCGGGCAGCCGATCGAGACGACGCTTGCCCTCATCGGCTCGAAGCAGGACGAGCTCGGCGTGTGACGAAGGCCGGGCCGGGCTACTTCCGCCGTACCTCGACCGACCCCTGTTCCGTGTCTGCGGCCAGCCGCGCATCGAGCCACAAGAGAGCTTCGACGTCTCCTGCCAGGTGACCGAGAAAGAACGCCGTCAGGTACGCCGCGGATGCGGCACGAACCTCGTCATTCGGCACAGGGCCGCTGGCGCAGGCAGCGAGAACGAGACCGGCGCCGGGGTCGACGTACTGCCCGTGCCCGACCCCGAGCTGAGTGACCTCGATCGCCGGTGGATTCGCCGCTTCAAAGAACGCCTGGTAGTTCTCGCCCGCCGGGGCGCACGGCGTGAACAGGACCGTTTCGTCCCCAAGCTCCGCCCCGATGAAGAGGAGCGGAACGACGATCTCCGACATCAGCTCGGGTGCGACGCTGGGCGACTCGGGCGTGCTCGACGTTCCGGGACTGGCGACATCGACGGGGTCGAGCACGGCAATGGCGCGCACGCGCGGATCGGTCGCGGCCTCGAGAAGCGCCAGCTTCCCACCGAGCGAGTGCCCTGAAACCCCAATTCTGGTCTCGTCAATCAGCCCGTAGAGACCGCTGTCGCGCTCCCCATCGAGCGACAGGCACCGGTCGACGACATAGCGGACGTCCTGGGCGAGAACGGTGTGGCCGATCCCGAGGAGCGACATCTGAAGGGTTGGGAGCGCGACGACAAACCCGTGCGACGCGAGGTGCTGCCCATAGGATCGGTAGGCGTCACCGCGGAGCAGGAAGCCGTGGTTGAAGACAACAAGAGGAAAGCCGCCGGGCAGCGCCCCGCCGCCCGGGACGATCGGGTAGAGAATGAGGACGTCAATCTCGCGTCCACGATCGGCATCGACGAGCGGAAGACGGAGCTCGCCGACCGCGTACGGACCTTGCTCGGCCGGCGAACCGGCCGCCCAAGCGGACGCGGCAGCCAGAATCGCCACCGCCCAGACGATCGCCCTCGATCGCATCGTCCCCTCCTGCCAGGCTCGGCCGCCGTCTGCAGCATAGACCCGAGCGCGGCGCGGACCAACAGGCTACGCTGCAGCCGACTTCAGGTGCCGCTCGAGCCAGGCGAGGATCTCTTCCAAGCGGCGGATACGGTGCTTCGGCTTGCCACTCCGCGACAGCTCATGGTTCTCCTCGCGGAACATCACGAGCCGCGTCTCGACGCCGTGGTAGCGGAGGGCCGTGAACATCTGAATCCCCTCCGGAAGGGTGCAGCGATAGTCCTGCTCGGAGTGGATGAACAAAGTCGGCGTCTTGGCGCGGTCCGCGTAGCGCAACGGCGAGTGCCGCCACAGCTTCTCGCCGCCGTCGTCCCACGGCGTGGCTCCGATCTGGTCGTGGTTGAAGTAGTAGCCGATGTCGGTCGAGCAGAACTTCTGGATCCAGTTCGAGATCGACCGCTCCGACACCGCCGCGCGGAAGCGGTCGGTGTGGCCGATGATCCAGTTGGTCATGAACCCGCCGTACGACCCACCCATGACGCCGAGGCGCTCTCGATCGACGTAGGGGAAGCGCGCCGTCGCCTGGTCGACGACCGCCATGAGGTCGTCGTAGTCGATCGACCCGTACTTGCCTCGGATGTCGGCGAACGCGTTGCCTTGCCCGGACGATCCGCGCGGATTCGAGACGACCACCGCGTACCCCTTGCCGGCGAGCACCTGGATTTCGTGAAAGAAGATGTCGCTCGACGCGGTGCGGGGCCCGCCGTGGATGGAGAGAATCGCGGGCACCTTGGCCGACGAAGCGACGCCGACCGGTGGGAAGAGCCACGCGTCGATCTGGGTTCCGTCGGGAGACGTCGCGACAAACGGCACCGCCTCGGAGATCGCGCGGTCGCGAAGGCCCTCTTCGTTCAACGACGTGAGGCACGCGGACTTCTTCCCCTCATACAGGTAGAGCTCCTGGAGCTTGCCGGGACGAAGCTCGACGGCGAGCACGACGCCGGCGCGCACGTCGTACGCGTCGATCGACCCCGGCGAGGCGACGACCGCTTCAACCTTGCCCCGCTTGGACAGTCTGAGGAGTACGCCATGGTCTCTCTCGGTCGCCGAGACGTAGACCGAGTCTCCGTCGACGCGCACCGTCGGACCCGCCCCATGCCGGCAGTCGCCGCCGACGGAGTTGCCGACCGAGCGGTCCCAGTCCGGGGTCAGCGGGGTGATCCGGCCGGATTCCAGGTCCACAGCGTGGAGTTCGCGGTTCTGCCCGAGGCCGTACGGAACGCCGGTCGATCCGGTGACGACGAGCCTCCGCTCATCGAGGAAGCGCACGTCGTCACAGCGCAGCTCCCCAAGCGGAATCTGCCTCTTTCCGGCTCCGTCCGAGCTCACGAGCCACAGCTCGCGGTACGTCGGCGCGACGCCGGCGAATCGGCGTCCCAGGGTCACCGCCCGCTCGCCGCGCACGTCGAACGACTCCACCTCGAGATCGGGCTCGATGAGGTCGACGGACGTCCCCGCGGCGGCGTCGAAGACGAAGAGGTGCTTGCGCCGCCGGCTCGTGAACCCGGTCCCGTTCATCCAGAACGGGATCTCCTCGAGAACCTCGTAATCCTTGGCGTCGTCCCGCTTCGGCTCGTCGCGCTGCGGCACCCGGGCCGTGTAGAGGAATCGCCCGCCCCCGAGGGCGCGAAGGCTCTCCGCCTTGTGCGGGAGCACCGCGACCTGCTCGGCCTCTCCGCCGTCGATCCGAATGCGGAAGAGAGCGGCCTTGTCCTCCAGCTCTACCCGCTTGGAGAGGAAGAAGAGGGTGCTGCCGTCAGCGTCCCACGCGAACTCGCCGTCCTTCCCGCTTCCCGTGAGCTTTCGCACCTCGCGGCTCGAGAGCTCCACCAGGTACAGGTCGGAGAAGTACTCGTTCTTCTCGACGTTCGCTCGTTTGACGACGAACGCAGCCCGCTCGCCGGCCGGAGAGAACTCGACCGACGAGAGGAAACGATAGGTCAAGAGGTCCTGAATCTCGACGGGCTTCATCGCGCCTCCTAGGAGCCGGATGGCTCATAGGCGGAGTCTATCCGCGACCTGCTCTGGCCATCCAGAGGAGGCGGGCGCGCCGCGGCCTACGTCCGAGCGATCTTCCCCACGGGCGCGACGTAGAGCGAGATCTCATCCTCTCCGTCGACGCCGAGGAAGCGGTCGAGCTCGTCTTGATCGTAGGCGACGATGGCGCAGGTCCCCGCGCCGATGGATTCGCACGCGAGGTACAGATTCTGGCAGATATGCCCGCAGCTCAGAAGGATGTCCTTGAGCGAGTCGGGGCCGTAGCGCCACTCGGTCCGATACGGGATCGCCGTCCACACGAAGGCGACGGCCGCGGTGTCGACGAACTCCTGGCCGTAGCAGACTTCGGCGAGGCTCGCCTCAGGCTTCGCTCCCGGCGCGTCCACGGCGACGAGCGCGTGCTCGACGGGGAGGTAGCGGTACAGACCCGGCGCCAGCGAGGTGACCCTGCGGACGCGGAGGTAGGTCTCGAACGGGTGGCGGCAGCCGCCCGACGGGACGTTGCGCATCGCCCAGGTTCCCTTCGGGCTGACGCGGCGAATCCCCTGCGTCGCCCAGAGAAGGAACGACAACTCCTCGAGGGAGAGCGCCTCGTCGGCGAACTCGCGCCGGCTCTCCCGATCGCGGATTGCGTCCACCAAAGGCATGCGACCAAGCTCCATCCGATCTGCAGGGACAAGGGGGATCCGCTTGGCGCCGGGCGCCGCAGGCTTCTCGAACGGCGGCGGGGTGATCCCCTTCCGCTGATCCGACGTGTGCGCCCCAAGCTCTTCCCGAGACGGATTCCTCAGGTACCGGCGGTTCTTGTCCATTCGTTCTCCTTTGGGTCCGTTCCATTGTATGTCTCCCAACGTGTCCGAATCGTTCACTCACGCATCACGGGTCCACGGAGCTTGGCCACGGACGGCGCGCCGGCTACGCTCCTTTCGTGCAACCGAAGACGGTGGTCGTCCACGACGTGATGCAGCACGGCTACCGCTACGTTCTCACGGAGCCCGAGGGCGCGCACTTCGCGCCTGGGTTCCACCCGGAGCTGACGCCCAGGGAGATGCTCGAGCTTGGCGTGTTCGGTGGCAGGTATATGACCGACTGCCGCGGCGAGTTCCCAACCGAGTGGTTCGCCAACGCGAAGCTGTGCCCGAAGTGCCACGACCCCGCCCTGAACTACTTCGGCGTCAACGCCTCGCAGCCGCTCTCCGTGTGGCGCGAGAAGGGCTGGATCCACGACGACGACCCGCGCGGCTGGTTTCAGTGGTACTGCCGCTACTACCTGGGGCGGCGCGGCCCGGACGACGAGCGCCAGATCCGTCGCTGGAAGGCGATGGCGCGCCATGTCGCTCAGATCCGAAGCGGCTGCATGCCCGGCGACCTCGACTGCCGGCCTCGGCAGCGGCAGGCGCTCCTTCACTGGGCGTACGACAGCCGCGAGATCTAGCGCGCCGCCGGCGCCCGCTTGCCTAGGGAGATTCCAAGAGTGCGGCGCAGCGTGCGACTCGACGCAACCGAGCCGCCGAGACGGACCTCCGCCGCGCCGAGGTAGGCAGCGAACTCCGACACCGCGGCGCGAAGGGCGCCCGTCATCTCTTCATCCGGGCGGACGCCCGGCTCCCACCACCAGCCGTTGATCGAGAGGACGCGCGCCTTCTTGTCGAACGCCGGCTCGGTGCGGGCGACGAACCGCTCGCCGTAGAGCACGGGAAGAACGTAGTAGCCGTAGGTGCGCTTCTCCTTCGGCTTGTAGATCTCCCAGCAGTAGTCGAATCCGAAGACCTGCCGAAGAAGCTCGCGATCCCACGTGACGTTGTCGAGCGGCGCGAGGAACGAGGCCTCCGACGGTCCGGCGTCGGCCTCCTCCGCCGCCTCGAGGGTCGGGACGTCGACCGCGCGCACAAAAAAGGTCCGCTTCGGGACTCCTTCGACCGCCACCGCAGCGGCCTCGCCACGCTCGGCGAGGCGCGCGAGCACCTTGGCCCTCGCCTCGACTCCTTTGACGCCCATGATCCCCCACCAGTACTCGGGGGCGCCGTTCGACGGCGAGAGGCCGAGGCTGCCAATGCGACGCAGCACATGCCAGTCCTCATATGCTTCCTGGTCTGGGTGAGGATCCGGCGCGTTCAGGATCTCCGCGGGGAGGATCCGCTCGGCGAGGTCGAAGTAGCGAACGCTGCGCACGCGGTGGTGCGGAAGAACGATGCCCATCGACGAGAGAATCTCGAGCGATGCGTGGACAAGGCGGGTCGGGCGCCCCCACCACCAGTCGACCTTCTCCGCGTGCTCGATGTCGAGGGACGAGAGCGGCCCGCGCCGGCGGATCTCATCGAGGATGAAGGGCGCCACCTTCATCGCCTGCGCCTCCGGAGCGCCGTGCTGCTTCACCATCAGCGCGCGGTGCCGCGCAAACAACGGCCAAGTCTCGCGGAGAACGAGGGCCGACATCTTGTCCCACCCAACGTAGACCCGATGCTCCTTGTGCATGAGCCGATCGAGAAGCGTGGGCCGATACCGGCGGATGCGGGACTGCAGGACGAGGTCCGGATTCCTCCCGACGATGTCGATCGGATCGTACTGGATGCAGCCGATGTGCTCGAAAAGCCCGAGCACTCCGGATGTCCCGGCAAGGCGCCGCGGCGGGAGCAGCCGCTGGTGGAGGAGGAGGAACCGACGCGCGTGCGACGGGTCGAGGACGACCGACGGTGGGGGAAGCAGCGCTTTCGACATGGTTGTGACGCGATCCTCCTGGCGGGCGAAGAGGGTACGGGGCTAGGGGGCGGACGTCCACGCTCGCCTGCCCGCTACAGCTTCCAGAAGCTCTCGCCGCGGTTCCACGGCACCGCGCACCGCTCGACGATGCGTGGAACGTGCCTGGCAAGGAGATCCCCGGCCTTGGGGTTCGCCGCCCAGAACGAGAAGGCGCCGACCATGCTCCCGAGGAACAGTCCCTCAATCCGCCGACGAAACCCGTCCGGAAGCGAGCGGACAGCACGATACCCGTCAAGGCACGATCCGTGAAGCGCGTCATTCATGTCGCCGAGGGCAATGCCCAGATCGAAGAGCGGGTCGGCCAAGGCGCAGAACGAGAAGTCGATCAAGCGGATTCTCCCACCGTCCAAGAGCATGTTCCCCTTGTGCGCGTCGGCGTGCAGGACAAAGGGCGCAGCGCCGAGGGACTCTGTGAGCGCATCCACCGACGTGGCCAGCTCATCGTAGTGGGCCCGCGGAATGCGCCCTTCGTCGACCGCGGGCTCGAGCGCCGCAAGAACTCCTCGGAAGTAGTCGGCGTCGCGCCGCGGACGCCGGAACCCGGACGGGGGTGCCCACGAGCTCGCGTGGTTGTGAAGCGTGGCAAGGACGCTGCCGATCTCGCCCGCCGTCTCTTGGGTCTCGAGCTCCCGGCGGTAGGGCTCGCCGTCCACCCAACGGAGGAGGGTCGCGTTCACGTCGGCAGCGTCCGCGCGCTCGTGGATCCTCGAGACGAGCTGCCCTTCACGGTTTCGGACCGGCCGCGGGAGGACGAGCGGAGTGTCGTTCGCGAGTGCCTCGAGCCAGTCGAGCTCCGATTGCACGGCGACCGGATCGGCTCCGTGTCCGCCCATGGCCGCCGTCACGGGGACGTGAAGTCGGAGCAAGTACACGCCCCGGCCGCGCCCCGTCACCTTGTAGGTCACAGCGTCGCCGTGCCGAAGGAACTCGATCGACCGCACGTCCACGGGGTAGCGACGAAGAGCCTCGCAAGCCAATGCATCGAACGGCAATCGCTCCACGGAAGGGAACCTCCTCTCGATTCGCGTCAGTACCCGAGCCCCTTGTAGTGGGTCTCAAGATACGCGGTGATCTTCGCCGGATCGAGCCCGACTTCCGCCACGATCGCCTGAAGCGCCCTCGGCTCGCCGAACTCGACGCGCACGGGATGCCGGAAGCGGAACCGCCCAAGGGCTCGGAGAAGCGGATTCCGTGACAGGAGGTGGAAGATCCCGGTGATCGAGGCTCCCCAGATCCGCCACGGGACGAGGTAGCAGGGCCGTGCGCCGGGCTCCGTCGCGAGCATGGCGACGAGGACTCCGAGCCCGGGACGCCAAGGCTGCCGAGGATCCCTGGAATCCGGAGCGATCGCGAGCAGACCTCCGCCGCGGACGTGGTCGGCGGCTCGGCGCAGCGTGGATTCGTTCGCCGTCCGCGCGACATCGCGGGGCGGCGGTGGATCGAGCTTGTAAGCCAGCCAGCCGACGGCACGCGGGAGGAGCCCCTTCCGTCCGGACGTCCTCGCGGTGAGCGGCGTCGTAACGTAGACGGGGAACATGGTTCGCGCGATGTTCGGCCCGAGCTTCGTGATGTAGCTCGCCGTGACCATCGTCACATCCGGGCGATCGACGGCCGCCGCGAGGAGCGGAGGAGTGAGGAGCGACCCGTGCCGGCCGTAGGTGATGATCGGCGACGTGCGCATCAAGCTTCGTGTCGTATCCGACCACACGGCTTGCCATGGGATCGGCGGACGCGCGAGGAGCGTCCTGCACGCGTCGGGCGTCCCAAGCCGTTCGATCAGGTCGTCGGCGTCCTGGGCCATCGCAAGCAGAGGCGAGATCGGGAGGAAGAGATCGGCCAAGCGGTACAGGACGGAGTACGGGAGGCACCGCTTCAGTTCGACCAAGTGCGCCCTGTAGAGCGGCTCGATTCCGCCGTCGGCAAACGCCCTGCGCAGCTCCGTCGTCGCCTCTCGAAGGGTTCGCACGGCCTGACTCGCCTCCCCGCCGGCGTCGACCCGCGATGCCGGCAAACGATATTCTAGACGGGAGGCCCCGATGGGGAAACCTGATTGACCTAGATCGAAACCGCTACGAGGTCCGCGGATGGGTCGCTCGAACCCTGCGGTCGAGTCGGCGCTCGATACAGGTGGCGCCCAATGAGGATTCATCGCCCCATCGGGTCGCACCGAGTACTCTCTTCGAGACGCCATGAGAAGAACCCATGCCCTCGCGATCGTTCTCGCGCTCGCCCTTGTCGCCGCATCCTGTGCAGCGGCCCGCGGCGTCGCTGCCGCGCCGACGCTCATCCTGTGCGGCGGCACCATCATCCCCATGACCTCCCCGAGCGTTGCGTTCGAGGCGATCGCGATCGCCGGAGAGCGGATCCTGGCCCTCGGAACGGACCAAGAGATCCTCGCCCTCGCCGGATCCGAGACACAAGTCATCGAGCTTGAGGGAAAGACGGTTCTGCCGGGGTTCATCGACCCACACACCCATCTTCTCGCCGATGCTTCGAACGAAGGCCTGTCTATCGCTGCGGCCCAGACGCAGGCGATCGCGTGCGGAATCACGTCCGCGGCGGAGATGCTCGTCCGACCGGACGAGCTGCCGATGTTCACCGCGGCCGCCGAGCGCGGGGAGATCCGCCTCCGCACGAGCCTGTACCTGGCCTACAACGACCTGTGCGGGAACGTCCTCGGTCCGTGGTACGTCAACTACGAGCCGTTCGCCGAGATCGCGCCGCGGCTGCGGATCGCTGGCGTGAAGGTGTTCGCCGAGCGATCCACGTGCGGCGACGAACGGGCCGCGATCTCGTTCAGCGACCCGCTTCGCCCGCTTCTGTCCCCCGCCGGCGCGTTCTGGTACGGAGAAGACCGACCGCTGTTCACGACCGCCGAGCTCGCGGTGATCGTCCGGGGCGCCGCTGAGCGAGGATTCCCGGTGGCGATTCACGCGATCGGAGACGCAGCGGTGGAGACCGCGCTCTCTGCGCTGGACGCAGCCGGGGAGAAGGCGCTGGCGCTACGGCCGATGGTCCTCCACAACCTCTTCCTCCGCGACGACCTCGTTCCGGAGTTCGCCCGCCTCGGCGTCATCGCCGGGGTCGAGTCGACGAATGCGTGCTTCGTCGACGTCTACGACGACC
>JBFYQP010000128.1:0-3655 GCA_041302745.1 Candidatus Bipolaricaulota bacterium | reverse complement strand
CGCATGGTCCTCCACCTCGACGATGGGACAGCCGTCTACTTCGTCGACCCGCGCCGGCTGGGTACAGCCGACGTGTGCGAGGATGCCGACGATGCGCCGCTCGGCGTCGAGCCGCTGGGTCCGCAGTTCACGAAGGCAGCGCTCGGAGAACTCGCCGGCCGATCGAGGGCGCCCGTCAAGTCCTTCCTGCTCGATCAGCAGAAGGTCGCGGGGATCGGAAACATCTACGCCGCAGAGGCCCTATGGCAGGCGCGCATCGACCCGCGTCGGCGGGCGTGCGAGCTGTCGAACGTAGAAGTCGGGCGGCTGCACCGGGCGATCGTCGGCGTGCTCGGGGAGGCGGTCTCGCAGCTCGGCACAACGCTCGGGTCGAGCGTGTCCGACTACCGTCCGACGGCGGCCGAAGGCGGCATGTACCAGAACCACCTCGCCGTCTACGGGCGCGAGGGAGAGGCGTGCGAGCGGTGTGGGGAGCCGATCGAGCGGGTCATCCAGGCCGGACGGTCGACGTGCTTCTGTCCGAAGTGCCAACGATAGGAATACGAGAGGAGAACCGATGAAGCTGAAGGGATCGAAGACCGAGAAGAACCTTCTCACGGCGTTCGCCGGGGAGTCGCAGGCGCGCAACCGCTACACGTACTACGCGTCGCAGGCGAAGAAGGACGAGCTGATGCAGATCCAGGCGATCTTCGAGGAGACGGCGGCCCAGGAGATGGAACACGCGAAGCGGCTGTTCAAGTTCCTCGAGGGCGGCGACGTCGAGATCGCGGCGGCGTTCCCCGCCGGCGTGATCGGGACGACGGCCGACAACCTGCGCGCGTCGGCGGGCGGAGAGCACCACGAGTGGTCGTCGATGTACCCGGAGTTCGCGGCGACGGCACGCCAGGAAGGCTTCAAGGAGATCGCCGCGGTCTTCGAGGCCATCGCCATTGCGGAGAAGCAGCACGAGCGCCGCTACCTCGCACTCGCGAAGAACATCGAATCGGGCACGGTCTTCAAGAAGCCGGCGTCCGTCGTCTGGCGCTGCCGCAACTGCGGCTACCTCCACACCGGCACGGAGGCGCTTCCTCAGTGTCCGGCTTGCGCCCACCCACAGGCCTACTTTGAGCTTCTCGCCGAGAACTGGTAGAAAGGATGAAGAGGAGAGCTAAGACATGATCAAGAAGACAGTGCAGGATGCGCTCTGCGATCAGATTCGTTACGAGATGGACTCCGGATACCTCTACCTCGCGATGTCCGCCGACTTCCACGCCAAGGGTCTCGACGGAATGGCCCACTGGATGCGGGTCCAAGCAAAAGAGGAGCTCGAGCACGCCATGCGGTTTTTCGACCACATTGTCGAACGCGGCGGGCGAGCTGTCCTCGCGGCGCTTGCGGAGCCGAAGAAGGAATGGAAGTCGCCGCTCGAGGCGTTCCAGGCGGCGTACGAGCACGAGCGGATGATCACGGGGCGGATCGACACGCTCGTCGACCTCGCCCACAAAGAGAAGGACAACGCCGCCCTTCTGATGCTCCAGTGGTTCGTCGGCGAGCAGGTAGAGGAAGAGTCGAACGCGGAGAAGATCGTCGGCCTCCTGACACGAGTCGGTGAGTCGGGACAGGGCCTCGTCATGGTCGATCACGAGCTGGGAGCGCGCGGCAAGTCGTAGGCGTAGCGCCCTCGGAGCGGCGCGGAAGGGAAGGAGGACGAGAGATGGCGTTCACGTTCTCGAGCGACCCGGCATCGATCAGCCCGGCGTTGTTCCAGATCACGCACGGCCTGTACATCGTGACGGCGAGGTCCGGCGATCGGGCGAACGGCCAGTGCCTCGACGCCTTGATGCAGGTGACGAACGCGCCGCAGCGCGTCGCCCTCGGAGTCGGGAAGCGTACGCTGACGCACGAGATGATCGCCGCGACCGGGCGCCTCGTCGCGAGCGTCCTCGATCGCCTTGACCCCGCCTCTCCGGACGTGATCCGCCGCTTCGGGTTCCAGTCAGGGCGCGACGTCGACAAGTTCGCCGGATTCCCGCACGAGACGACGGAGCGCGGGATTCCCTACCTCCCGAATGCGGTGGCCGTCTTCGAGCTGTCCGTGCTGCCGGAGTTCACCCAGGACCTCGGCACGCACACGCTCTTCGTCGCGTCGGTCGACCGAGCCGCAAGCCGCGAGGGCGGCGAGCCCTTGACGTACAACGAGTACCGGAAATCGGTACGAAGGAAGTGATCGAGATGGACAAGTGGATCTGCACGGTGTGTGGGTACGTGTACGACCCGAGCGTCGGGGATCCAACGAGCGGCATCCCCGCCGGCACCTCATTCGCGGACCTGCCGGACGACTGGGTCTGCCCGGACTGCGGCGTAGGGAAGGACCTGTTCGAGCAGGTTCCATAGACAGGATACGGACTCTGCCCGGCCGCCCGGCCGCGGACGACCGAGTCAAACGGAAGGAATGAATCGAACGAGGGGAATGGGTGTAGATAGAATGCCGCGCCCGAGCTCGACACCAGGGAAGGGGACTACGGGACGGAGTTCGGCGGGCTCGGTGCGCGGCACATTCTGCGATCACAGCCTATTGTTCACCTTAGCCGCTCGCTCCTCGCGTGACCACGCGACAACAAGAGGGAGACTCCTATGAGTGTCAGAACGATCCGCCCAGGGATCGATCGGTTCGCGGTCGAGGACTGGGACCGGCGGCTGTTCGACGAGCTCATTCCGCTTCCCGATGGAACGAGCTACAACGCGTACCTCGTTCGGGGAAGCCAGAGAACCGCGCTCATCGACACGGTGGACCCGGCGCACGCCGACGTTCTCTTGTCGGCGCTCGACTCGGTCGAGCGGGTCGACGACCTTGTGATCCAGCACGTCGAGCAGGATCACTCGGGGACCGCACCCGCGGTCGTGGAGCGCTATCCGGGCGTGCGCGTCCTCGCGAGCCCGAAGGCGAAGCCGATGATCGTCGACCACCTCGGGATCCCCGCCGAGCGCATCCAGACGGTCGAGGACCGAGAGACCGTGTCGCTCGGCGATCGCACGCTCGAGTTCATCCACGCTCCGTGGGTTCACTGGCCGGAGACGATGCTCACGTACCTGCGGGAAGAGAAGATCCTGTTCACGTGCGACCTCTTCGGCTCGCACCTCGCGACCTCGGACCTCTACGCCGTGGACCGCGCGCGGGTCCACGAAGCGGCGAAGCGCTACTACGCCGAGATCATGATGCCGTTCGCCGGTCTCATCCGAAAGCACCTCGAGAGGCTTGCCGAAGTCGACGTCAAGGTCATCGCGCCGAGCCACGGCCCGGCCCACGAAGACCCGTCGTTCATCGTCGACGCGTATCGACATTGGGTGAACGACCCTCCGTCCAACCTCGTCCTCATCCCGTACGCCTCGATGCACGCCAGCACGGCGAAGATGGTCGACTACCTCGTCACCGCCCTCGGTGAGCGACAGGTGGCGGTCCAGCCGTTCAACATGACGGTCGCCGACATCGGCCAGTACGCCCTTCGGCTCGTCGACGCGGCCACCGTCGTCTTCGCGACGCCCACGGTGCTCGTCGGACCTCACCCGAGCGTGGTCTTCGCCGCGTACCTGACGGCCGCCCTACGCCCCAAGCTCCGCTACGCCGCGACGATCGGGTCGTTCGGCTGGGCGGGCAAGGCGCCGGAGACCGTGCGGT
>JBFYQP010000116.1:0-7170 GCA_041302745.1 Candidatus Bipolaricaulota bacterium | reverse complement strand
TTTAAGGAGATTGCGATGCTCCGCCTGCAGCCTTCGTTTGGTGGCTCCGTCGAAGCCAGTCACCCCCATGTCAAGGACCACACGGCGATGATAGTCCGATCCGCTCCGGCGAGCAAGATCGCAGAACCCGGGCGGCCTCTCCGCGAATCGCATCGAGCCTCGCCATCGATCACAATCCAGCGTTGTCGAAGGAGGTTGACGGGGCGAGTCCTGCGCCCTAGGCTTCTGCGCCATGAACCGAACAGACAAAGAATGCCTCATCGGGCTGAACCTGATTCCGCAGCTGACTCCGAAGCGGGCGAAGCGGCTGTTCGCTCACTTCGAGTCGTTCTCGGCGATCTGGGACGCGCCCGCGGGCCGATTCTGCGAGCTGTTCGGATCGGCCGTGCTCGGAGAGGCCATTGCGTCGGGGCGGAGCGATTCGGCCGTCGACCAGGAGATGGAGAAGGCCGAGAAGGCGGGGGTAGAGATTGTGACGCTCGTCGATGCGGAGTACCCGGCGCTGCTCCGGGAGATCGACGATCCGCCGCTTGCTCTCTACGCGCGCGGCCGCCTTCCGCTCGATACGTCGAAGGCGATCGCGATTGTCGGCACCCGCCGCGGCACGCAGTACGGGAAGATGGTCGGGGCCAAACTCGCGAGTCAGCTTGCGCTTCGCGGGATCTGCGTGGTCAGCGGGCTCGCCGCCGGAATCGACGCCGCCGCCCATCAGGGGGCGCTCGACGTCGGGGGGCTGACGGTTGCGGTCCTCGGCTGCGGCGTCGACATCGCCTACCCGAAGCGCAATCAGCCGCTGTATGAGCGAATCGCCGTCGAGGGGCTCGTGCTCTCGGAGTACCCGCTCGGGATGCGGCCGGCGAAGTGGACGTTCCCGCAGCGGAACCGGATTCTCTCCGGGCTGTCGCGCGGCGTGGTGGTTGTGCAAGCGCCGGAGCGGAGCGGCTCGCTCATCACGGCGCGGCTCGCCCTCGAGCAGGGCCGTGAGGTGTTCGCCGTCCCGGGGAACATCTCCACAACGACGTCGGCGGGGACAAACCGCCTGATCAAGCAGGGAGCGAAGCTCGTCGAGTCGGTGGACGACATCCTCGAGGAGTTCGCCGACCTACGGCGGATCGTCCGGGGCGCAGCGCCCGTCGAGGAGGCCGAGGTAACCCTGACCGATCGGGAACGCCGTGTCTATGAGCTGATCAGTCTTGAACCGGTCCACATTGACGATATCATTGCCCGTGCGGATCTCTCGCCCACCGAAGCGTCGCACGTCTTGCTCCTTCTTCAGTTGGAGGATCTCGTCGTGGAAGTGGACGGGGGATGCTACGCGCGCAAGCCGTAGGAGGAAAACCAGGGATGGCCATACAGCGAACGCTCGTCTTGTGCAAACCCGACGCCGTCCAGCGCGGTTTCGTCGGGCGGATCGTCTCCCGTTTTGAGGAGAAGGGACTGAAGATCGCCGGGCTGAAGATGCTCCAGGTGGACGAAGAGCTGGCCGGGCGGCACTACGCCGAGCACCTCGAGAAGCCGTTCTACCCCGAGTTGCTCGCGTTCATCACCGCGTCTCCGGTCGTCGCTCTGGCGGTTGAGGGGGAGAACGCCGTCGAGGTCGTGCGAAACCTCATGGGCGTCACCAACCCGCAGAAGGCGGGCTCGGGGACGATCCGCGGGGACTTCGGGCTCAACCTGACGATGAACCTCGTCCATGGATCCGACTCGTTGGCCTCGGCGCAGCGCGAGCTGGCCCTGTTCTTCGAGCCGGAGGAGCTCTACGGCTACAAGATGACCATGGGGGTCTGGACGTAGGTCCCCTCGGGCGCTCGGCGCCCCGGGCGGCGGCGACCCGACGAGAACGTTCGCCGCGAATCCAGTTGTGCGGAGGTCGAGATGGAACTGTCGAAACGCTATCAGCCGGCAGACGTGGAAGCGAAGAACTACCGCTTCTGGGAGGAAGGAGACTACTTCCGAGCGTCGGTCGGCGTCGTTAGCAAGGTTCCCTTCTCGATTGTCATCCCGCCGCCGAACGTGACGGGGCGGCTCCACATGGGGCACGCGCTGAACAACACGCTTCAGGACGTGGTGATCCGCTACCGGAGGATGCTTGGGGATACGGCCTGCTGGTTCCCGGGCACGGATCACGCCGGAATCGCCACCCAGAACGTCGTGGAGAAGGCCCTCGCCAAGGAGGGGACGAGCCGACACGAGCTGGGACGCGACGCGTTCGTGGCCCGCGTGTGGGACTGGAAGGCGAAGTACGGCTCCGAGATCATCGACCAGCTGAAGGCCCTCGGCTGCTCGTGCGACTGGTCTCGGCTCCGGTTCACCCTCGACGACGGGCTGTCGAAGGCCGTGCGTCACGTCTTCGTCCGCCTCTACGAAGACGGCCTCGTCTATCGCGGCGAGTACCTCGTGAACTGGTGCCCGCGTTGCCGGACCGCGCTCTCCGACCTGGAAGTGGACCACAAGGACGAGGACGGCGCCCTCTACTACGTCCGGTACCCGCTTGAGAAGGGCGGGCACCTGACGATTGCGACGACCCGGCCGGAGACGATGCTCGGGGACACGGCGATCGCCGTGCATCCGCAGGACGAGCGGCACAAGGGCCTCATCGGTTCCTTCGCGATTCTGCCGATCCTCGGACGACGGCTTCCCATCGTCGGATCCGAGTCCGTGGATCCCGAATTCGGGACTGGAACGCTCAAAGTGACGCCGGGACACGACCCGGTGGACTTCGAGATCGGCAAGAAGGAAGGTCTCGAGTTCATCAACATCCTGAACGGCGACGGTTCCTTGAACGCGGCGGCGGGCCCGTTCGAGGGGATGGGGCGCGACGAAGCGCGGAAGGCCGTCATCGAGCGGCTCAAGGCCGAGGGCGCGCTTGAGAAGATCGAGCCGTACCGCCATGCGGTAGGCCACTGCGAGCGATGTGACGCCGCCGTCGAGCCGCTCCTCTCGACGCAGTGGTTCGTTCGGATGCAGCCGCTGGCGGAGAAGGCGATCGCCGCCGTGAAGGACGGGCGGATCCAGTTCGTCCCCGACCGTTGGACGAAGCTCTACTTCGACTGGCTCGAGAACATTCGCGATTGGTGCATCTCGCGGCAGCTGTGGTGGGGGCATCGGATTCCCGTCTGGTACGGGCCGGACGGGCGCGAGTTCGTGGCGGAGACGGAGGCCGAGGCCGCCGCACGGGCGAAGAAGCACTACGGACGCTCGGTCGAGCTCCGCCAGGACGAAGACGTGCTGGACACATGGTTCTCGTCGTGGCTGTGGCCGTTCTCGGTCATGGGATGGCCGGAAAAGACAGAGGACCTCGCGACGTTCTTCCCAACGTCATTCCTGTTGACCGGGTTCGACATCCTCTTCTTCTGGGTGTCGCGGATGGTCATGGCGTCGCTCTACTTCATGGACGACGTGCCGTTCCGCACGGTGTACATCACGCCCCTCATCGTCGACGACAAGGGGCAGAAGATGTCGAAGTCGAAGGGGAACAGCGTCGACCCGATCGACCTGATCGGCGAGTACGGCGCCGATGCGTTGCGGCTCGCCATGGCGCGAACGACGGGCAAGGGACGGACGGTTCGCATGCCGTGGGGCGACCTCACCGAAGGGCGCAACTTCCTGAACAAGATCTGGAATATGGCTCGCTTCGTCCTCATGAACCTCGGCGACGAGCGGCCGGAGCTCCCGAAGCGGCTCACCGAGGTCGAGGACCGCTACATTCTGTCGCGCCTGGCTGCAACGATCGCCGTCGCGCGAGCACACCTCGAGACGTACAGCTTCCACCTTGCCGTTGAGGAGATCTACGACTTCGTGTGGCACGACTTCTGCGACTGGTACCTCGAGATCGTCAAGGTGCGCCTCGCCCAGTCCCCCGACGACGGAGTGAAAGGGATCCTCTACCACTCGCTTCGCGAGATCGCGAAGCTCTTGCATCCGTTCGTTCCGTTCGTGACGGAGGAGATCTGGCAGGCCCTCGGCGAGAAGCCGGCTTCCGTATCCATCGCAGCGTTCCCGGAGGCCGGAGACCGAGACGACGAGGCCGAGGCGCTGATGCGGGCGTTCCAGGAGATTGTCGTGGGCGTCCGCTCGATTCGCTCTGAGCTGGACGTTCCGGCGTCCGCCAAGCTGACCGCCCTGGTGAAGACGAAGGACAAGGCCTTGCGGAAGCTCCTGGAGGAGAAGGAGGCCGCGCTCGCGTCGCTCTCGGGGGCGTCGTCGTGGACGGTGGCAGCAGAGATGACGCCGCCCGACGGGTCAGCGCGTCAGGTGCTGGCCAACGCCGAGCTGTTCGTACCGCTTGCCGAGTGGATCGACATCAACGCCGAGAGGGCGAAGCTTTGCGCCGACCTCTCGGCCACCGAGGCTGACCTGGCCAAGGTCGAGGCTACGCTCGCAAACGAGAGGTTCCTCGCTCGTGCCCCGGAGGATGTCGTCGAGAAGGAGCGAGGCAAGCTGGCCGAGTTCAGCCACAAGCGGGACCGACTTCAGGCGAATTTGCGTTCGCTCGGAGGCTGAGTGAACTACTCCGAGGCTCGGGCGCTCCTCGATCGCCTGCCTCGCCTTCTCGTGAAGCCGGGGCTCTCGCGCGTGCGGCGCCTGCTCGAAGTCCTCGGGAATCCCGAACGAGCGTTCCCCGCGGTTCATGTCGCCGGGACGAACGGCAAGGGATCGGTTGTGGCCATGCTTGACAGCATCCTGCGGACGGCCGGGTACCGCGTAGGGCGGTACACGTCTCCCGAGGTCGAGGACTTCCGCGATCGGATCTGCGTGGATGGGGCTTGGATCTCTGAGGCGGACCTCGCCTCGGGGACTGCGCGGCTCGCGGAGGCGCTCTTTGCCGACCCGGACGTGCCGAGCCAGTTCGAGGCCATCACGGCGATCGCCTTCGAGCGTTTCCGGGGCGCCCTGGTTGATGTCGCCGTCGTCGAAGTGGGCCTTGGGGGCCGGTTCGACGCGACGAACGTCGTCTCTCCGGCGCTCTCGATCCTGACGAACGTGACCCTCGATCACACGGCGATCCTGGGCGACACCGCGGAGAAGATCGCGTGGGAGAAGGCGGGGATCGCAAAGCGGGGCGTCCCATTCCTCGTCGGTCCGCTTCCGGAGGGCGTCGCCGGCGTCGTACGCGCCGAGTGCGCCGCCGTCGGGGCGCCGCTCCATTCGGCCGACGGCGTCTCCGTGACGCGACGTTCTTCCGACCTCGATCGCGCGGAGTACGCGGTGGAGGGCGACGGCCTGCCGACGCGGGTCGAGCTGGGCTTGGTTGGGGGGTACCAGCTCGAGAACCTGCGGCTTCTCCTGAGGGCCGTGCAGCTTCTCCGCACGTCCGGGATCGCGATCCCGGACGATGCAGTTCGGCAGGGGCTGGCCGTGGCGCGGTGGCCGGGGCGGACGGAAGTGGTGCGGCGGCGGCCCGCGGTGGTGCTCGAAGGCGCTCACAACGCGGCCGGCGCAGAGGAGTTGGCGCGCGACGTCGTCCGCTGGGCTCCGGATCGAGACAGCCGCCGGCTCGTCCTCGGAATCCTCGCCGACAAGGACGTCGACGCGATTGTGAACACCCTCGTCCCGCTGTTCGGACACGTCGCCGTGTGTCGTTCCGCTAGCCCACGGGCGCTTGCCGTCAACGATCTTGCAGCGCGCGTCCGAAAGCACGCGACGGAGCCCTCGTGCTATGATTCGGTCGCACGGGCGGTTCGAGACGTCGTGGCTCGAGCGGGGGCGGAGGACGTGGTGGTGGTGACGGGGTCTCTAACGGTTGTCGCGGAGGCGCGTCGGGAGCTCTGCGCCGGATGAGTACGCTGCTCGAGCGTGTCACGTCTGTCGGGGTGCCTCGGCACGTCGCCCTGATCATGGACGGCAACGGCCGGTGGGCGCGGGCGCGGGGCCTCCCTCGGACGGCAGGACACGAGGCCGGCGCGCGCGCCGCGGAGAGGCTGATCCGCTTCGTCGGTCGCAGACTCGGAGTCGCCTACGTCACGCTCTTTGCCTTCTCCGCAGAGAACTGGGGGCGCCCGAAGGCCGAAGTTGACTTCCTCTTGGCCCTTCTCGATCGGTTCATCGCCGAGCACCTCGGGGAGTTCGTAGACTCGGGCATTCGACTTCGCGTCGTCGGGGACGTGTCGTCCCTGCCGGCTGCGATGCAGAGGACGGTTTCGAACGCGATCGAGATCACGGCACGTGGGGTGAACCTCAACGTGACGATCGCCCTCTCCTACGGGGGAAGGCAAGACATCACGCGCGCCTGTCGACGGATCCTGGCCGATGTCGCGGAGGGGCGGATGGCTCCGGAAGACGTGAGCGCGGAAGCGATCGCCCGGCGACTCGACACGGCGGGGACCCCGGATCCGGATCTCGTGATCCGCACGAGCGGCGAGCGGCGGTTCTCGAACTTCCTCCTCTGGCAGTCCGCCTACGCGGAGCTCTACTTCACGGACGTCTTGTGGCCGGACTTCACTCCCGCCGATCTGGTCATGGCCATCGACGACTATCAGAAGCGCGAGCGGCGGTTCGGAGCCGTGGCGGAGGTGGCTCTGTGAACGTGCTCAAGCGCCTGGCGAGCGGGGTCGTCGCCGGCGGCGTCATCTTCGGGGTGCTGTATGTGGGAGCCCGATTCGACATCCGCTGGATCTCGGGATTCGTCATCCTGGCGATCGCCTACCTCGCGGCGATCGAGTACCTGCAGCTCATGCGAAAGCTCGGCGTCCCCCTCGCGGCGCCGGAGTTCCTGATCTGGATTCCCCTTCTTGTCGCGAGCTACGTCGCATTCGGCGGCCGGTATGCCGAGGTCGTTCTCCTCCTCGCCATCGCGTACCAGGTGCTGCGGTACTTGAGCGTTCTTCCTCACCGGACCGGGTTCCTCCAGGCGGTGGCGGGGGTGTTCGGCCTTCTGTACATCCCTTGGCTGTTGCACTACTTCTACCTGATCTACATGGGAGCCGCGGGGTACCCGCCGCATGTTGGCGGCGTCAACGCGGTCATCGTTCTCCTGATGGTGTGGGGTTATGATGCCGGCGCCTACTTCGTCGGAACGGCCTTCGGGAAACACAAGGCGTTTCCCAACGTCAGCCCGAAGAAGACGTGGGAGGGAGTGGCCGGAGGGCTGGTTGTGGCAATCGCGGGAGGCGTCGTCGGCGCTACGCTGTCCCCCGTATGGAGGGAACTCGTCTTCTGGAACGGGTTCCA
>JBFYQP010000109.1:0-3150 GCA_041302745.1 Candidatus Bipolaricaulota bacterium | reverse complement strand
GTCCGTCTTCGACTCCAGGTGGCCGCTCGTCGGCGAAGTACGTCATCGCGCTCGACGCCGGACATGGAGGCAAGGATCCGGGCGGTGTGGTCGGCGACCTCCTCGAGAAGAACGTGAACCTCGCGATCGTGAAGCGGGTTCAGGCGCAGATGGAGTCGGATCCCAAGATGAGGCCGTACTTGACGCGCACGGTCGATCTCTACATCCCTCTTGAGGACCGGATTCGACGCGCCGAAGAGGCGAAGGCGTCGATCTACCTGACGATCCACGTGAACTCGTTCGACCTCCCCGAAGTGGTCGGTATGGAGACGTGGGTCGACTCGACCCGCAAGGACGCGGACCCAAGCTGGGTGCTTGCGTCGATGGTCCTCGAGAGCATGAGCGCGTCGACGGGCGGGCGGAACCGCGGCGTCCGATCGCAGGAGCTCTATCTCCAGCGGACGAAGATGCCGGCGATCGCCGTCGAGGTCGGGTACATCACGAACCCGAACGAGCGCGCGCTCCTCGCCGATCCGGTCTACCAAGACAAGATCGCTCTCGGGATCCTGAACGGCCTGCGCAAGTTCATCGCCTACCTCGAAGAAGAACAGGCTCCGGCGGCTCCCGCGTCGTCATCGGCGAAGACCACGTCGACGTCGAAGAAGCCCTAGACTCCTTCAGCGGGTGCTGCGGCGGGAAGAAAACGAGCGCGGCCTAGCGCGGGTTCCAGACGAGGTCCGGGATGCGGCGCAGCACCATTCGACGGAACTGGTACTGCGGGTAGCCGATCACCAAACACACCTGAGGCGCCCGGCCTTCGGGAAGCGACGCCGCGCGGCGCAGCTTGCGGCTTCGCGCAAGCGGAAGCTGGAAGAGGCCAATCTGGCAGGTTGCCAGCCCGCGGCGCTCCGCGGCAAGCATCAGGTTGTACGTGGCGTAGATCGTGTCGTCCCGGCTGAAGGGGTTTCGCGTCTTCGTGTGGCCGATCAGGAGCACCGGGGCGCGGTAGAAGATCGGGTCTGCGCCTTCTTGAGCGCGATCGGCAAGGGATTGGGCGCCCGCGAGGCCGCGCCACGCGGCTTGAGCGTTTTCCCGACCCAGGACGAGGCGCAGCATGAGCCGGACGAGCGGATTGCGCGCCAGCCGCGCCACGCGGAGAAGCGTCCGCACGGTCGCCTCCGAAAGCTCGGCGATGCGAGTCCGATCGTCGATCGCGATCCAGTCGATGCCCTGGTTGTTGCTCGCGGTGGGCGCCCAGCGGCCGATGCTGACCAGCTCGCGGACCACCTCGCGCGACACGTCCCGATCGGAGAAGGTCCGATTGGAGCGGCGCGAGCGGAAGAGGTTGACGAGATCGTCGATCGGAGGCAGGTGGCGCTCGTCGATCGGAGGGCACTTGTCGAGCGGGAAGTCGTCGTGATCGATCGCGTCGACCGGGCACACCGACACGCACTGCCCGCAGCCCCAGCAGGCCTCCGGCCGGACAGCGGCGGCGGTGCGGCTTCCGAGCTCGTACACGTGCGCGCCCGCGCACACGTTGGCGCACGCGCCGCACAGGATGCATGCCTTGTCGTCGACGGTGATCTTGCTCATTCGGTCTTCCTGACCTCGCCTCCACTGTAGCCGCCGCTCCCTGCGGCGGGCGTGACGCCGCTCGCGTAGGGATGGGACGAAGGGACGCTCCCCGGGGGTCCCCTGTCCTCCTTCGCGCGGCGGGGCCGAGTAGCGTAGACGTATGGACCAGGACGACTTCGTAGATCGGCTCTTGTCGCAGGCCTCGCTCGACGCTGTCGACTTCGCGAGCGACGTGGAGCGCATCCTCGCGGAGGAGGTCATGTTCCTGCGCCACGAACTCGAGACCTGCCGGCGCGAGGCCGTTGTCGGATCGCACACGGTGATCGCGGGGCTGTACGCGCGAATCGCCGACAAGGACGCCCGCATCGCGTCGCTCGAGGAGCAGGCCGCCTTCCTGCGCGGCCGGTTCTCGGCCTAGCCGGGTTGAAAGCCCGCGCGGCGTAACGTAGCGTTTCCCTCGATATGGCAAGTCTCGATGTTTTGCATCACTTAGCGCGAGTCCAGGAGGAGCGCGCGGACCTCGAACGGCAGCTTTCGGACTCGAGCGCGTACACGCGTCCGGACTACCGCGAGATCTCTCAGCGCTACGCGCGGCTGGGCGAGATCATCCAGGCGGGGTCGCAGTGGCAGAAGCTCCAGACGTCGATCCAAGAGATGGAGGAACTGCGCGACTCCGACGAGGAACTGCGGGCGGAACTCGATCAGGCGATCGCGGACGATCGCGTCCGGCTCGAGGAGCTCGCGGTGGGGTTCCGCCGCCTGCTCGTGCCGCCCGATCCGGAGGACGCGAAGAACGCGATCGTCGAGATCCGCGCCGGCACCGGCGGCGACGAGTCGAGCCTGTTCGCCGCCGACCTGTTCCGGATGTACGCGCGGTATGCCGAGAGGATTCGAATGAAGACGTCGCTGCTCGACAGCCATCCCACGCCGCTCGGCGGCTTCAAGCAGCTGACGTTCTCCGTCGAAGGGAAGAACGCCTACGGGCTCCTGCGCTACGAGTCGGGGGTCCACCGCGTGCAGCGGGTGCCGGAGACGGAGGCGCAGGGCCGCATCCACACCTCGACGGCGAGCGTCGTCGTCCTTCCCGAGACAGAGGAAGTCGAGCTGGAGATCGATCCGAACGACCTTCGGATCGACACCTTCCGCTCGACGGGGCCGGGAGGCCAGAGCGTCAACACGACCGACTCCGCGGTCCGGATCACCCACATCCCGACGGGCCTCGTGGTGAGTTGCCAGGACGAGAAGTCCCAGATGAAGAACCGCGCCCAGGCGATGCGCGTTCTGCGCGCCCGACTTCACGACAAGTTCGAGCAGGAGAAGCACGACAGACTGACGGCCACCCGCCGCAGCTTCATCGGAACCGGCGACCGCAGCGAGAAGATCCGCACGTACAACTTCCCGCAGAGCCGGTTGACGGACCACCGGATCGGCCTCAGCCTGTACGACCTGCCGAGCGTCATGGAAGGGAACCTCGACGCGCTCGTCGATGCCCTGCGGTCCCACGCGGCGGACGAGGGATCCGAAGGTTGATGTCGCCGTTCCAGTCTGCGCTTTCCGCGCCGCGATGCTTGACAGCGCGGAAGACGACCGATACCA
>JBFYQP010000099.1:0-5156 GCA_041302745.1 Candidatus Bipolaricaulota bacterium | reverse complement strand
CCGACTGCCCCGAAGAGCTGGGAAGGCTGCTCGACGCAGGCTGGCAGCTCAAGCGGCAGCTCGCGGAGGGAATCACGAACCCCCAGATCGACGAGTGGTATGAGACCGCGCGTGCGCGGGGAGCCGTCGGGGGCAAGATCCTCGGCGCCGGCGGCGGCGGATTCCTGCTCCTCTATGCGGCCCCCGAGCGCCAAGACAGGATTCTCCGCGCCCTTCCCGGATTGCGCCGTATCCCGTTCGCCTTCGCGCCCGAAGGCAGCCGGATCTACACGATCGACTAGTCGTCGGGTCCGCGTGGGGAACTGCGTCCATGGTCCGTGGTTTGTGAAGCCAAGACAGCGTCCGGAGTCCGCTGTCCTCAGCGCGCAGTCCGAAGTCGATAGACCTCTGACCAGGAACGGCAGCTGGCGCTTCGCCACGGACAGGTCTGATTGCGGACCACGGGCTGTGGACTCCGGACCACGGACTACGGACTACCTCTTGTCGAGAACCCAATCCGCCGCTTCCGCCAGCGACCCAACGGCGGCATCCACCCTCAACCCCATTTCCGCCGCCTTTGTTGCTGCGTCGTGCGGCGTCTCGGACTCGGACGCGATCAGAATCGTGAGGGCTCCAATGGCGTTTCCGGCCTGGATATCGGTCCACGAGTCCCCGATGACCACCGACCTCGCGAAGTCGATCGTCGGGTCATCGGACTGCGCTCGACGGAACAGGCCGATCGCGGGCTTGCGGCACTCGCACTCACCGTCATCGTGCGGGCAGTAGTAGACCGCATCGATTCGCCCGCCGGAGTGCGCGATGGCGTTCGTCATGCGTCGGTGGATGTCGAGGACATCGACGTCCGCCACGAGACCCCGGGCGATGCCGCGCTGGTTGGTGACGACGAGAATGCGCAACCCGGCTTCCGTCATCCGCGCGATGGCCTCGGAAGCGCCGGGCAGAAACTGGAACTCCGACCAGCGCGTGACGTACTCGCCCGTCGGGGGCTTGCGGTTGATCACACCGTCTCGGTCGAGGAACACCGTCGTGACGGTGCTCCGCTTCGGCGATCTCCGCGCGCTCGCGTCAGAGGCCTTGGCGTTCATGCGCTCGTTGCCGGCCGGCGGGCCTGCGGAGGCCACTCGACCTGGACTCTGGCGTAGGCCTCGAGAGTTCCGTAGTCCGCGAGATAGGCGCCGTCCGGGATGCGCCAACCGAACATCGGAACGCCGCGCTCGAGAAGCGCGGGGAACACGTCTTGTCCGAAGTCGACCGCTCGCCCTGCCGGGATGTGGTCCAGAATTCCGGGTTCCAGGACGAGGACTCCCGCGTTCGACAGGTCCGAGAAGGCGGTCCCCGGCGCCGGCTTCTCCACAAACCGCGTGACGCGCCCGCGTGCGTCGACCTGGACGATGCCGACCTCCGACGGTCGCTCGGTCTTGCAGAGAGCCATGGTGAGCGCGGCCGCTCCAGCGGGAAGAGATGCGACCCTCTCGGCGTGGTACTGCACGAGATTGCCCAAGTCGAGATCGGTCAGAACGTCGCCGTACACGAGCACAAAGCGGCGGTCCAGGAACGAGGCGAGCGCGCGCACCCCGCCCGCGGTGCCGAGGAGCTCGGGCTCGCGGCTGTACGTGAGACGCATCCCGAGACGCTCCCCGTCGCTGAAGCGGGAGGTGATGCTCTCGGGACAGTGGTGAAGGTTCACGCCGACGTCGCGAATGCCGTAGGAGCGCAGCCATTCGAGGACGTGCTCGAGGGCGGGTTTGCCGCCGACCGGGAGGACCGCCTTGGCCAGCGCGTGGGTGAGGGGGCGGAGCCGGGTTCCCTCGCCCGCCGCGAGGATCATCGCTTTCACGGCCGTTCCGTCGACGCGCGTCGACTCCGCGAGCATGGCTTCGCGAAGCGCAAGAGTCACGGCGTGGTCGATGACCATGTGGAGGTCCTCTTGCTGGCCGATCCACTCCGCGGGGGCGCAGACGCAGACGTCGACCATGTCTTTCAGCCGCCCCCCATCTCGGCCGGCGAGCCCGATCGTCCGCAAACCGAGGGCGTGAGCGGTCTGCACGGCGCGGAGGACGTTGCGCGAGGTGCCGCTGCAGGAGATCGCGACGAGGACGTCGCCCGGCGAAGCGAGTGCGCGAAGCCGCTCGGACATCGCGACGTCGTATGAGGCGTCGTTGGCCCACGCCGTCAGGCTCGGGAGGTTGTCGGTCAGCGAGATCGCGCGAAGCGGCGGGCGGCCGGGCACGGCCGTTCCCTTGCTCATGTCGACGACAAAGTGGGCGGCCGTGGCGGCGCTGCCCCCATTCCCCGCGAAGAAGAGGGTCGCACCCTCGCGCCAGGCGCGAAGGAACTCGTCGACGACCTTCGCGATCGCCAGGCGATCCAGCTTCGCGAGGGCATCCGTTACGGCCGCGATGCAGCGATCGATCGACTCTGTATGCGACAACCCACCCTCCTCTCTTGCACTCAGTCGCTCCCGAGGGCGAGGGCACAGGACACCAGCCGACCCGCCCTGCATGGGAGTGAGTCTACCCGAAGCGTGGGCGGCGCATGGTCGTGCAGCGTCGGCCGCCTATGACGCTGTAGCGTCGGAGCTTGCCTCCGACGTTTGTCCATCCACGAACGTCGCACGCAGAAGGTGGTGCGCTCTCGCGTGGGAACCGAGCGCATAGACGCTACGTCCAGCCACGAACGCCGCACGCGATGGTGCGGTGCGCCTACGCGGTATCACGAACGACGCACACCCACGCGAACGTCGCACACAAGGTGCGACGCTACCTCGTTCTCGGACGTCGCACGCAAGGCGCGACGCGCCTCCGCTGTAGCGTCGGCCGCTTCTGGCGGTGTAGCGTCGGAGCTTGCCTCCGACGTTCACCTTGTCTCCGACGTTCACCTTGCCTCCGACGTTCCCTTTGCCTTCAACGGGCACAGACAATATCATCAAATATCGTCATGAAACCTAGAGACAGAAACTCGGTGTACGCGACGTTCCGTAAGCGGCGGTCGCTCCGCCTCCTGTCTCACGACTATGCTGAGGCGCGACCCTACCACGTCACGTGGGGCACTCATCGTGGGAGACCCATCCTGCTCGCGGACACTGCTAGAGCAGTTGCCGACTGTATCGAGGCCGAATCACATCGCACGCCGGCAGACCTATACGCATATTGCGTGATGCCCGACCACGTTCACGTTCTCCTGGTGCCGCGCGAAAGGGGCAACGTCATCCGCTTCGTACAAGCCGTCAAGAGCCGCACCGCCCGTGCCTACACAGCGCTCGGTGGCACGGAGAAGCTTTGGCAGAGAGGCTTCTACGACCGCATCCTGCGCACCGAGGAAGATATCTGCCGCCTTGCGGAGTACATCCTCGCCAACCCCGTCCGTGCAGGACTCGCCGAAGACACCTCGGCGTACCCATTCTCGCGCCTCTTCCCGACGTAGCGTTGGCCGCCTATGATGCCGTAGCGTCGGCCGCCTATGACGCTGTAGCGTCGGAGCTCGTCTCCGACGTTTGTCCATCCACGAACGTCGCACCCAAGGTGCGACGCTACGTCGAACCGCGAACTCGATCCACGGACCTCGTCTTTCCGAAACCGACGCCGCGCCGGGTATCCTGGATGGGCCATGAGAGTCCTCGTAACGGGCGGAGCGGGGTACGTCGGATCCCACACGGTCAAGGCGCTTCTCGAGCGCGGCGACGAGGTCGTCGTCTTCGACAACCTCTCGCAAGGGCGGAGGGAGCTGGTGCTCTGCGAGGAATTCGTGCTGGGCGACCTCCTCGACCCTGAAGCGCTCCGCCGCGCCTTCGCAGGCGGCCCGATCGACGCTGTGCTGCATTTCGCAGCCGACACGAACATCGCCAGATCCCTGGCCGATCCGGTCGAATGCTACCGCCAGAACGTGGTCGGGAGCCTCTGCCTCCTCGAGGAGGCGATTCGCCATTGCATCCGGTACTTCGTGTTCAGCTCCAGCGCCTCCGTCTACGGCGACCCCGCGCGGCTCCCGATTCGCGAAGAGGATCCGAAGAACCCGAAGACCCCCTACGGGCGGAGCAAGTGGTTCTTCGAGCAGGTCCTCGAAGAGAAGGCCGCTCGCGGGATCGCCTCCGTGTCTCTCCGCTACTTCGCCGCCGCGGGCGCGGACCCTGGGCTCGAGCTTGGGGAGTGGCACGATCCGGAGACGCACCTGATTCCCCTGGTTCTCGAGGCCGCGCTCGGGCGGAAAGACCACGTCGCGGTCTATGGATCGGACTACGTCACTCGGGACGGGACCTGCATACGCGACTTCGTCCACGTGAGCGACCTCGCCGACGCCCACGTCGCGGCGCTCGAGCGACTCCGCCAGGGTCTGCCGGGAGGGGCGTACAACCTCGGAACCGGCGTGGGCTACACGGTGAAGGAGGTCGTCGAGGCGTGCCGGCGTGTCACCGGCCGGCCGATCCCGGTCGTCGAGGCGCCGCGGCGGCCCGGCGATCCAGCCGCCCTCGTCGCCGACATCGGGAAGGCCCAAGCCGACCTCGGCTGGCGTCCGCGCCACCCGGATCTCGAGTTCATCGTGACGACTGCCTGGGAGTGGCTCCGTACGCGAGATCGGCGGGCCGGGAACTCACGCGGGTAGCGCGTGGGTTCAATGACAACTGCTCTGGATTTCGCTATCGTAAAGGGTCGGGCGGCAAGCGTGTACGGAGGGCCGGGCGGCAAGCCTGCACGGCGGGCCGGGCGGCAGGCGCAAACGTGTACGGAGGGCGCAGGCGTGCACGGAGGGCCGAGCGGCAAGCCTGCACGGAGGGCCGAGCCATAGGCGTACGAAGTGCAGAGCGTCGGGGTGTGGAGGGTACATGACTGCAACAGCGTTGTTGGCGAAGGTCAAGGCCCGGCAGGCCGCGGTCGCCGTCATCGGCCTCGGCTACGTCGGGCTTCCCCTCGCCGTGGAGAAGGCGAAGGCGGGATTCTCGGTGGTCGGCGTCGAGCGAAATCCCGAGCGTGTGGCGATGGTCAACCGTGGCGAGAACTACATTGGCGACGTCGTTCCGGACGACCTCGCCGCGGTCGTCCGCTCGGGGAAGCTGCGCGCGACCCAAGACTTCTCGGTTGTCGCCGACGTGGATGTCGTCACCATCTGCGTTCCCACGCCTCTCGATCGAAACAAGCAGCCCGACACGAGCTACATCGAAT
>JBFYQP010000097.1:0-9011 GCA_041302745.1 Candidatus Bipolaricaulota bacterium | reverse complement strand
CGACTCGCGGCACGATTGCCCTCGATGGGACGACCATCGTCTGGGACGGCAACATCCCGGCAGGCGGATCGGTGACGCTGACCTACCGAGTGACGGTTGCAGAGGACGCCGAGATCGGCACGGAGATCTGCAACCAAGGGACCGCGTACTGGGACGAGAGCGGAGACGGCACGCCGGATGCCTCCGAGCCGACGGACGATCCGGAGACCTCGGTAGACGATGACCCGACGTGCTTCACGGTGGACGAGCCGGTCGGGCCGATCCCGCTCTGCGGGACCATCGACGCGCCGAGCCTCACGGAGTGGGGCGCGATGGCGCTCACCTCCCTCTTGGCGATGGCTTTCGGCTGGACGCTCCGGCGGCGACGGGCCATTCCATGAGACCCCTCTGCGAAGTGCCCGGGAAGGGGCGCGCGGCATACGGGCCCCGGTCGCGGGGCCGCGTCGCGTCGACGCTTGCCGCGGTCGCCGCCGTCGGCGGCGCGTGGATCGCGCTGCTCCTGAACGAGACGGCGCTCGGGTGGGTGCAGCGCGCCTTCGCCGTAGCCACGAGCGGGGTGCTCAGGGCCTTCGGGTGCGCGACCGTCGCTCAAGGGACAACCGTTGTGTCCGAGCAGTTCGGCATCTCGGTGGTCACCGCATGCACGGGGCTGTTTGCCACGGGCCTCTACTTGATTGCCGTGCTTCTCTTCCCGACCTCGTGGCGGGCGCGCCTCTCCGGCTGCATCGTGGGCGTTTCCGTCCTCTTCGTCGTGAACGTCGTCCGCCTTGTCAGCCTCTACTACGTTGGGGTGCACTGGCCGTCCGCCCTGGATGTTGTGCACCAGGTCGTGTGGCAGTCGCTCGTGATCGCGATCGTCGTCGCCATGTGGCTTCTGTGGGCCGGCCGCGCATCGCGGCGACCCGAGCGAAGAGGAGCGCCATGAGTCGGCTTGCAAGGGGCGTGGGCCGGTTCTTCCTCTTGTTCGTGCTCGTGCTGGCCGTGCTGACGCCGCTCTGGAGCCTTGCGGCGCCGCACTACGGCGGATGGGTTGCCGGGGTTGCCAGGCCGCTGTTCCACGCGGTCGAGAGAGCGGACGTGACGGTGGTCGATGCGCGAGACGGAGAGGTGTGGATTCTCCGTCGGCTCGACGAACAGCGGGTGACGCCGTTCTTGTACTTCGATCGATACACGTTCTTCGCCTTGATCCCCCTCGTCGCGTTGTTCGTGGCGGCGCCGGGGCTTGGAGTTTGGCGTCGCGTGGTCCGCACCGTGCTGGGAGCCGTCGCGCTGTTCGCGCTTCACGTCGGGTACCTGGTTGCCGCTGTGGAGCTGGCGTACGCCGCCGCAGGGCTTTCGGCCTCGGGGGCGTTCCTGTCGGCGACTCTGGAGGGATGGCAGGTTCTGGTCCGCGTTCTCTGGGAGGCCGGGCCGCTCTTGATTTGGATCGCTCTTTCGGCGTGCGCGTGGAGACGCTTCTGGTGTGACCTCCGCGCGCCGATCGGCGTGCCCGGGGTCCTTGCGCGCGAAGCGGCGCCCGCGGGCAGCGAGCGGGGGTAGGCGGTTGGACACAAGGGGAGGATGGCTAAGGTGAAACGAGCAGGAAGGGCCGCCGCGGTTGTCGTGCCACTCCTCCTCGTGCTTTGCGTCACCACCGCCTGGGCCACGGAGGCCGAGCTCTACTTCTCGGCCGACAGCCACGGCGAATCCCGGGTGACCAGGGTGCGGGAGGGCGAACAGGTCTGGATCGTCGTATACGATCCAGACGAGGACATTGACTGCGATGTGCGCGACAAGGTTTGGACGGACGTCAAGGTCCTTGATGCCAAGACTGGAGCGCACATCGTTTGGAAGAGCTACAAGAGCTCCGCGGGCGACGCGGACAACTTCCTGTTCGGTGACGCCCAGTACGTGCCGTACAAGGGACACTGGCCGGGTAAGGCCGCCGGCTGGACTGGCGCCGACTACCTTGAAGAGATCGAGCGTGGCGCCGGGCTGTTCGTAAGCAGCCGCCCCTTCCAGATCGGGACCCGCGTCAAGTACTCCCACGACGGGCGCGACCATGCCCACATCGTCGGACCGTACGACAAGGTGGGCCCCTTCGACGACACCGGCGGCGGCGCGGTGACCCCGACGGACTTCCAGTGGGGCGGCTACCTGTACGCTGCGGCGGACGCGGTCCCCGAAGAGGGGATCGGCGACGATCGCGTCTGGGTCCACGGTCTGTTCAGCCCGACGGACGGCCACCTGAGCTTCGTGGACGCCCTGGTCGGGGGACAAGAGCTTCCGCTAGGGAGCGCGTACCTCCCGCCCGGGAAGAAGCTCCTTGCGGGACAGGGGCACATGCTCGGACGCTTCGAGAACATGGACACCCTGGTCGGCCTCTATGTGGACCAGGATGATCCGTCCGACGTCGCGCTGGCTCTCGCCAAGATCCAGGACACCGAGGCGGAGATCCGCTGGGACGAGACCGTGTACTCGGATGGAAACGAGGCGGCGACGATCACGATCGTCGATGACGACGAGAACCTGAGCTGCAACGACGTTGAGATCGTTCCGGTCTTCATCATCGTGAACCCCGGGTCGTGGAACTGGCAGAACGAGCCGACCAGCGCGTCGGACTTCTGGGGCCTGAACCGATGGGGCGGCGTCATCAACACAGACGGCGATCCCGCGAATCAGTCGCTCATCTGGTGCAACATCTACAACAGCGGTCGGTACATCGACCTCGGCAGCCGCCAGCCGAACAAGGAAGGCACGTACTACATCCACTACCCGACGACCGACGACGACGAACTCGTGGCGTTTGACACGCTGAGCGACTCGGGCGTCACGCGCGTCATGTTCTACGCGACGGAGACGGGCGAGAACACCGGCGTGTTCAAGCTGAAGTTGAACAGCATCCTGCGCGATCTCGGGTTCCGCACGCTGAACGTGCGCGACGTTCTGGTTGCGTACTACCTGGATCCGAACGACCAGGATGACTTCAAGCTGTCGCTCGGCTACATCTCCGAGAAGAACCACAGCAGCCTTCGCTTCACGGACTACGCCCGGAACAGCCAGAGCCTCTTCTGGCTCGGACGCGATCCGGTGTATGTCGAGGTTATCGACGAGAACGCGAACCAGGAGGCGTGCTGTCCGGAGAGGGTGGTCGTCCAGGTTGTCGACCCCCACGAGGTCGACGACACGGAGTGGCTGATCCTTGACGAGCTGTCGAGCAACTCGCCGATCTTCTTCACGAACCAAGGAATGGAGCTGCTCTCGGTCTGGGACGCCCTCGGCGTCGGCGATCCAGGAACGCACGGCGGGTACTCGCTCGAACTCGACAACTGGTCCCTTGAGGCGTTCAACGAGGACTCGATCTACGTCCGGTACAACGACGTGAAGTACACCGATGCGTCGCTCACGGGGCTCGGAGATCGGGATGTGGCCACGGCGTTCCCGCCGGCCATCGAATCGGTTCGTTCTGCGAACGACGTAGCGTTCTCCGTGTTCGAAGTCGCGGACACACAGGTCTACGACGGCTCGACGGTCGAGATGTACTTCCTCGACCGGAACGGCAATCGAGTCGACGGGTACGCGAACAGCGACTGTGTCTTCATTGAGGTGATCGACCCGGATCAGAACGAAGACACCATGCGGCGTGAACGCGTGGCGGCCTTCTGGGACGGGACGGCGGGCGAGGGACAGAACATCCCTCACGGCCCCATCAACTACGCTGCGAACCACCAGGACGGCTGCGGATTCCTCGACTCGGAGACGCACATCGTCAACGAGCTGCTCGGCGACACGAACATCTTCGACGCGGGCACGTGGGGAAAGGTCTACATCCTGAACCCGAGGAACGGGCGCTGGGCGTCGACAGACCTGTTTGAGACGGGGACGAATGCCGGCGACTTCGTGAGCGTGTCGTGCGTGGATCTCGTCAGCCAATACGAGTGCGCGCCATCCCTCGGCGTGCTGCCGGGCGACACGATCCTCGCAGCGTACCAAGACCCGTCGAACCACTCGGACATCGCGTGGATCTCGATCAAAGTCTCCGTGGGGGGAGCGCAGCCGGTCGAGGGCTCGACGACGCGGTTTGTCGACGAGTCCGGAACGCCGGTCTCCGCGTACATTGAGGGCGACCTCATCTACGTTCGTGTCGACGACCCCACGCTTGCGGGCGCGGGAACGGTGCCGAACGCCGTGACCATCGACGAAGTCAAGTTCGATCTCGCCCCTCTGGCGACAGCCTCCGCGGGCGCGTTCATCACCGAAGGAATCGACCTTGCCTCGGTCGGCTATGCGGCAGGGGACACGGTCACGGCGACGTACGTCGATCCGGGCGATGCGAGCGACACGAGCTCGGCGTCGGTGCCGATCGTCGCGGGCGAGTTCTCCGTGGAGGGGTTCTACACGGCTCCGAACCCGTTTGACGACGTGGTCCGCTTCGCCTATCACGGCGAGGGGCTCGCAGAGACCTTCTCGGTCTCCGTCTACGACCTCGCCGGTCACCTGGTGTGGTCGACGACGGCGAGCGACGTTCTGTCCGTGGAGTGGGATGGTCGGTCGAACGACGGGGACACCCTGGCGAACGGCGGCTACATCTACGTTGTCCTGGCGTCCTCTGGGGAGAAGGAGTTCCCCGGGAAGGGCATCCTCTTCATCAATCGCTAGACACTGTGTGCGTACCGGGCCGTCGGCGCCGTGAGGTTCCGACGGCCCTCTCTGTTTCAGCTCCCCTCTCCTGCGGGAGTAGAATCGGCCGGGTTCGGAGAAGGAGGCGTGGTGGCGAGCGGCGAGCCGTTGGCGGTGGGGTTCAGCGACCTGCGGGGGTTCTCGAGCTTCACGGCGCAGCGCGGCGACGAGGCGGCGCTCGAAGTCGCGCGCGTCCTGCAGAGGCTTGTGGAGGAACAGGTCGCGCAAAACGGCGGTCGACTCCTCAAGACCTACGGCGACGGCGTGATGACCTCGTTCGGCGACGCCGAGAGCGCCATTGCCTGTTCCGCGGGGACCCAGGAGGCGTTGTCCGCGTACAACGAGACGCGCGGAGACGACGCCGCCTGCGCCGGGATCGGGCTCACGTGGGGGCCGGCGATCCGGACGGGCGACGACCTGTTCGGGAACTCGGTGAACCTCGCGAAGCGATTGGCCGACGCCGCGAAGGGGTGTCAGATCGTCGTCGACGGGTCGATCGTCGAGCAGACGCGGCATCGTGCAGACCTGCACTTCCGGGACCTCGGGGAGAGAGACCTCAAGGGCCTCGGCCCGCGCCGTCTCTACGAGTTCGTGTGGCGCGACGAGGTCGAGAAGCTGTCGCTTGCGGACGACAGCCTCGATCTGGTTCTGACCGAAGACCACAAGCTCGTCCTGCAGTTCGCGAAGCCGCTTGAGGACACGCTCGAGGTGATCCGCGCACAGCTCGAACCGGCGGAGGGAGAGCGGGGCCCGGTTGCGGCTCTCAAGCGCAGGCTCGCGAACCGCCTTACGAAGGACCTGCCGAAGTGGATCTCGACCCTACAGCGGTACGGAGGAGGGCTGGAACAGCGGCTCGACGAGGTTGAGGCGGAATTCCGAGACGGAGAGCTCCGCATTCAGCTGCCCGACGGGCGCGGTCTGGCGTTCGGGCGGGGTCAGATCCCCGCCGCCGACGCCCGCAGGTTCCTCGAACGGCTCGCGAGTCTGCGGGGAGAGAAGTCCGCGTAGCCTAGCGGGCGTGCCGCATCCTCCCCCACCTCCACAGCTCCCGGACGCTCGGCGCCTTCCCGTACATCAGGAGCCCGATCTCGAAGATGCGGGCCGCGAAGCGCATGGTGAGAAGGACTCCCACCGTGAGAGAGACGAGGCTCAGCGCGATCTCCCACGCCGCGGCGGCGCCGATGCCGACGCGGAGCAGCATCACCGACGGAGTGAACGGCGGGATGAACCCGGCGATGCGCACGAGCACGTGGTTCGGGTTTTCGATGATGAAGGCCGAGAACATGATGGGCACGTAAGGGACGAGTCCAACGAGCCCCGAAGCGCCGCCGGACTGAACGTCCTTCATGACGGCGCCCGTGGCGGCGTAGATCGAGGCGATGAGCATGAACCCCAGGACGAAGTAGAGCGGGTACGTGATCCAGTGGACAGGGCCCAGCGCGGCGAGGGAGATCGGCGTGAACCGGCTCGCCACGAAGTAGGCGGCGACGACCCACACCGCAACCTGGATCAGGCCAGCGATGCCGAGACCGATGACCTTGCCTGCCATCATCTCCTGGGCCGAAATGCTCGACAGGACAAGTTCGACGACACGGCCCTGCTTCTCCTTGACGACGCTGTAGAGCGTCATGACGCCGGACAGGAATGCGCCCATGAAGAGGATCATCGCGAGGATCAGGGCCACGACGAACGGCGGAGGCGGCTCGCGCAGGCTCTGCTGCGCGGCCTTGTCGGCCGAGGTGGCGGCGAAGATCGCGATGGCCAGCACGGCCGGGATAAGGAGGGAGATGATGAGGAACTGCTTGCTCTGGATCGTGCGGAGGAACTCCCAGCGGATGACGCTACGCAGCCTCATGGTTCTCCTTCTCGATCGCACGCACGAAGATGTCGTGTAGCGGGGGCCGCGTCACGGAGAGTTCGCGCACGGTGAGTGCCGCGGGCAAGGAACGCACGAATGCGTCGGGGGACGCGCCCCGCCCTAGGCGGAGGGAGGCGCGATCGCCGCGGACCGCGAGGTTCTCGACCCCGGGAAGCGCGGCGAGCGACTCGGCCGATCCCTCGAATCGAAGGCGAACGACGTGCTCGCCATCCCGGGACTTGATCTCGTCGAGGGTTCCGTAGAAGACTTGGCGCCCTCGGTGAATGAGGAAGACCCGGTCGCACAACTCCTCGACTTGGTTCATCTGGTGCGCCGAGAGCAAGACGGCGGTGCCCGCATCCCGCAGCTCGCGGATAACGTCTTTCAGAAGGTCCTGGTGGAGCGGGTCGAGACCGGAGAAGGGCTCATCGAGGACGAGGAGGTCGGGCTCGTGGGCCACGGCGGCGATGAACTGTACCTTCTGCTGCATGCCCTTCGAGAGCTTCTCGACCTTCTTGTTGGCCCACGGAACCAGGTCGAACCGTCCGAGCCAGCGGAGCACGCGCTCGTGGGCATCGGCGCGGCGTAGGCCCTTCAGCTCCGCAAAGTAGACCAGCGCGTCGAGCACCGTGGCGTCCGAGTAGAGGCCCCTCTCCTCGGGCAAGTAGCCGGTGCGCTCCTTCAGAAGGCGGCCGGTGAGCCCGTCGATGCGGATCGAGATCTCTCCCTCGTCGGGCTGGAAGATCCCGAGGATGATGCGGATGGACGTCGTCTTCCCCGCGCCGTTCGGCCCGAGGAAGCCGAGGATCTCCCCGCGGTTGACCTCGAGGCTGACTCGGTCGACGGCGCGGAGTCCATCGAAGTCCTTGACGATTCCCTGCACGCGAAGCGCGGCGTGGTCCACAGCGGAGTCGATTCCCCCTTGTCCGAAGCGGCGGGAGTTTACCCTGCCACGCGGGAAGCGTGCCAGGCGGTCGCTGCGGCCTCGTCCACGAGGTCGGGCGTCGGGCGGTCTCGCCACTCACGGAGCGCGCTCCGCATCCGCTCGAGCCCCTCGGTGAGCATGGCGCGGGGGCACGCGAAGTTGAACCGGACGAACCCCTCGCCCTGCGGGCCGAAGATCGCGCCGGGGATCGTCGCGACGTGAGCCTCGCGGAGGAAGAACTCGTAGGGGTCCCCGGGAATCCCTGCGTCTCGACAGTCGAGCCACGCCAGGTACGTCGCCTCGATGGGACCGACTCCGACGCCCGGTATCTCGGAGCGGATGTAGTCGACGACGAAGTCGCGATTCGCTTGGACGTACTTCACCAACTGGGCGGACCAGGCGTCTCCGTCTTGGTAGGCGGCGCGCGCCGCGACGTACCCGAGGGCGTTCACGGATGGAACGAGGCCGCGCTTCGCCTGGATGAACTGCTCTCGCAGGTCCTTGTTTGGGATGACGGCGACGGCGAAGTGAAGACCCGCGACGTTGAACGCCTTTGACGGAGCCGTCAGGGTGATGGTTCGCGCCTCGATCTCGGGTCCGAGGGAGGCGATGGGCGTGTGCCGCCGGCCGTCGTAGACGAACGCTGCGTGGATCTCGTCCGAGCACACGATGAGGTTGCTGCGGACCGCAATGTCCGCGACGCGGTGGAGCTCCTCGGGCGAGAACTCCCGCCCCAAGGGGTTGTGCGGATTGCACTGCATGTAGAGGCGTGTGCGGTTGGTGATCATGCCTTCGAGGTGGTCGAAGTCGATCTCGTAGCGGCCGGTCGTCGACCGAGACAGAGGGCAATGCTGGGCCACAGCACGGGCGTTCTTCGGTGCGGCGAGGATGGGATAGTAGACGGGGGGCTGAACCAGGACGCCATCGCCCGGGCGAGTCACCGCCTGGCACGCAAGATTGAAGCCGACGACGACGCTCGGAAGGAACACGAACGCCTCGGGGGCCACTCTCCACGCGTAGTGGCGCTCCAGGTACTCGGCGAGGCGCGGACGCAGATCCTTGGGCTCGACCGTGTAGCCGAAGACGCCGTGCTCGACGCGACTCCGCAGGGCCTCGAGGATCGCGGGAGGACAAAGGAAGTCCATGTCCGCGATCCACATCGGGAGGATGTCTTCGTCGAAGGAGCTCCACTTGGTGCTGTCGGTGCCTCGTCGATCGATGATCTCGTCGAACGGGCCTGCGAACGTTTGGTTTGCCATGATCCCCCCGCTCACCCGGTGTCAGTCTCAGCATTCTTGTTGGACGGGGCGCTGCGCGCAAGGCCGTGTGTCCATTCCAACCCAGGTGAGGAGTGGGCTCCGGGAAGAGGACGGGTTTCGTCGACGGCTCCCGGTTCCTCCGCGACGCGAGAAGAACGGGGCCGACGGCGAGTCGGCCGCGCAGCCTGGTGGTCCTAGCGCGACGTGGAGTAAGACCTTCTCAATCTCCATCCCACTCGCGGCAATCGATGCTCCCTATGGCGCCAACTGGGTGGGCGTCGCTTTGCACGGAGGTGGGAGGTGAGATCAG
>JBFYQP010000087.1:0-2901 GCA_041302745.1 Candidatus Bipolaricaulota bacterium | reverse complement strand
TTGGTGACGCAGGAGAACGAGACCGAGCTGCCGTTTCAGAACGGGTACTGGGACCATCACGAAGACGGCATCTACGTCGACGTCGTGTCGGGGGAGCCGCTGTTCAGCTCCGCGGACAAGTTCGACTCCGGTTCGGGGTGGCCGAGCTTCACCCGACCAATCGCGCCGGACAGCGTAGTCACGCGGGAGGATCAGAGCCTTGGCTTCGCCCAAGTCGAGGTTCGAAGCCGTTACGCGGACTCCCATCTGGGACACGTGTTTGAGGACGGCCCGCCGCCGACCGGGAAGCGTTACTGCATCAACTCGGCCGCGCTGCGGTTCGTTCCCAAGGAAGCCCTGGAGACGGCGGGGTACGCGGAGTACCGCGGCGCGTTCGAGTCATGACGCAGCGGGATCGGAGACACAACAAGCCACATCTCGCTCCCGCCGCGCGGCCGCAAACAGGTGACACAAGGGCCATTCCGCTTCTGCTTCTCTCTCGGCGCGGAAGGAGCGGGGCGAGCCCCGTCCCCTTCGCTACGGCGGGGGCGCCGCGCTGACGACCTCGACTCCGTGGAGCGTGGGGCGGGGTCAGACCTTTGTTTTTGATTCCCGGTGGAGTATGGTGAGCTACTATGGCGCGGCCGTTGCGGGTCGAGTTCGAGGGAGCTCTCTACCATGTAACCTCTCGCGGGAACGCTGGAGACAAGGTCTTCGCCGACGATGACGATCGCTACGCCTTCATTGCCGCGCTCTCCGAGACCGTGGGCAGATTCGGGTGGCGTTGTCATGCCTACTGCCTGATGTCGAATCATTACCACCTTCTGATCGAGACCCCGCGGCCGAATCTCAGTCGCGGTATGCACTTCCTGAATGGTGTCTACACGCAGAGGTTCAACCGCAGTCACAGACGTCGCGGCCATCTCCTACAAGGACGCTACAAGGCCATCCTCGTGGAACGGGACTCCCACCTTCTGGAGCTCGCGCGGTACGTTGTGCTGAACCCCGTTCGCGCGAAGATGGTTCGCTCCGCCAAGGATTGGCCGTGGAGCAGCTATCGTGCAACGGTAGGCCATGTCGAATCGCCGGAGTTCCTCTATGTCGACGGGATCCTCGCCCAGTTCGATGCGAGGCGGGATCGTGCCGTGCACGCGTACCGGCACTTCGTTCGGCAGGGACGGGACGTAGACGTCTGGCAAGGCCTGCGAGCAGGCAGCCTCCTTGGGAGCGACGAATTTGTAGAGCAGATGAGGCCCAGGCTTCTCGAGGCGCCGCCAGACCCGAACGTGCTTCGCCGAGAGCGCGACGCGGCGAGACCCTCTCTCGGCGAGATCTTCCGGGGAGCAGACGACAAGCTCACTCGCAATGCCTGCATCTACACGGCGGTACGCGTTCACCACTACCGGTTGCAGGAGGTCGGGGAGCATCTCGGGCTTCACTTCAGCACGGTCAGCGTCATCGCGAAGCGGGAGGCGTCGCGGGTTCAAGAATAAAGCTCTGACCCCTGGCGTGCAATGCCTGCATCTACACGGCGGTGCGCGTTCACCATTACCGGTTGCAGGAGGTCGGGGAGCATCTCGGGCTTCACTTCAGCACGGTCAGCGTCATCGCGAAGCGGGAGGCGTCGCGGGTTCAAGAATAAAGCTCTGACCCCGGCACCTCGAGACGCGGAACTCGAGGTACGTGTCCCCTACGGTAGTTGGGATGGCGCGAAGATCAGGTTGGTGAGCGCGATGCGCTCTGCGCCGTCAGCCCAGAGCGGCGCGAGCTCGAGCCGCACGCAGCGAGTGAAGTCGGCCTTGACGTACACGTCGACGGTTCCCGCGACGAGGTCACAAGAGACGGAGTAGAGCGTTCCTCCGATCACGTCGGGTGGGGGAACGACGCTCGTGGCCCGGAGGATCTGCGCGACGCGACCGGGCGTTGGGCTCGCGTCCCACGTGATCATCGTCTTGGCGGCGTTGTAGCGGTCGCACGGCCACCCGCCAAGGGAAGGGTCGTCGAGCCAGAAGTTGGTGACGACGAACCCAGGCGTGGTTCGGAAGACGTCCTGCTTGCCGGTGTAGACCGCGGCGTTTCCGGCGCGGTCGGCGACGAAGACCTGAACCTCAGGCTCATTCCCGGCGTAGTCTCTCGCCCGGAGGAACGCCAGGGCTTCCGGCACCGTCGCGCACGTGGTCATCATGTCGTGCTCGATCGTGGCGCCTTGGCGGCTTCCGCCCGCGGGCAGGTTCCCGGAACCCTGCAGCGGAGCAGGCGTCGAGCGGAGCGGGGTGCTGAACAGGTCGAAGTAGAGACCCTGGTCGTTGATCCCCTGCATCTCGCGCCACTCGGCGGGGCGGTTTCCGACGCTCGGGAAGCGGAAGCCGAAGAAGACGGCGCCGTACGTCGTCTCGGTCGCCGCCTCCGCCCACAGTGAAGCGCTGGTAACGACTGTATCTTCGTTCCCGCCCACGACGACGGCGCCGGCGCCGACGAGGACGACGCCGGTGCACGCCTCGGCAGCGACGAAGGCCAAAGCGAGAACGAGAAGGGTCACTCCGACGACTCTGCTCACGCATCCTCCTTCTTCCTACGCTCGGTGATTCTACCGGGCGAACGGGGCGTCGTGCGGCGCTTTGGCTCGCGGCGCCGCAGGTGTAGAGTAGCGTCAGGCTTCTTCGATTCTGGGGGTCGATGGTGATGGCACAGCGGTGGATCGCGCGGTGGTTCGTTCTCGCCCTGGTGGTTGTCGCGTCCCTCGCAGGGACGGCGTGTGCGGCGGACGCGGCAGCCGGGGCGCAGGCGGGCGGGGTGCTGGCGGAGATCGCTTCGACGGGGGTCTTCCGGGTCGGTCTGCGCACCGACGTGCGGCCGTTCGCCTACGTGGATGAGCTGGGTCGGCCGGCGGGGTTCTGCGTGGACATGGCGCTCCTGCTCACG
>JBFYQP010000073.1:0-3896 GCA_041302745.1 Candidatus Bipolaricaulota bacterium | reverse complement strand
CTCCGCCATCGCCGTCGGTTCTCAGCCAAACATGTCGCTCCTCGACCGACTGGCGAAGGCGGGTCGAGGCTCGCTCTACGTGGCGACGGATGTCTCCCTGCTTCCAAGAGTGTCGATGGAGGCGACGGAACGCCTGTCCGAGAACCGCTTCGTGATGGGCGAGACCCCCGTGTCAGGACTCCTTGCGGGCGGCGACCTGACTCAGCTACCGCCGCTCCGGGGGTACGCGCTGACGTACTCGCGGCCGACGGCCGAGGTTCTTCTCTCTGCGGGAAGCGATCCCATCTTCGCCCGATGGCGCGTCGGCCTGGGGAGGGTGGGCGCCCTGAACACCGATCTCGCTGGGACGTGGTCGAGTGACTGGCTCTCTTGGAGCCGTGCTCCTCTGCTCGTTGAAGCCATCCTCGGGAGTGTGGAGGCCGAAACGTGGGTCGACCGGGGCCTCCGGCCGTCCGTGGACGTTCGAAGGTCCGAGATTCACGTGTCCGCCGAGGCGCTGGAGTCAGACGGGGCCTTCGCAAACTTCCTCCGCCTCGAGGCAGTCCTGCTTCCCGGCGGCGACGTGACTCCGCTCGAGCAGACAAGTGCCGGCCGCTATGAGGCGATCCTCCCCGGACTCGCCGAGGGAGGGTACGCCCTGCAGGTGGTCGACCTAGCGCGCAACCACGTCGCCCTCCTCCCCTTCTCGGTTCCGTACCCGGAGGAGTACCGCCAGACGGGCGTCGACGAGGCATCCCTGCGGACGATTGCGCAGACGACCGGCGGCCGGTTCCTCGAAAGCGATCTGGCGCTTCCCGAGTCCCCTGCCACGCGGGGCCGATCCTATGCTCCCGTCCACCGCCAGGTCCTGCTTCTGGGCCTCACTCTCTTCCTCCTCGAACTCGTTCGCCGCAAGCGACCTCGTCGACTGGCGAAGCCCGCGCCGCGGGCCGACCGATTCGCTGCGTGAGGAGCTTCCGCCTCCGCAGAGCGGGCGGCGGCGGCGTCACCCGCGAAGAGGGCGAACCCAGGTGCGTTGCAGTGCTGTCCACTTGATTCAGTGGCACCACAACTCTATACTGCTCGCGAAGTTCCCTCTCGATTGCCATCCCACGGAAGGGGAGGTGACGTTCGCGTTTGGCTTCTCTGGTAGAGCGGAAGGAACATCTCTAAGGGAGGTTCAGATGGGAAGAAAGGGAAACTGGCTAGTACTTGGAATCGCAGTGTCCTTGATCATCGGCATGGCTTCCGTGGGGTTCGGGGCAACCGACAAGTTGGTCTACCTGTTCTACGGTGAACCCGGTGAGGCCGACCCCGCGACGGCGTACGACATGCGCTCGTCGACACTGATCAACAACGTCTACGACCGTCTCCTAACCTACGAAGGGAGCGACGCCACGAAGTTCGCGCCGATGCTGGCCGAGCGCTGGGAAGTGTCGGCTGACGGAAAGACGCTCACGTTCCACCTCCGAAAGGGCGCGACATTCCACGACGGCTCGGCCTTAACGGCGGAGGATGTGCGCTACTCACTCAACCGCGTCTTGACGATGAACCAACCGCCTGCCTGGATGCTGTCGCAGATGATGAATCAGGACAGCACCGTCGTCGTTGACCCGTATACCGTCGAGGTTCACCTGACGCAGGCGTACGCCGCGGCTCTGGGCGTGCTGACGCACAGCGTCGCGTCGATCGTCAACTCGGCGGTCGTCGAGGCGAACGGCGGCATCGTCGCCGATCAGGAAAACACCTGGATGAACCAGAACGAGGGCGGCGCCGGATCCGGACCGTACACGTTGAAGGAATGGATCCCGGCTGAAAGGCTCACGTTCGAGCGGTACGACGGCTACTGGGGCAAGAAGGCCATCACGAAGACCATCGAGTGCCCCATCGTCCCCGAGGTCGGAACTCGCGTCCTCATGCTGCGGGCCGGGGATGCCGACGTCCACGACCAGTTCCCGGAGACGAACGTCGCCGACCTGCAGGGCGCTCCGAACCTGACGATCCTCACCCCGGCCACGTTCAACATCGACTTCATCGCCCTTGGATGCCGCGGCCCGATGGCCGAGAAGGTCGTCCGCCAGGCGGTGTCCTACGCGTTCCCGTACGCCATGGCGCTTGAGTTCGTCTACAACGGACTTGCGATCCGATCCACCGGCCCAATCCCGTCGGGGATGTTCGGCTACGTCGACCCTGCAGCCGAAGGGCGGTACGACTACAACATCGTCAAGGCCAACCAGCTCCTGGACGCGGCCGGCTGGACTTGGGTTCCCGGCCAGGGCTACCGCACAAAGGGCGGCGTCGAACTTGGCATGGAGGTTCTCGCGCCGATCGGCGAGGAAGTGAAGATGCAGGAGGCCCTGCTCTGGCAGGACAGCCTCCGGCAGATCGGCTTCAACCTGAAGATCCGAGAGATCGTGTACGCCATGATGTACAGGACGGTCCGCAACCACGACACGGACGGCATCATGTCGGGCTGGCTGCCGGACTACGCGGACCCGGACAACTACGTCGACGCCATCTGCAACTCAGGAAACGCCAACGCCATCTACGGGAACCAGTACAACAACCCGGCCATGGATGCGCTGATCTTGCAGGCGAAGTCCGAAATCGATGTGGCAAAGCGTGCCGACCTGTATCGGCAAATCCTGGAGATCTCGTTCCAGGATGCGCCGTACATCTGGGTCTCCCAGCGGTCGAACGTCGTCATCTTCAACAACGCCGTGAAGGGCTTCTACTACAACCCGATCCTTCCGATCGACTTCTCGACGCTGTACAAGGAAGGCTAGGCAAGAAGGGGTCTCGACCAACACGGGGCCGGAGTCTCACTCCGGCCCCTCCTTTGATTCCACAACCGCGGGACAACCCCGTTGCTCCGCGGGGATGAGGAGAAGACATGAGGCTCAGCACCTACATCCTGCGCCGCGTTGCGATGCTCGTTCCTGTCCTGCTCGGCGTGCTGGTGCTCATCTTCGTCATCGCGTACGTCATTCCGGCCGATCCGGCGCGAGCCTGGGCCGGGCCGCGAGCGCGTGCGGAGCAGGTTCAGGCGCTCGAGGAGCGTTACCACCTAAACGACCCCATCTACACGCAGATCGGCATCTACCTGAAGAACGTGTTTCTCCATTTCGACCTTGGGGTCTCTCCGACGACCGGGCGCCCGGTGCGGGACGATCTCAAGGCCTTCTTCCCGGCGACCTTCGAGCTGGCGATGTGTGCCTTCTTCCTGGCGATTGCCCTGGGAATCCCTTTGGGCGTCATCTCCGCGCTGCGCAGGAATCGCCCGACGGACCACTTCTCACGCGTCATCGCGCTGACCGGGGTCTCGACGCCGCTCTTCTGGTCGGCGCTCCTGCTGCAGTTCCTGTTCTACTACAAGCTGGGCTGGCTTCCGGCGATGGGGCGATCGACGATCGACATCACGCGCTACACCGGCTTCGTCCTCATCGACAGCGTTCTCAACTGGAACTGGACGGCGTTCGGCGATGCGGCGATCCACATGATCCTCCCGGCCGCGACGTTGGCGTTCTACTCGATGGGGTACTTGGTCCGCATCACGCGCGGCAGCATGCTCGAGGTTCTCGAGGCCGAGTACGTCATCACGGCGAAGGCCAAAGGGTTGCCACGGAAGATCGTCATCTACCGGCACGCGCTGAAGAACGCGATCATCCCGCCTTTGACGGTGCTCGGCGTCGAGTTCGGTTGGCTGCTCGGCGGGACAGTCCTGCTCGAGACGATCTTCGCCTGGCCGGGCATGGGCCGCTACGCGGCGGGGTCGATTGTCATGGTGGATCTTCCCGCCGTGGTCGGCTACACGTTGGTCGTCGCCATGATCATGCTCCTGTCCAACCTGGTCGTCGACATTCTCTACAGCGTCATCGATCCGCGGATCCGCGTGGGAGGGAAGCGCAGATGAGAAT
>JBFYQP010000068.1:0-19075 GCA_041302745.1 Candidatus Bipolaricaulota bacterium | reverse complement strand
AGTTGGTCGGCGCCCACCGTGCGCGATTGCGCCGCGGCCCGCATTCCGTCCGTTTGCGGCCCGCACTCCGTCCACTTGCGGCTCCGTGCGCGTTTGCGCCGCGCCCTCCGTACAGGCTTGCGCCGCGCCCTCCGTCCGCGTTTGCGCCGCGCCCTCTGTACAGGCTTGCGCCGCGCCCACCGTCCGTGATTGCGCCGCCTTCTGCGCAACTCGCGCCTCGAACCTCGCCGTGTCGATGACGTAGCGCACGTGCGTGGCGCGGCCGACGACCTCGACATCGTCGCGAGCCTCGATCTGGAACGTGAGACGGCGGCCGTCGACGCAAGTCAGCTCGGCGCGTACGGTCACGGTCATCCCTGGAGGCGTTGCGGCGACGTGCTCGAGCGTGATGGAGGCGCCGACGGTGTTCTGGCCGGCGGCCAGGGCAGGGTCCACGAGTCGACGAGCGCACTCCTCGCAGAACCCCACCAGGACGGGTGTGGCGAGGACATCGACGAGGCCGCTCCCGAACGCGCTCGCCAGGTGGCCGCGCTCCACGATCCAGGCTTGCTCTCTTCGGCTTCCGACATCGATCATGGTCATGGTCTTTCCCTCTCTCGGGCTAGAGCTGGGGCTCCGCGACGCGCTACGTTCGGTAGAACTCGGGCCGGCGGTCGCCCAGCTTGTCGTTGCGCGACGTGAGGCGTTTGTCTCGCGCCGCCGAAGGGTTGACCTCGGCGACGGCGACCTCGACGTGGTCGGACGAGAGACGGACGAGCGCCGTGCCGTCCGGAGCGACGATCTGACTCTGCCCCGTGTAGTGAAGGGCCTTCTCCGCCCGGGACTCCTCCCCCACACGGTTCGCCGTCGCGGCGAACACGCCGTTCTCGAGCGCGCGAACCGTCATCGTCCGCTGCGCGAGGCCGGGGATGACGAGGTTCGCCGGGTGGACGAGGATGTCGGCGCCAAGGAGAGCCAGGGTGCGAGCCGCCTCGGGGAAGAAGTGGTCGAAGCAGATCATCACCCCGACGCGCGCCGCGCCGACGTCCTGGACGGAGAACGGCAGATTCCCAGGTGCAAACCAGCGCTTCTCGTCGCCGAACAAGTGGATCTTCCGGTACACCGACGTGAATCCGCGGGGGCCGACCAGGACGGCCGAGTTGTACAAGACGCCGTCGGCGACCTCAGGAAGCCCGGCCACGACGAAGCAGCCGCGATCCCGGCAGAACGACTCGAGGGCACGCACCGTCGGGCCGCCGGGCACGGGCTCCGCGAGATCGCGGACCTCCTCGGCGCGCGCAAACTGGTACCCCGATGCGAAGAACTCGGGGAGCACCCACAGGTCGGCGACCTCCCGAGAGAGAAGATCCAATGCGTCGTTCAGGTTTCGGCCCCGCTCGCCGAACTCGGGGCAGGTCTGCGCAATCCCCAGTCTCATGGTCGTGTTCTATTCCGTCTCGGATCGGGTCTTGCCTCGGCTAGCCGCAGGTCCCGCCGCAGCCTCCGACGAGGAATTTCCCGACGAGGATGCACGCGATGACCAGATACACAAGGGCCGACAAGTCCATGGTTTCCCCCTCGCGCCGAAGGCACGACCTTGCGGCGACGACGGGGATTCTACCTCATCACTCCCCGATCTCGAAGCTTGCGCTCGTCGGCGCGTAGCGGAGCACGGCCTCCGGGAAGGCGAGAATGGAGACGTAGAGCCAGACGTCGCCCGATGACTGCTCGATGCCGACGCGCACGCAGTCCGCGATGTCTTTGAACACGCCGTACGAGACGTCATCCAGATCGACCGATCCCGAGGAATACGTGACCCCGAGCTCGACGCCCCATCCGCCCGACAAGGCCAGGTCCGCCGTGAGGTCCGCGGCAGTCAGTTCGAGGCGGTTGAGATTCAGGTCGTTCTGGAGGGAGAGCGAGAGGGCGTTCCACTCGGCCGAGATGTCCAGCGACGCGGTGGAGAACTCGCCGTCGAGGGCGTCGTACGGAATCCTCCAGACCACCTTGCGGTGCTCGTCCCTCCAGTTTCCGCGGACGACGAGGGTCGAGAGGCGCGCGAGGGTCAGGTTGTAGCTCGCGGTCACCTTCCACGTCGCCCAGTCGTCCCAATCGGCGGTGGCCCGCATAGGGCCGGGGCCGTCCACCGAATGGAAGGTTCCCGAGAGGGTCAGGTCGACGGGCCCCGAGCGTTTGGCGGTCCAGGTCAACTGGTGTTCTGTCGTCGTCTCGTCAAACGCGAACGGGCTCGACCCGCGGGCGAGCGTGCTCGTCCAGCCGAGTTCGAGCCCGCTGCGGCTCGCCGAGGCGCCGAGTTCGACGCTCTCGACGTCCTCCCACCCGCCCGCGTCGGCGTAGAGCGATGTCTGGAGGGTCGCCGACGGCTGGATGCGGAACCCGGCGAACGTCACGGCATCGAGCGTCGACGCGAGCTGGCTGCGAAGCCGGAACCGCTCCTCGGGAGATTCCTCCTCCTCCTGTTCCCGGTACCAGCCGGCGAACAACGCCGGTCGAACCGTGAGAGGGCCCACGCGCTGGGAGGGCAGGGAGAAGGACACCTCGGGGAGCTTCTCCTCGATCGTTGTCGTGGTCGTCGTGTCGAGGATGCGCGAGACGAGGAGAGAGGCGTCGGCGGGGCCGATACTTCCTCGGAGCTTGGCGGAGAAGGAAAGCTCTTCCTCGTCGCCGTCGGCCTCGTACTCGAGGCGGCCGACACCCTGCCAGCCTCCGCCGATCTCCACGGTGTCCGTCAGGCTGACCTCGACCTCGGTGTCGTGGACATCGCTCGGCAGAATGTACGCCGAGGCCCGGCCCTCGTGCCCGCCGGCCGCGTACCGCAGCGTCCCTCCGACCCCAATCTCGCTGTACCTGCTGTAGTAGTCGAGGAGGACGGTCCCGTAGACGGCGTCGCTCAGGAAGAAGGGCACGTTCCACTTGACAAACCAGCCCCGTGCGGAGCTCGAGCCGAACGCCGGAAAGAGGGGGGACTCAAGCGTCTCCCCCAACGGCTGCACGTAGAGAGGGAGCCACAGGACCCTCGCGGCACTGACCCGGGCGGTGAGGCCGTAGGCGACGAGGAGCCGATCGGGGTAGAGACGGAGCCGGTCGGCCTTCAGGCTGTACGGCTGGCGTTCCAGGGCGAGGCCGCAGCAATCGCACGTCGTGACCTCCGCCTGCTCGGCCGTGAGCAGGCTTACCTCGCCTTGGTCGTCGAACGCGACCTCACCTCGCCGGGCGCGAAAGAAGAGCTCCTTCACCTTCCCCTCCGAGTTTGTGAAGAGGACCTTCCCCCGCAGGCCGTTCGCCTCCGCCGAACGGGGTCTCACCTCGCCGCTTCGGTCGTCGATCTCGACGATCATCGACTCCCCCGCGAGCTCCGTCGTGCCCGGGACGGAGAGAGCCACCGAACCCGACGCGGAGAGACGCCAACTCGACGACTGAACCCGCTCGACGAGGAGTTCGTCGGCGTCCAGCTGCGAGTCCTCAAAGGTCGCGCGAACGGACCCGACCGCGTGGAGCGTCGAGCCGTCGTTCGCGAGGAAGAGCTCGTCGCACTCGAGATGTACGGGGACGGTGCCGACCGCATCGTCGGCGGCGTCCACGCCGACGACGGGTGCGGACGCGTCGGAGCCGACGCTCGGTTCGGACGCGTCGGAGCCCAGAACGGACACGGGAGCCGCTAGGAGGACGATGAGGGCGAGAGCGAACGGGAGCCGCCTCCACCACCGGCCGCGCGTGTCGCGCGTCGCGAGTCGGTCCACCCGTGCGTACAGGTACACGCCGATGGCGCCGAACACAAGGTCGGGCAACCACGCCGCCCATGCCGGGTCCATCGCTCCTCGTCGGCCGAGGGTCTGCGTCCACCAGAGGAATCCCTGGAACACCGCGACGAGGAGAAGGCCGAGGACGATGCCGACGGCTCGATTGCCGGGAAGGAAGGCGAGGCTGAGCGCGCCGCCGAGGAGGACGAAGACGAGGGCGGCCAGGGGGAGAGACAGCTTGAGGTGCGACTCGACGACGTACTCGTGAACCCGCTGACCGTTCTTGCGGGCTTGGGCGATCCGTTGGCCGAGTTCGGCGAGCCCCATCTCCGATGGGGTCCGGGAGTGCGACACCAGTTCGGCCACGCCTTGCTCGATCGGGATGACCAGCGACTCGATCGTCGCCGTGAAGACGAGTTGGCCCTCCCGGTCGAACCCGTAGACCGTTCCTGCGGAGAGGGTCCACGCGCCGGCTCTCCACGACCCCTCGTCGGCGGTGATCATCGTGACCTGGGTGCCTGCCTGCGGGAAGAGACGGCCGGTCGTGTCGTAGATGACGACGTCGTAGAGCTTCCCGCTCGATTCGTCGAAGCGACGGATGTAGAAGAACTGGTCGTTCTGCCCCTTGAAGAAGGCGTTGGCCGTAATGCGCGGCGTTCCCTGCCGGTAGATGACTTGGCGCAGCGCGTCCTGGTAGGCGGCCTCCGAGGCGGGGACGAGCCAGTTGTAGAGGGCGAAGTCCGCGACCCCGACGAAGGCGGCGGCGAGGAGCAGGGGGAGGAGAATGCGTCGCAGCGGGATTCCGAGGGACTCGAGCGCCAGAACCTCCCGGTCGTGGCCCATCCGCCCCAGGCCGAGGAACGTCGCGAACAGCGCGCTCATCGGGACGGCGACCACCAGGAGGCTGGGAATCTTGAGCAGGACGAGGCGAAGGAGAGTCGTCATGCTCACCCCGCGGTCGACCATCAGGTCCGAGAGAGACAGGATGACGTTCAGAAGGATGAACAGAACGAGTCCCGCAAGGGCAAGGAGAAACGGGCCCAGGGCCTCGCGAAGGATATAACGGTCGCAGCGGCGGAGCATGGCGTCTCGATCTTACCGGACAGGCGGATCGTCAAGCTAGGTCGCGTGTCCGGATTGCGCGCGCCAGTTCCCTACGGGGTTGGATGGACTCTCGCCGGGTTGGATATAGTTGGCCGAGACGGACGATGACCAAGCGAGTCTACATCGAGACCTGGGGCTGCCAAATGAACCTCCACCAGTCGGAGGAGCTGGCCGGCGCGATGCGCGCGGCGGGGTACGAGCTGGTCGATTCGTTGGATCACGCCGACGTCGTCCTGTTCAACGGGTGCATGGTGCGTCAGAAGGCCGAGGAGAAGCTTCTCGGCAGGCTGGGCGCCGTTGTTGAGGAGAAGCGGCGGAGGCCTGTGATCTTGGGGGTGGGCGGCTGCTTCGGGCAAGTCCACGGAGCGAAGCTGCTGGCGCGGTCGGCGGCCGTCGACTTCGTCTTTGGGACGCGGGGCCACTCGGCGATTCCAGCCTTGGTCGACCGAGTCGGCGGCGCAGGGGAGCGCCCGGTCGAGGTGAGCGGCTCCATGGACTACGAGGAGTCGGCGTCCGTTCGCGGGTCGTCCGTGTCGGCGATGATCACGATCACCGAGGGCTGTTCGAACTTCTGCTCCTACTGCATCGTGCCGTACGCGCGGGGGCCGATGCGCAGCCGTCCGCCGGAGCGGATCGTCGCCGAGGTCGAGAAGGCGGTCGGGGACGGGTACCGGGAGGTGCTCCTCCTCGGCCAGAACGTGAACTCGTACGGACGAGATCGCCCGTCGTACGGGGGCTTTGCCGACCTCCTGCGGCGTGTCGCGCAGACAGGAATCGATCGAGTCCGCTTCACGAGCTCGCATCCGCGCGACCTGACGGACGACGTGCTGTCGGTCATGGCGACCGAGCCGGCCGTCTGCCGGCACCTTCATCTGGCCTGCCAGTCAGGCAACGACCGCGTCCTCGCGGCCATGAACCGGGGCTACACCCGGAAGCAGTACAAGGAACTCGTGGAGGGGGCGAGGCGTGCGATGCCGGGGCTCAACGTCACCACCGACATGATCGCCGGATACCCCGGAGAGACGGCCGCCGAGTTCGAGGACACCCTCTCGCTCGTCGAGGAGTTGCGGTTCGGGTCGATCTACGCCGCCAAGTACTCGCCTCGGCCGCTGACGCGTGCGGCCCAGCGGCCCGACGACGTGCCGGCGGAGGAGAAAGAGGACAGGCTTCGGCGGCTCCTCGATGCGGAGCGGCGGATCGCCCTGGAGGAAAACCAGCGATTCATCGGGCAGGACGTGATGGTCCTGATCGAAGGCGAGACGCGAGGCGGCGTCCACTACGGCCGCACGGGCGACCATCGGACGGTGGTTGTCCACGGCGATGCATCGGTCGGGGACGTGGCGTCGGTGAGGGTGGAGGGTGCGGCCGCAGCGGCGCTGGTCGGTGCCGTCCGCGGCGGATGAGCCTCCCGTGGACGTCGCTGGGCCTCGAACGGTTCGTTGCCGGGGCGGGCGGGAAACGCGTCCTGTTCGCAGAGGGCGTGCCCCAGGCGGCGTCCGTCGCGGATGCCGAGGCTCCGCAGGTCGGCTACGGCGAGCGGACGGGCGGTGCCCTCGACGTCGCGCCGCTTGTTCGGGCCGTCTTCCCCTGCGCGGCCGATCACGGGGTCGCGGCGATCGCCCACTACCTTGACCTGCCGGACACGTCGCCGGCGGAGAAGGTTGGACGGATCCTCGTCCGCACCCTCGAGGAGATCCCGGTCCTCGACCGCGACGTCGTGGCCCTTCTCGCCGAGCTTCTCCCTCCTCCGTTGGCGCGACTCCTCGCGGCGCTTCTCCCGGTGACGGCGTCGCACGAGGAGCCCGAGACGGTGCCGGCAGAGGCCGCGGCCCCGAGCGACATGCCGGTCGATACGGAGCAGGTCCTGGGGCCGGACGGGGTCGTCGCCGCGGCCCTGGCGCGCTACGAGGCGCGATCCGGGCAGCTCGCCATGGCGCGCCGCGTCGAGGACGTGCTCCGGCGTGGAGGCGCCCTCTCCGTCGAAGCGGGCCCGGGGACGGGGAAGACCTTCGCCTACCTCGCGCCGGCGATCCTCAAGCTCCGCGAGGACAAGACAGCGCGGGTCGTGGTCTGCACGCGGACGAAGCAGCTCCAGGAACAGCTCTTCCGCGAGGACCTGCCGTTTCTCGTCGAACGAATCGCGCCGACGGTCTCGACGGCGATGCTCAAGGGGCGGGAGAACTACCTCTGCCTTCGCCGATGGGAGATCCTTCTGCAGGAGCTCGTGAACGGCCTGGAGCGCGATCGGCTGGCCTCGTTGGCTCCGCTTGTGCGATGGCTGTCGGATACCGAGACCGGCGACGTCGAAGAGAACTGCGCGTTCCTCGCCGACCCGAACTCCCGGGAGCTCTGGGGACGTCTCTACGACTCGCCGCATCACTGCGTGGGCGCCTTCTGCCCTCACATGGAGGGATGCTTCTCGATCCAGGCGCGGCGTCGGGCGCGGAAGGCCGACCTGGTGGTCGTCAACCACTCCCTCCTTCTCGCCGACGCCGCAACGCACGGGGTGGTGCTTGGAAAGTACAGCCACCTCGTGGTGGACGAGGCGCACGCGTTTGAGGCCGCGGCGCGATCGGCCTTCACGGCGAGTCTGTCTCAGTCGATGGTCGAGCGCGTCGTGGAGCAGCTTGCGCCGCCCCGCAACCGGCGCGGGGGATGGGTCGGGCGGCTCCCGCTGGCGCCGGAGGACGAGGAGGCGCTCCGGGCAGGGGACGCGGCCGCCGTGCTGCCGGGGCAGGCGTCCCGCCTCTTCCGCTCCGTGGAGTCGGTGCTCTCCGAGGAACGGCGAGGGCGGCTCCCCGACCTGTCGGCGGTGCAGGACGACCTCGAGGCCTTCCGCGTCGCGGTGCGGGGGCTGGGCGTCGGGGTCGAGGCCTTGATCGAGCGGGTGCGCGAGGAGCAGGACCTGGCGCGCGAAGGAGAAGGCGGCCTCGCGGCGCTCCGTGAGCTCGAGAACGTAGCGGGGGTCCTGGCGAGAGAGCCGAACGAGAACTCCGTCCACTGGTACGAGCGCGAAGGGGGGCGGCTCTCCCTTCACGTCACGCCGCTCGACGTGGCGCCGATCCTGGCGGAGTGTCTCTACCCCGATCTCGAGGCGGTCGTGCTGACGTCGGCGACGCTCTCGTTGGGAGGCGACTTCGCCTACGTGCATCGCACGCTGGGTTTGGACGGCGCGTTCTCGGACGTTCAGGGGATGGTGGCCGAGAGCCCGTTCTCCTATGAGGGGCGGATGCGGATTCTCGTGCCGCGGCGGTTTCCCGCCGTCCTCGGCGACGCCGAAACGTACGCCGATGCGCTCGCCGAGCTGCTGGTCGACCTGCACGGCGCGCTTCACCGCAACGGCCTTGTGCTGTTCACTTCCTATGACCTTCTGCAGCGCGTGCGGGAGCGGCTGGTGGGCGCGGTCCCGGTCCTTGCCCAGGGGGTCGACGGTCCGCGGACGAGCCTTGTCGAGCGGTTCCGCCGAGGGAAGAACGGGATGCTGCTCCTCGGAGCGGACAGCTTCTGGGAAGGCGTGGACCTTCCGGGAGAAGAGCTGGAGTACCTGGTGGTCACGCGACTTCCGTTCGCGGTGCCGACCGATCCGGTGTTCGCCGCGCTGTCGGAGCGGTACGAGAGAACCGGAAGGGAGCCGTTCTACGAGCTCGCGCTTCCCCAGGCGGTTCTACGACTGCGGCAGGGGGTGGGGCGCCTCATTCGAACGCAGCGCGACCGGGGCGTCGTCGTGGTGACGGACGATCGGATCCGAACCAAGGGGTACGGAAGGAAGTTCGCCGAGGGCTTGCCGGTGGCGGTGGAGGAGGCGGCGAGCGCCGCCGACCTCGTTCTCGAGGCGGCGGCGTGGTTCGAAGGGCAGGAAGACGAGGAGGGATCGCCTCAAGCGAATTGACATCGGCCGGACAAGCCGATAGAATGGCCTCGACAAACGGATCAGCGTCTACATCCACATCCATAACTCAAGAATCGATGAGCATTTCCGTGGTGGTGCCCGCGTACAACGAGGCCGGACGGATCGGGGCGGTGCTCGAACCCGTACTCGGCAGCCGTCTTGTTTCCGAGGTCATCGTGGTTGACGACGGCTCGGAAGACTCGACGGCCGAGGAAGCGCGTCGCTTCCCGGTTCTAGTCGTCCGACTTCCGGAGAACCGCGGGAAGGCGGCCGCGCTCGACGCGGGGGTCGCTGCGGCGAAGAATGACGTGTTCCTGTTCCTCGACGCCGATCTGGTCGGACTTCGCACGGAGCACGTCGACCGGCTGGTCCGGACGTTCGTCGAGCAAGATCTGGACATGGTCGTGGGAGTGTTCGCGGACGGCCGCAAGAACACGGACCTGGCGCAGAAGATCAACCCGTATGCGTCGGGACAGCGGGTTCTCCCGCGCCGCCTCTGGGAACGCGCCAAGGAGAACTTGGAGAACGTCCACGAGATGAACTTTGGGATCGAGATCGCCCTGTCGAAGCTCGCCGCCAAGGAAGGGTGGAAGAAGGAGTACGTGAAGCTCGATGGCGTCACGCACGTCCTGAAAGAGGAGAAGCGCGGCTTCAAGAAGGGCGTGGCGGACAGGCTTCGGATGTACGGCGACATGATCAAGTGGTTGTTCAAGAGGCTCTAGCATGAAGATCGCGATCGGAGCGGACCACGCGGGGGTGGAGCTGAAGGCCCACCTCATCGCACATGCCCTCGAGGGGCACACGGTGGTCGACGTCGGAACCGCCTCGTCGGACCCCGTGGACTACCCCGACATCGCTCGCGCTGTCGTGAGACTGATTCGGCACGGCGAGGCGGATCGGGGAATCCTGATCTGCGGGACCGGCATCGGCATGGCGATGGCGGCGGGGAAACACCCCGGGATTCGCGCGGCGACGTGCACGGAGTCGTTCTCGGCGGAGCTGAGCCGACGGCACAACGACGCGAACGTCCTCTGCCTGGGAGCCCGGGTCCTTGGGACAGGACTCGCCGAGCACATCGTGCGCGCCTGGCTTGCGGCGACGTTCGAAGGGGGACGGCACGCGACACGGGTGGGCAAGCTCGAGGATCGAGGGAGCGGCGAGGCCCGCTGAGCGGCCGACCTTTCCTCTCGAAGCCTCGGTCCGCCCCTGACGTGACGTACCGAAGACGACAGAGTTGAGGTGAGTGGGATGGAAATCCGAGAGCTGCGTCGGAAGACGCTCGACGAACTGGAGCAGTTCGCCGAGACGATCGACATCAAGAACTCCAGGCAAATCGGGAAGGACGACCTCACGCGGATGGTGATGGCTCACCTCGCGCGGAACAAGGATCTCCAGTTCATCGACGGCATCCTGGAGCTTCACCCGGACGGGTACGGCTTCCTGCGAAGCGACAGCTGCCTTCCGGGAAAGGCCGACATCTACGTGTCGCCTTCCCAGATCAAGCGATTCGCGCTCCGGGACGGCGATCTCGTCTCCGGACCGATCCGCGGGCCGAAGAACGACGAGCGGTACTTCGCACTCCTGAAGGCGGACGCCGTGAACGGAGGCGATCCGGAGAACTCCCGACGTCGCGTGCAGTTCCAGGAGCTCACGCCCCTGCACCCGAACCAGCACCTCAAGCTCGAGCACGACCCCGACGAGATCTCGACCCGGATGATTGACCTGTTCTGTCCGATCGGCAAGGGCCAGCGCGGGTTGATCGTGTCCCCTCCGAAGGCGGGGAAGACGACGCTGCTCAAGAAGATCGCGAACGGGATCAACGCCAACCATCCCGACATCAAGTTGTTCGTTCTCCTCGTCGACGAGCGTCCGGAGGAAGTCACGGACTTCTCGCGGTCGATCAAGAACGGCGAGGTCGTCGCGGCGACGTTCGACCAGGAGCCGAAACACCACACGCGAATCGCGGAGTTGGTCACGGACCGCGCCAAACGGCTCGTCGAGCTCGGACACGACGTCGTCATCCTGATGGACTCGATCACGCGACTGGCCCGCGCCTACAACCTCTCCATTCCGGCATCCGGGAAGCTCCTGTCCGGCGGAATGGATCCGACCGCGCTGTACAAGCCTAAGGAGTTTTTCGGGGCGGCGCGCAACATCGAGGAGGGCGGGAGCCTCACGATCATCGCCACGGCTCTCGTGGACACCGGGAGCAAGCTCGACCAGGTCGTATTCGAGGAGTTCAAGGGCACCGGGAACATGGAGCTCGTGCTGAACCGCGACCTCCAGAACCGCCGCATCTTCCCGGCGATCGACATCGAGCAGAGTGGAACGCGCAAAGAGGAGCTGCTCCTGGCCGAGAAGGAATTGAAGCGCGTGTGGATTCTCCGTAAGATGATTAGCGAGTTGAACGACCTGCAGGCAGCGATGCAGTTCATCAAGGCGAAGATGGAGGCGACGAGGGACAACGAGCAGTTCCTCGAGCTGATGAAAGGTGACTAGCCGGCCCAGGTACGGAACCTCGTCTACGAAGCCGATCCGCAAGGATCGCGTCTTGATCGCTCTTGTCGTCATTGCCGCTTGCGTCGTAGTCCCCGTGCTGCTCTTGCGCTCAGGGGGCACGCAAGAGCCCGAGGGCGGCCTCACCGTCCTTTCCGAGAACCCGAGCGACCAAGCCGCCGCCACGCTGGCCACGCCGGCGGCGACGAGCGTCGACGCCGCGGTCGACCAGATCCTTTCCCCGAGTGGAACGTCGTCGACAAAGCCCGCGACCGGGACCGCGGCGAGCTCCGCCCCCGCGCCCGCGAAGCCTGCGGCGCCGGCGGCCGCGAGCGTGCCGGCGTCGAAGCCCGCAACCAGCACGCCGGCGCCGTCGACATCGGACAGCAAGACGACGAAGCCGGCGTCGACGAGTTCTTCGGCGACGGGCGGCTCGATCGTCTCCCACACCGTGAAGAAGGGGGACACCGTGTCGGGCGTCGCCACGGCGCTCGGCGTCAGCGGCGCCGTGCTGCGAGCGAGCAACCGGCTGTACGAGAGCCAGCCGCTTGAGGTGGGCCAGGTTCTCTACGCGTCTCGGGCCGGAGTCATCCACACCATCAAGTCGGGGCAGACGCTGACCGACATCTCGCTCACGTACTCCGTGCCGGTCGGGAAGCTGACGACGGCCAACGGGCTGACGACGGGGTCGACGATCTACGCGGGGAGTCGGATCGTCATCCCGGGAGCGACTTCGGCGCTCTGGGACACCGTGAGCGACCTGTCGAAGGGGACTCGCTCGGACTACATCTGGCCGCTCGAGGGCAAGGTCGTCTCTCCGTTCGGCTGGCGCGTTCACGAAGTCTTGAAGCAGAAGCAGCACCACGACGGGATCGACATCGACGTCCCGGTGGGAACCGTCGTTCGCGCATCGGCGCCCGGCAGGGTCTACTTCTACGGCGAACAGCCGGGGTACGGGAACGTTCTGATCATCGAGCACGCGAGCAAGTGGTACTCGCTCTACGGCCACTTGAGCAGTTCGCTCGTCTACGTGGGGCAGTACGTCGAGGCCGGTCAACGGGTGGCGCTGTCGGGAAACACGGGGGTCTCCTCGGGACCGCACCTCCACTTCGAGCTGCGGAACGGCGAATTCCCGGTCGATCCGATGCGCTACCTCCCTTAGCCCATCTATGGACGCGCTGATCATCGAGGGGGGGCAGCGCCTGTCGGGGCGCATTGCGATCGAGGGGGCGAAGAACGCGGCCCTTCCCGCCTGCGTCGCCGCGCTGCTGACCGACGAGCCGATCATCCTGCGGCGAGTCCCCCAGCTTCGCGACGTGAGCACGATCCTCTACACGCTCGGTGCGCTCGGCAAGCGTGTCGTCCGGAACGAGGGCAGTGTCGTCATCTCCGGCGACGGGCCGCTGTCGGGCGAGGCGAATCCGTACTCGGTGCGCAAGATGCGCGCCTCGTTCCTCGTTCTGGGCCCGCTCCTTGCCCGCCTCGGGCGCGCGAGAGTCCCGCTGCCGGGAGGTTGTGCGATCGGCGCCCGGCCCGTCGACCTCCACTTGCAGGGTTTGGAGGCGCTCGGGGCCCGGATCGACGAGCACGATGGAGTCGTAGACGTCTCGGCCGACCGACTGCGCGGCGCGCGGATCGAGCTCGCGTTCCCGTCCGTCGGGGCGACGGAACAGCTGGTGATGACCGCGACCCTCGCCGAGGGCGTTACGGAGATTGCGAATGCCGCCGTTGAGCCCGAGGTCCTCGACCTCGTCAAGCTCCTCCGTGCGATGGGGGCGGAGATCGCGGTGGAAGGGCGGACGATTCGGGTTGCGGCCTCGCGGCTTCGCGCCGCCGAGCACACCCTGATCCCCGACCGCATGGAGGCGGGGACGATGCTCCTCGCGGCGGCGATCGCGCGCGGCGAGGCCACGGCCGAGGACGTCGACCCGGAGGACCTTGCCCCGCTCTCCGACGCGCTGCGACGAGCCGGGGTCGACGTGCAGGACGACGGGAGGAGCGTCACCGTGTCGGCGAGTGGACCGCTTCGCGGGACGGCGATCGAGACCGCGCCGCACCCGGGGTTTCCGACAGACCTCCATCCCCCGTTTGCCGCGTTCTTGACGGTGGCGCGCGGAACGAGCCGAGTCACCGAGACCGTGTTCGAGAGCCGGTTCACGTACGTGGATCCGCTCCGTGCGATGGGCGCGCAGATTGCCGTGGACGGGCGGACGGCGACGATCAGCGGCGTGGATTGGTTGCGGGCCGGATCGATCGAGGCGCCTGACATCCGCGCCGGTGCGGCCCTGGTGCTCGCGGCGCTTGCCGCCGACGGGACGACGACCCTCGGCGGTCTCGAGCACATCGATCGGGGCTACGAGCGCCTGACAGAAAAGCTGCGACTCCTAGGAGCGAGGATTGAGCGACAGAGCACCTGAAGAATCGGACGAAGTGCGCCGCCCATTGGTCGAAGACCGCCTGGGGACACGGGCACGCGTGTACGGGAACGAACGCGCCATCCTCGTGGGCATCGATCACGGCCACGCCGGCGAGGGCCTGCTGGACGAACTCGAAGCCCTGACCGAGACGGCCGGGATCGTGACCCTGGCGACCGTCGTCCAGAAGCGGGGACGCCCCGATCCGGCGACGTTCATCGGGAAGGGCAAGGTCGAGGAGGTTCTGGCGGCGTGCGACGAGCTCGGCGCCGACGCCGTCATCTTCAACGACGAACTCCATTCGAGCCAAACACGGAACCTCGAAGACGCCCTCGGCCGCAAGGTCATCGACCGCACGCAGCTCATCCTGGACATCTTCGCGCAGCGTGCCTCATCCAAAGAAGCGAAACTTCAGGTCGAGCTGGCCCAGCTGCGGTATCGGCTCCCCCGCCTCCGCGGATGGGGACAAGCGCTGACGCAGACGGGGGGCGGCATCGGCACCCGCGGCCCGGGCGAGACGCAGCTCGAGATCGACCGCAACAAGATCACGCGACGGATCCACGCGCTCGAGCGGCGGCTGCGCAAAGCGGCGGAGGAACGCTCGACGCGTCGGAAGCTGCGCTCGCACGGGGACTTGCCGCAAGTGGCCCTCGTGGGATACACGAACAGCGGGAAGTCGACGCTCCTCAATCGGCTCTGCGCCTCCGACAGCCTCGTCGAGGACAAGCTGTTCGCGACGCTCGACACGGTGGTCCGCCGCGGGCCGGTCGGCGACGGGCGCGAGGCGCTGTTCATCGACACCGTCGGCTTCATCCGCGACCTGCCGCACCACCTGGTCCCGGCGTTCGCGGCGACGCTCGAGGCCGTCCGGTACGCCGACCTCGTCGTCCACATCGTCGACATCGCTCGGCCTTCGTGGAACGAGGACTACCGGTCCGTCCTCGACACGCTGGAGCGAGAGGTGTTCAAGGACGGCGACGTCCGGCCCCCCGTCCTGAACGCGCTGAACAAGACGGACCTCTGCCCGGAGGGCGCCGAACGCGATCTTCCCGGTGTGCGGATCTCGGCGAGAGACAACGTCCACATCGACGAGCTGCTCGAGGCCATCGCCGACATCCTCTACCCGGCCGATCGCGAAGTCGAGGTCCTCGTTCCGTACGCGACGCTGGGACGATTCGGGAGCCTTCGCGATCCCCGCAGGGTCCGCTCCCTCGAGTACACCGACGAAGGAGCGCACGTCCGCGTCCTGTTGTCTCCGGCGGAGCTGGCCGACGTTCTGGCCAGCGGAGGGAAGGTCAGCGCTTCCGCTTCTTCCCCGGCTGAAGGACCTCGATCTCGTCGACCGTAGCCTCGATACGCTCTCGCTCCTCCGTCAGGATCGTCACCGTCTGGCGGAAGATGCTGTGCGAGATCACCTTGCCCTGCTTCTCGCCGACAGCGACTTGGGCGCCGAGCTTCGGAAGCCTTGCCAGCTCGGCGAGGTACGTCTCGTGCTCGTACGCGAGGCAGCACATCAGGCGGCCGCAGGCTCCCGTGATCCGTTCCGGAGACACGAACAGCTCCTGGTCGTAGGCAAGATCCATGGGCACGGGCTTCGGCTCGCGCAGGAAGCGGTGGCAGCAGATCTCGATGCCGCAACGGCCGACGCCGCCGCGCAGCCGTGCCTCATCGCGGGCGCCCATCTGCCGAAGCTCGATGCGCGTGTTGAATCGGCTGGCCAGGTCGCGGAGGAGGTTCCGGAAGTCGACGCGGTGCGGCGCCGTGAAGTAGATGCGCAGCTGCTTGCGGTCGAGCGTGTACTCGGCCGCGACGAGGTGCATCGGAAGGTCGTGACGGGCGACGGCCTCGCGGGTCGCTGTGACGGTGCGTTCCGCGTCGGCCTGGTTGTACCGGTGCGCGTCGAGATCCGCCTCGGTGGCCACGCGGGCGACGCGTTCGAGCTGGCCGGAGAGTTCCTGGCCTGCTGGGACCTCCTCGGCCACCGTTCCGAGGTGCAGGCCGTTGTGCTCGACGACGCAGGAGTCGCCGACGTGGAGCGGCAGCTCCTCGGCGTTGAAGTAGGCGGCCTCGCGCTCGAGGTCCTGGATCCGCACGAGAACGATCCGGTCATTCGGCATGGACGACTCCTCCGATGGCGAAGAGAAGCGACAGAAGGACGCCCTCCGTCGGTGCAAAAGCATAGAGCGCCCGATGCGCGCGGTCTACGGCAAGGCACGTCCGCTCGAGGACGTCCGTGCCGAGGGTCGCCGCCGGCTCCCCCCGATCGGCGGCGGCAATCGACTGTCGGAGAAGGTCGAAGGCGGCGCCCAAGAGCTCCTGCAGGAAGAGGAAGAGGGTCGTGCGTTCCTGTGAGGCGAGCCGCGCGACTCCGGTCGTGAAAAGAGCCGGGTCGAGGGCGACGGCGCGGTCCACGATCTCCGTCAAGGACTCGCGCCGCGCGATCGGGTCGTCGCCGATTGCGGTAGAGACGAGGTCCTGGATGGCGGCCGCTGTGCTCTGCGCGGTCGCGGCAGCCCGCGCCGCCGGGACATCCAGGGGCGACTCCAGGAAGCGGTCGAGGTCGCCCGGCCGGTCGGCGATCCGCGACAGCCATTGCGCGTCGGCGTCGGAGTACCCGGAGGCGGTCAGACGCTCCGTGCGCGCCTCTCGCTCCTCGGGTGGAACCCGGACGATGCGGCTGCGAGACACGATCGTCGGCAACAGGTCCCCGGCGTGCTCGGCGAGCAGCGCAAAGACCATCCCCCGCGGCGGCTCTTCGAGCGTCTTCAGGAGGCCGTTGGCGGCTTCGACGGTCAGGCTCTCGGCCCGCGGAACGAGGCACACCTTGCGGTCGCTCTCGACCGGCGAGAACTGCGCGGCGCGGATGGCCTCGCGGACCTGGTCGATGCCGATCTTCTCCTTCCCGTCCTCGGCGGCGAGTTCGATGACGTCGGGGTGGACGCCGCGCTCGGCGAGGGCGCGGTCCCTCGGGCGCTCGGAGAGCATTGGGGCGGCGAGTCGACGGCCGAGCGCTCGCCGATCCGACCGGGGCGGGACGAGGTAGAGCGTCGCCGTGGGCGGACCGGCCGCGGAGGTGCGTGCTTCCGATGCTGATGTCATCGCGGTTTGAGGGTACACGAGGGGTGCGCCGTGCGCAATTCCGGCGCTAGGCGGGCGCGGCGATGAGCTCCTCGAGGAGTGCGAGGATCGCCTCGCGGTCGCGCGGGGAGATGACGGTGACTCCGTCGGGGACGGCAACGTGCTCGCTCGTCACCACGGCGACGACGTCGATTTCGCCGGCCAGCGGCTCTCGGCGCAGGTCGCGACCCCGCCGGAAGACCTCGATCTTCGGCCAGGGACCGTGTTTGAACCCTTCCGCGAGGACGACGTCGCAGCCGGCGAATAGGCGCTCCAGGTCGCCGGGCAGCTCGCCCTCTTCGTGTCTCCACGTGAGCGACGAGACGCGCTCGCCGCGCAGGAGAACACGGCTCGCGCCGGCCGCGAGGTGCTGTTCGCTGTCCGAGTCGGGGCGATCGACCTCGTCCAGGTTTGGAGCGTGCTTCACGGTGCCGACTCGATACCCGCGCTCGACGAGAAGCGGAATGATCTCGACCAAGAGGCGGGTCTTTCCGCTGTCGTGGTGGCCGATGAACGAGACAACGGGGATCACGGCGCCGTCCTCGCCCTTCGGCCGGCGCAATCGACGAGACCGAGGCGCCGGAGCGTCTCGTCGGTCGGCCCGTGCCGGTTGTAGCCCCGCGCGCGGTAGTAGGCGGCGACGGCCTCAACCATTGCCTCGGCACGGATTGGATGGTCGGCGCTCGCGCCGCGGGGAAGCGGCTCGGCAAAGCGCGCCGGCAGTTCGTCGGCCTCCATCACGTGCCCGCCGCGGCTCGACAGAACGCGAAGGAGCGCGTAGTTGCGTGCACCGATCCGAAGCATCTCCTGCGCGTCCACGGAGAGCCCCGTCGCCGCCTCGAGGAGCGAGCGGATCGCCGGGAAGTTGTAGGACGCCCCGACCTCGTTGGTCGTGAAACAGCAGAGGACGAGGGAGTTCGTGAACGAACGGAGGTCCTCGAACGCGATGACCGGCTCGATCTTGTCGAGGAGCGTGAACCGGTCGTAGCTCTTCGTCACCCCAAGCTCGGGACTCGGGGCTTCCCGCGCGAGCATGGTGTCGTGCATCCCCTCCATGTGGTTCGCGCCGCGAGGAGTCGTTGCGTAGGAGAGGCCGAGGCCCTGCTTGCCGCGCGGCTCATGCATCGGCAGCTCGACGCCCTTGATGGTCATGGCGAAGTCGACGCCGAGGTCGCGAGCGAAGAGATCGAGTCCGTCGGCGAGCCGGTCGCCGACGCCCTCGCGACGCGCGAGGGCGTGGACGACCGAGATGACCGCGCGCGGGTCGCCCCACGCGATCTCCTCATCGACGAGCCCCTTCTCGCTTGCCTCCATCAGGAAGGCGACGGCGACGCCGGCGGAGATGGTGTCGAGCCCGTAGTCGTTGCACAGCTGGTTCGCGAGCGCGATCGAAGAGAGGTCGCTGTTCAGGCACAGCGACCCGAACGCTCCCACCGTCTCGTACTCCGGTCCGCCGAACTCCGGCAGCACCTCACAGCCGTCGAACGTCGTCTTCACGACCCGCTTGCACCGCACCGGGCAGCCGGCGCACGTGTCCTGGCCGACGAGGATCGTGTCGTGCATCCGCTCGCCGCTGATGGCGTCGGCGCCTTCGAAGACCCCTTCGGCGAAGTTGCGCGTGGGGAGGATCCCTTGTTCGGAGAGCCAGGGGACTCCGGACGCCGTGCCGTACTTGCCGAACTCCTGCGGACCCGCGGCAAGGAACGTCTTCGCGTGCTCCGCGCGCTCGGCGCGGAACCGGGCCGCGTCGTGAAGGGGCTTCTCGACGTTCCCGCGAACCACGATCGCCTTGAGCAGTTTCGAACCCATGACGGCGCCGAGCCCTGGGCGGCCCGCGGACCTCGTGCGGTCGTTGATGATGCACGCCTGGGAGACGAGCGCCTCCCCGGCGATGCCGATCGAGCTGACGCGCGAGTGAGGATGCCGTTCTTGGAGCGTGGTCTCGGTCTCTCCGGTCCCCTTGCCCCACAGGCCGTCGGCGGGGTAGAGCGCGGCAGTTCCGTCAACGAGCGCCAGGTAGACAGGGCGCGGCGAGCGGCCGCGAACGAGGATCCCGTCGTAGCCGGAGCGGCCGAGCTCGTGGCCGAAGTGGCCGCCTGCGTACGAGTCGGCCACCCACCCCGTCTTCGGCGAGACGGCGAGCACCGCGTGGCGTCCGCCTCCGACAACCCCCGTGCCCTGCAGCGGACCTGTGGCGAAGACGATCACGTTCTCCGGGCCGAGCGGATCGACGTGCGCGGGGAGCTCCTCGAGGAGGATGCGGGCGGCGATCCCCTTCCCGCCGAGGTGAAGGCGCGACCACGTCTCGGGGACGG
>JBFYQP010000050.1:0-11057 GCA_041302745.1 Candidatus Bipolaricaulota bacterium | reverse complement strand
TAGTTGGCGATCTCGCGGCTGATGCCGAGCGCTCCGGACGTGATTCCCTTGTCGACGACGAGCGTGGAGAGCCCGGCTCGAGCCGAGTAGATCGCGGCCGACGCGCCCGCGGGACCGCCCCCGAGGATGAGAACGTCGTGGATATCGTCCGGCGAAGCAGGGGGCTCTCCTCCGCTCGCTTCCAGGGTGCGCTCCGTCACGTCGAGCCTCCTTCTCTTGGCGGGGTCGTTGGCTTCCGCGGCGGCACGGGGTCCAGGCCTCCGGGATGCAGCGGGTGGCACTTGAGCAGGCGGCGCAGGGCAAGCCAGCTCCCGCGAAGTGGCCCGTGCGTCTCGATCGCCTCGATCGCGTACTCCGAGCACGTCGGGTAGAAACGACAGCGCGGCCGCAAGAAGGGCGAGATCGCCCGCCGGTAGACCTTGATTGGAAGAACAAGAATCCGTCGCAGCACGTCTGCAGGGTACGGGATAACCTTCCTCTTGACAACTGGCAGTCGGCTACATATACTGCTAACTGGCAATTGATAGTGCCGAGTGCCAACAACATGGCAGAAGGAGGACCTGAAATGATGCGTAGACTACCAGACGTAAGGCGTGGGCCGTTCATCCTCGAGTCGAACCTTTCGCGCATTGTGGATGAGATGTTCCGCGACGTCGACACCGTGGGTTTCGACATCGCGCCGAGCTTCGGACGGACCGATGTGTACGAGAAGGACAAGAACCTGGTCTTCGAAACCGAGCTCCCGGGCGTGAAGAAGGAAGACGTCGCGATTCGGATCGAGGACGAGCAGCTGATCATCAGCGGCGAGACGAAGCGGAGCGAGGAGATCGACCGCGAGCAGTACTTCCGAATCGGGCGGCAGTACGGCCGATTCCAGCGGAGCTTCCCCCTCCCGGCGGAGCTCGTGGAGAAGGGGCGGGTCCAGGCGAAGTTCGAGGACGGCATCCTTCGGGTGACGGCGCCCCTGAAGGAGTCGATCAAGGAGAAAGAGAAGGCGGTCCTGGTTCCCGTCGGATAGCAGCCACCTCCTTGCGTAGAGAGACTGCGGCGGCCCCGGCTGCGGGGCTCGGGAGACCCCCGGGCGCTCGAAGCCGGGGCTCCGCTTTGGGTCAGTCGCGGTATCCGTTCGTGATCGGAACGTGGCGGCCGGACCCGAATGCCTTCGGGGTAACCTTGATGCCGATCGGGAGCTGATGGCGCTTGTACTCGTTCCGGTAGTAGCGGCCGAGTACGTCGTCGACGAGCGCCGGGTCGAACCCTGCGGCGAGGAGCTCGGGGCGCGATTCGTTCTTCTCGATGATCGCGCGGAGGAGTGGATCGAGCGTTGCGTACGGCGGCAGGTCGTCGTCGTCGCGTTGGTTGGGACGGAGTTCCGCGGTCGGCGCCTTGCGCAGGACGCGCTCGGGAATCGCCGCGCCGAAGGACTCCGCGAGGCGGTAGACGTCGTCCTTGTACAGGTCGGCGATCGGGGCGAGGGCTCCGACGGTGTCGCCGTAGAGGGTGTTGTAGCCCACGGCGATCTCGGACTTGTTCGCCGGGCAGAGGACGAGGGCTCCGCGCTGGTTCGACAGCGCCATGAGGAGCGTCCCGCGGGCGCGAGGCTGTAGGTTCTCGTCGACGAGCCCGTCGGCACGGGCGGGCAGGGCTTCCCGAAGGGCGTCGTGGATAGGGTCGATCGGAATCTCGGCGTGATCGACGCCGAGGTTCCTCGCCACCGCGGCCGAGTCCTCTCGGCTCTCCGCGGAGGAGAACTCGCTGGGCAGGTAGACGGTCGACACGTGCTCCGCTCCAAGGGCCTCGACGGCGAGCGCGGCCACCACGGCGGAGTCGATGCCGCCGGACAGGCCGAGAAGGACGTCGGTGCGACCGTTCTTGCGCACGTAGTCCCGGATGCCGAGGACAATCGCAGCCCGCGTCTGGGCGACCGGATCGTCGCCGGGAACGCGGGCGCGGCCGCCGTCCAGGTCGACCACGTAGAGGCCGTCCTCGAAGCGAGGGGCCTCGAAGAGGATCTCTCCGGCGGCGTTCGTGACGAAGCTTCCTCCGTCGAAGATCACGTCATCCTGGCCGCCCACGAGGTTGACGTAGACGATGCCGACGCCGTTCTCGACCGAGCGCCGCCGGATCAGCTTGCGCCGAATCGCCGGCTTGCCCACGTAGAACGGCGACGCCGACAGGTTGAGGATCCACTCCGCCCCGAGGCTTGCCTGGAGATCGGTCGGGCCGTCGTCGACCCAGATGTCTTCGCAGATGTTGATTCCGAACTTCCGTCCGCCGATCGTGCAAAGCTCGCTTCCCGGACCGGGCATGAAGTAGCGCCGCTCATGGTAGACGTCGTAGGTCGGGAGGTGAATCTTGCGGACCCGTCCGACCTCGCGCTCGTTTCGCAGGAGAACGGCAACGTTGTAGAGATCGATGGAAGCGCCGTCGCTCACCGAAGAGGCGTCGGCCCGGTTGGCGGGCGCCTGGGCCGATTCGGCCGAAACGCTGCCGACGACCACGGTCATCGGCCCGGCCTCGGCCCGAATGCCGTCCAGCCCAGCGTTGCACGCGCCGACGAAGCCGGGACGCCACAGGAGGTCGAGGGGCGCGTAGCCGGGGATGGCAAGCTCGGGAAACGCGACCAGGTCGCAGCCTGCGCTGCGGGCCTCACGAACCGCCTCGCAGATGGTCTCGACGTTGTGCTTGATCGCGCCGACGGTGGCGTTGATTTGTCCGATCCCTACGCGCATGAGCCGATTATAGGGGGCTCTCGGTGCGCTCGCCACCGCGCCGGAGCGCGATGCGGGCGTTCTCGAACAACGGGACGGCGGCCGCTTCCGGCATCCGCTCGATGGCGCCGGCGCGCAGGCCTCCGAGCTCGACGGGTCCCACCGAGACGCGGACGAGGCGTTCGACGGAGAGGTCGAAGTGGCCGAGCAGCCGCTTGATCTCGTGCTTGCGCCCCTCCGTCAGGGTCAGCACCGCGTACGGAGGCCTTCCCGCGATGTGGCCGCGGCGGATCCGCAACAGCTCTCCATCGTCCTGGATTCCCTTCTGCATCTCGCCGAGCGCATGCTGGAGAACGTCGGCGCGAGGCACCGGGCGGAATCCGACGTGGTACGTCTTCTCGACCTCGTAGCGAGGGTGCGTGAAGGCGTGGATGAACTCGCCGTCGTTCGAGAGGAGAAGAAGCCCCTCGGCGTCCTGGTCGAGGCGGCCGACCCATGTGTAGCCGATGAACCCTTCGGAGCGGAGAAGGCGCCCGACGGTGTTCCCGGTGAACGGATCGTCGTGGCTGCACAGCATGCCGGCGGGCTTGTGGAACCGGTAGATGCGGGGCTCGGGCCGTTCGAGCGGGAGAGGTTGGCCGCGCAGCGTCAGGCGGCGGGCGTTCTCCGGCGCCAGCATCAGGAACGGGTCTGCGGCGGGGCGACCGTTGACCGAGATCTCTCCATGGGCAATCAGCTCCGCCGCCTTGCGGCGCGAGACGCCCGCCTGTTGCTGCACCCACTGGAGGAGTCTCGTCCCCTCCCGATCGCCGGGATTTGCCATGACAGCGGGTATAGCGCGCTTCCCGCGTCCGCGCAACCCGTGAACGGGTCGCCGCGCATTTCCCGGATGCCTTGGAGACGGGCATAATGAGCCACTCAAGCGGGAGGTCGGGATCGTATGGGGTGCGAGATTACGCAGCTGGAATTGGGGGACCGCCGTCTGCGGGACTTCGTCGACGTGGCGTGGCAGATTCACCGAGGGGATCCGTGCTGGACCCCGCCGCTTCGCGGCGAGTTGCTCGGCAGTCGGCTCCTCGGCATGAAGGGGCTCCTGACGCGGGAGCACCCGTACCACAAGGACGCGGACGTCACTCACTTCCTGGCTGCGAGGGACGGGCGGCTGGTGGGGCGCGTGTCGGCGGCCGTGAATCGCAGATACAACGACCACTACGGCACGAAGATCGGGTTCTTCGGCTTCTTCGACGTGGCGCCGGAGTACGAAACGGCGGAGGCGCTGCTGTCGCGGGCGTGCTCGTGGCTCGGCGAGCGGGGGATGAAGATCGCCCGCGGGCCCGGCGGGTACTCCAACGCGACGCACGAGGCGAACCAGGGCGTGCTGATCGAAGGATTCGCCTACCCGCCGACGGTCGAGCTGACCCACAACCCTCCGTACTACGGCGAGTTCCTCGAGCGCTTCGGGATGCGGAAGGCCAAGGACTACCACGCGTACCTGATCCAGATCTCCGACGGTCCGAGCGAGCGGCTTCGATCGATCTCGGACGCCGTGCGCGAGCGACGCCGGATCGAGACGAGACCGATCGACATGTCGAAGATCCCGTCTGAGGTCGATCTCATCGTTCGGATTTTCAATGAGGCGTGGGCCGCGAACTGGGGATACCTGCCGATGGAAGACGCGGAGGGCGAGGCGATGGCGTCGAGCCTCAAGCTGGTCGCCGATCCCGGCCTGATGCGCTTCGCCTACGTCGACGGGGAGTTGGCCGCCGTACTGGGCGCCCTGCCGGACGCCAACGTGGCCCTCCGGCCACGTTGGAACCGCCTGCGCGACACCGACATCTCTCGCGCTCTACGCCTCCTGCGCACGAAGAGGCGCATCCCCAACACGCGCCTGATGTTCTTCGGAGTGCTCCCAAGGTTCCGGAAGCTGGGAATCGATGCGGTTCTCTACCGTGAGGTGCTCGAGTACGCGCTCAAGCGCGGCTACAAAACCTGCGAACCGTCGCTCCTCCTCGAAGACAACGACTTGATCCTGCGCGCGTCGTCGTTCATGGGCGGGGTTCACTACAAGACCTGGCGGATCTACGAGAAGGACCTCCGCTAGCGTCGGCCTCGGCCCCGCGACGGAGAGAAGAGAAAGAGGGACCCAGCAACGACGGGTCCCTCTTCTGCAACTGGCCGGATCCCGAGGAGGTGATACGGCCCGTCTCCTTCGATCGGTCTCTAGCCCCCCGATCCGATGTTCCAGGTGAACACGAACGAGATCCTCCAGCAGGAGCACGCGGAGGAGAAGTAGAAGTACCACCCGCTTCCGGGCCTCCCCTCATGCCATCCGCCATCGCACCAATACCACAGGCCGCCCGGGGTTCCCGGGAACGGCGGGTACATCGGCGGGTTCGATCCCTGGCAAGGCGGCGTGGGCGGCGGCGTCGGGGTTGGCGTCGGATAGGGGTACGGATACGGGTATGGGTACGTGCCCCCCGGATAGGTGTACCCGTACGAGGCCGAGATCGTGAGCGACGTCCACGCAGTGACCCACTGCGCCTGCTGCGGGTCGGTGGGGATGATGCCCTTGATGGCAACCCCGGCGCTGTGGGGGTTGCTCCCGATCATTGGGAACGGCTCCGAGTAGGAGCTTGGCGACAGCGCGAGCGGCACGGGGCTGGCGAAGATCTGGAGCTGCTCCGTCCCGGTCGGCGGCGTCACGGTGAACCGGTACGCGCTGCTGGAAGGCAGCGTGTGGGTGCCCGCGGAGACGTAGTTCGCCTGTGCGTACGCGTTCGGGAAGATCAGCCGCACCACGCCGTCCGGCTGAATGTCGTAGATGTAGATGTAGGCGGGCTGCGAGACCATGAAGTAGATGGTCAGGGTCTCGCCGACCACGTAGCCGGTCTTGTTCGTCCAGATGCTGACCGTCAGCGGATTCGGCGTCGGGGTCGGCGTCGGGATGATTCCCAACGGGGCCGCACCGCCGTCGGCGGCGGCGGCGGCCGACAACGCGACGAGGGTCACGAGAAGTAGGAGAAGGGCTCTCGTTCCGTTTCTTGCCATTACGATCACCTCAGCAAACGTACACCCGGCCGAGGCAAACGGTTTCACGGTGAGATCTCGAGGCGCCGAACGACGACGTGCAGGTGCTCGGTGGAGTCGCGGTAGGCGGGCATGTCGCACGTCTCCGCGACCAGCCGGAGGACGTGCGCGTAGGCTGTGGGGTCCTCGGCCGCGATTCTCTTGACCTCGTCAAGCATGCCCGCGGCGAAGCCCTCAACCCCCGCGCGTGCATCGACGGCAAATCCGGCCTCGCGCAGCTCGGCGATCGCTTGCGGCGGCGTCAGGAACGCGGCTTCGGTGAACGCGCGTTGCTCTCCGACCTGAACGCACGTGCCGAGCAGCTTGCGAACGGCCTCGAGATCGGCGTAGAGGTCCGGAAACTCCTCAAGCCCGGAGCGCAAGATTCCCCACGGGTTGATGAACCCGACAATCGCCGGCGCCCCAGGCTTCACGATGCGGCGAAGCTCGAGAAGCGCGGCGCGGCGATCCTCTTGGTCGACGAGGTGGTACATCGGGCCGAGCAGGAGCGCCGCGTCGAACGACTCGGCGGCAAGGAACGACAGGTCGCACGCGTCGGCGCACACCAGGGCGTCAGCTTCGAGGCCCAGCTCGCCGAGCTTTGCCTTGGCGAACTCGACATTCGCGTCCGCGAGGTCGACGAGCGTCACCCGGTATCCGCGCCGGAGGAGCTCGGCCGTGTAGCGTCCCGGGCCGCCGCCGATGTCGGCGATCCGGCCCTCAGGCGGGAAGTGCTCTTCGATGAGCCGCAGCGTGCTCTCCATCTCGAACCGGCGGTACGGGGTGCTAAGTCGCTCCCACTCCCAAGCGACGTCCTCGTTGTAGTACTTGCGGACGACCTCGCTCATCGCGCCTCCCGTGTCGCGTCCGAGAATACGGGATCCAGGTCGGGGAGCCAACGGGACGCTCCGAGGCGCCGGCCGCTGTTGCCCGGCTCCCCCGGCGCGAGTACCGTCGAGGCATGGACGTCATCGGTCTCGCCGGGCCGGCGGGAAGCGGGAAGAGCGCCGTGGCGCGCGAGCTGTCGCGCTCGCCGGGCGTGGTGTGGGTCGACCTCGATCGCGTGGCTTGGTCGGCCTACGAGCCCGGTACACGGGTCTTCTCCGCCCTCGTAGAGCGATTCGGACGCGAGATGGTCGGCGCGGACGGCACCATCGACCGCGCGGCCCTCGCCGAGCGGGCGTTCGCGAACGCCGACGCAAAACGAGATCTCGACAAGCTCGTGCACCCGGCCGTGAGCGCTCTGCTGGTCGAGCGCATCGCCGCAGAGCGCCGCCGCGGATGCCGCGTGCTCCTCGTTGAGGGGGCGCTCCTCGCGGCCTCCTCCGACGTCGATCGCTCCCTGTTCGACGCGATCCTCTGGTTGGACGCGCCTCCCGCGACGCGCGTCGAACGGCTTCGAGCCGACGCGCGTCCGCAGCACGCGATGCGCACCAACGCGCTCGTCCGCCCGGAAGGGACGGAGCGGATCGACGCCGACGCCCCGTTGGCGGAGGTCGTGCAGCGAGTTCGGCGAGCGATCGACGGGCGCACTCGCTCTAGTCCGCGGCGGTAGCCGGGCCTCTCGTGTCGCGGATTCGGAGAAGGCGGCGCGGTCCGCGGCTCCTCCAGAGGAACCACGCCGTGCGCAGCAGCTCGCCGACCGCCATCGACGCGAGCGCGATGAAGGCGCCCTGCGTTCCACCCCACGCCACGCCGAGTCCGAGGACGGCGACGCTCGATACGAGGTAGACGAAGACGGCCTCCGTGATGCTCCGGGTTTGCCGGCTGTGCATGATGATCCCTTGCAGGAAGCTCTGCGTCGCCGCGAGCGCGGGGAGGAGGATCGTGATCCAGAGCCCCGATCGGGCGAGGTCCATGAGCGAGCCGCTCAAGCCCGAGATCGTCCCGAACCAGATGCGCGAGAGCGGCGTTGCGGCGATCACCGTGAGGCCGAGCGTCGTCGCGACGGCGAGCCGCCGCGAGAATCGGCCAAGCGTCACAGAGGATCCCGGCTGGTCGAGGTGAGCGATGACGACCTCGTTGTAGGCCGCTCCGACGCTGCGGAACAGGAACACGAGGTTGTTGATCACCGGCAGAACGGCGAGCGAGTCGAGGGCGTTCGGCATGCGCCCGACGGCGCCGCTCAGGATCGGGCGGATTCCCATGAAGATGAGCGATGTGAGCGAGAGCGGGACGTAGAAGCGTAGGAAGGCCTTCGCGGACAGCGGAGTTGCCGCCGATTCGCGCGGCAGAACGTTGCGGACGACGGGGCGGGCGGAGAGCCCCGCGTAGACAGCCTCGCAGAGCACTCCGGCCACCAGCGACAGGCAAGCGAGCGTCGTGCCGGGAAGCTCGAACAGCGTGAACCCGAGTCCGAGGACGACGCCGTCGGCCGAGAGGCGGATCAGCGTGCCGATTCCGACCGTGATCGAGTGCCCGAATCGAATCAGCACGCCCTGGTTGAAGCGCCGGTACGCGATCGCCCACGTCCACGGGATCATGAGGATGAAGCCGATGCGCGCCGGCTCCACCGTCTCCACGGGAGCGTGGAGAACGTTCACCACGAGCAGAGGAAAGAGCGGAGTGAGCGCAAGCAGGGCGTGCAGGGCGGTGAGCCCCGCGGACAGCGTATGCATGAACCGGCGGATCCGACGATACGCTTCGAGGTCGGTCGAAAGCGCCGTTGACGCGGAGAGGAGCATGATGATCGGCGCCTCGATGAGCATCGCCACCGGGAGGACGAGGCTGCCGAACGCCGCGAGGTGAATCTTCGGGTCCGCCATCCGGGCGACGAAGATCGTCTGGAGCGGCCCCTCGAGCGCCATCAGAACCCAACTTGCGGCCAGCGGCCACCAGGTTCGGAAGACACGTTGCGTCGAAAGCGTCGATCCCATGTTGCCCCGCCCCCTCGGCCGACGGCGGAATCTTCCCCGAATCGGCCGCATCAGTCCACAGGAAGAGCGCGCAGCGCTTGCGGAATCCCCGGACTCCTCCTATCCTTGGGCGCAGTCCGCAAGGAGGTGCGCAGGGTGGGACCTTTCAACACGCCGTGGTTGACGTTTGTCGCCTGGATCGTCATCGCCGCCAGCCTTGTCCTGGCCGTGGTGTGGGCGCTCTGCCTGCGGCGGGAAGGAAGGCCATGAGCGCGACGTGGGTCTACGTTCTCGTCCTTGCCGTGTACATGCTCGCGCTCCTCGTCGTCGGGATCGTGGCGACGCGCCGGATGAAGACGGCCGACGACTACCATCTTGGGGGCCGCAGCGTCGGCGCTTGGGTCACCGCACTCTCGTACGTCGCTGCGTACTTCTCCTCGGTCGTCATCATCGGGGGCGGAGGCTTCGGCTACCGGTACGGGATGTCGACCCTGTGGATCGGCGCCATCAACGTCCTCGTCGGCTGCACCCTCGTCTGGATCGTTCTCGGCCGACGGGTGCGCCAATTCACAGAGCGGCTCGGGACGATGACCGTGCCCGGCTTCCTGGCCGAGCGGTTCCGGGCGCCCGAGGCGCGGGTGCTCGTGTCGATCGTCGTCGCGCTCTTCCTCGTGATCTACAACGTGAGCATCCTCAAAGGGATGGGCAACGCGTTTGAGATCTTGATGGGGATCCCGTACGTGGCCGGGGTGCTCCTCTCTGGGGCCATCATCATCCTCTACGTGGCGCTCGGCGGATACCTCGCGGTCGTGTGGACCGGGTTCCTGCAGGCATGGGTGATGGGGGCCGCCCTCATCCTGCTCACCGTGGCGGCGCTCAAGGCGGTGGGCGGCCTGACCGCGGCCAACGTCGCCCTCGCGCAGATCGACCCCGGCCTCGTCGGGACGCCGGGCGCGTGGGGATGGGCGGGCCTTGTCTCGTACGCCATGATCGTCAGCTTCGGCGTCTGGGGCATGCCCCAGATGATCGTCCGGTTCTACTCGATCAAGTCGGTCTCCGTGCTGCGCGTGGGAACGGTCCTCGCCACGCTCGGCGGCAGCATGGCGGTCTTGCCGTATCTGGACGGAGCGATTGCCCGGGTTCTCTATCCGGGGCTCGCGACTCCGGACCACGCGATCCCCGTGCTTGCCAAGGCCATGCTCTCGCCGTGGGGCGGCGCGGTCTTTCTGGCGGGAGTCATCGCGGCGGGGATGTCGACGTTCTCCGCGGTTCTCATCATCACGTCGTCGGCCGTCGTGCGGGACTTCGTCGGCGGAGGGCTGGGGCGGAAGCTCGACAGCCGGACCGACCTGCGCTGGAGCCGGGTCGTGAGCGCCATCGTGGGGATCGTGTCGCTCGGCATCGCGCTCAAGCCGCCCGACCTCGTCCTGGTTCTCACCGCGTTCTCGTGGGCCGTCATTGCTTCCACCTGCCTGTGGCCCACCCTCTTCGGCCTGTACTGGAAGCGGACGACGCGGTGGGGGGCCGTGGCTTCGATGGCCGGCGGACTCGCGACGGCCCTCCTCTGGATTGCGCTCGGCTCGCCGTTCGGGCTCCACGGGTTCATCCCCGGTCTCGGGGTGGGGCTCGTGACCATCGTCGTCGTCAGCCTCCTCACCCAGCGGCTTCCCGAAGATCACCTCGATCGCGTCTGGGGCATCGCTCGTCGAGTCGAGTCTCACGGCCAGGGCGTCTGACGCCCGCTTCGGACGGCTGCGCCGGATACGCGCTTGTCTTCGTCGCGAAAGCGCGCAGCACCCGGGGTCGACGAGAGGGTGCTCAAGCGCCCGATTCTCAGTCGAGGGCGCTCAAGTGCTTGATTCCATCACGAACGGTGTCTAGGCGCTTGATTCTGCCGAAGAAGCGCCCCGCATCCGATTCTGACGAAGGGATGCGTTCAAGTACCCGGTTCTCACACGAGGGCGCTTAAGCGCCCGGTTCTCACGCGCGGGCGCTCAAGCGCCCGGTTCCGACGCATGAAGCGGGGCACCCGGGGTTAAGGAAAGGGTGCTGATGCGATCAGGGTGACGTCGAACGGTCCCTAGGCGCTTGCTTCTACCGGGAAGCGCCCCGCATCCGATTCTGACGAAGGGATGCGCTCAAGCGCCCGGTTCTCACACGAGGGCGCTCAAGTGCTCGGTTCTATCGCAAGAGCGCTCAAGTGCCCGGTTCCGAAGCATGAAGCGAGGCACCCGGGGTTAAGGAAAGGGTGCTGACGTGCCCGATTCTGTCGAAAGGGCACGCCTTGACAAACCCCAGAACTCCGTGTAGATTGCCGGCGGTTGTTGGCATCGTGCAGTGCGCTTCGCAGGAGTACCGGTCATCTGGTTACACTCGAATGCTCTGCCTCGATGAATCATCCAGCAGTGAAGGAGGGGTATTTCTT
>JBFYQP010000044.1:0-6828 GCA_041302745.1 Candidatus Bipolaricaulota bacterium | reverse complement strand
GTGCCGATCTCGGCGTCCTCTGCAACCGTCACTCGGTAGGTCAGCGTCACCGATCCGCCTGCCGGGATGTTGCCGTCCCAGACGATGGTCGTCCCATCGAGGGCAATCGTGCCGCGAGTCGCCTGCACGTACCCCGTGGGCTCGATCAGATCGGCAAGCTCGTCCGTGTACTCGTGGCCCGGCCCGTTCTCGAGATCCTCGCACCCGTCGTTCACGATGACGACCTCGTACCGGATTGTGTCGCCGGGGCTCACCGTACCCTCGTTCACGTCGATGTACTGCTTCGTGGCCTCGAGCATCGGCGCGTTCGGGCGGACGAGGACGTCAAACGTGTACTCGTTGTTCGCCTCGTTGAGCTCGGCCACAGTCGACCCGGTGTCGGCCCGGACGAGAATCGTATGCGGACCCGCCGGAATCTCGTCCGTGTCCCACGTGAACGTGAGCTTCACGAACTCGCAGCCGAGAAGCCCGTTCACGTGCTTCGTCTGGATCGGGTGTGAGGTGCTGTCCCAGTACGCCGTTACGTCGAACGGACCTGCATCCCCACAGCTCAGGTTGTCGATCGTGACCGTAATGGTCACCGTTCCGCCCTTGCAGACGTCGCCCGAAATCTCCTGGACCGATGTGACGCCGCCCGAAAGGACCACGCCCGGCGCCGGGAACCAGAGATCCGGCTGCTTCAGACACGGATCCTCGGCGACAGCACCCAGCCCGGCGAGCAGCACGACGGCGACCGCAAGTCCCCCCAGAAGCGCTCCCCTGTCTCGTCTCGAACGTCTCGTTCGATCGTTCATCGCACCACTTCCTTCGTGCACCCAGAGCCCCTTCCGCCGACGCGGTGCGCCGGCGGCCATCCATCTCAAGAGTAGTTGGGAAAGGAAGAACGAGGGGTGATCCCCGGCGAGCGGGGGTGTGATCTTCATCACACCTAGAGCAGCGCGCGCGCGACATTGGAATGTAACCAATGTCACACTCGAGGGACGGATGTCCGGAAGTCCTCTGCGGCGATTGGGTGGCCTACCCAGCCAGCCAGGTGGCGGCCTCGGCCGCCACCCGCTCGCACAGAACCGTGGCAAGGCCGGCGTACGCGGAAGGACGGAGCGCCTTCATCCGGGCCTTGAGCTTGGCGTCGACAGGCAGGTCCTCGACCCACTCGTGAAGCTCCGCCAGCGTGAGCGTCTTCCCGCGCGTGAGCCCCCGAAGGGCTTCGTACGGGTCCCCCATTCCCTCGGCTCGGAGCAGGGTCTGATACGCCTCGGCGAGCACTTCCGGAGCGGCGTCGACGCGCGCTTGCAGCTCCGCCGGGGCCAGGTCGACGCGGTCGAGTCCGCCGAGCGTCTCTTCAAGCGCGAGGTAGGCGTGAGCCAAGGCGACCCCGATGTTCCGCTTCGCCGTCGAGTCGGAGAGGTCGCGCTGCATTCGGGAATGGGTCAACTTGTCCGCGAGCGTGTGCAGAAGGGCCGTCGACACGGCAAGGTTTCCCTCGCTGTTCTCGAACCGGATCGGGTTCACCTTGTGGGGCATCGTCGACGATCCGACCTCGCCGGAGGCGGCCCGATGCACGACGTCGCCGCGCGAGATGTACTCCCACAGGTCGATGTCGAGGTCAAGGACGACGTTGTTGATTCGCGCCGTGACCGCGAAGTACTCGGCCAGCCCGTCGCCGTCGTCGATCTGGGTCGTGCACGCCGTCGGTTCCAGGCCGAGCGCCGCTACGAATCGCTCCGCAAATCCAATCCAGTCGACGTCGGGGCGCACTACGACCGCCGCAGCGTAGGTCCCCGTCGCCCCGGACAGCTTCCCCCGAAACCGGAGCGCCTCGAGCTGGCGCCCCTGGCGAACGAGGCGGTGAAGGAAGACGGCCAACTCCTTCCCGAACGTCGTCGGAGACGCCGCCTGTCCGTGCGTTCGCGCGGGGAATGGGACCGACTTCCACCGCTCCACACGCTCGGCGAGCGCGGCGACAAGGCGCCGCAGCTGAGGCAGCTGCTCCCTGTCTCGGTACCGCGACAGGAGCAGCGCGTAGGCGAGGTTGTTGACGTCCTCGGACGTCAGCGCGAAGTGGATCCGATTCGGATGCGCCAGCTCGAGTCTCTCGCGGAGGAAGAGCTCGCACGACTTGACGTCATGGCGGATCGTCGCCTCGATCTCCTTGATCCGCGCAAAGCCCCCGTCCGCAAGCACGCGGGCCGCCTCAATGCGCGCCTTCTCGGCGCGCGTCAGTTTTGGGAAGACGCCGATCTCGTCCAGAGCGATGAGGTACCGCAGCTCCACCTCGCACCGAGCCGCCATCAGCGCGAACTCCGAGAAGTACGCGGAGAGGTGGCCGACGGAGTCGGCGTAGCGCCCATCCAGGGGCGAGATCTCGCGCATGGTGCCTCCTACGTGCTCCAACTCGACAGGGAGTCGACCTCGCCGCCGAGCTGCAGAATGTCGTGGACCTTCCCCTCTCGAATCGCCAGCGCCGACACCAGTTCGAGTTCGGCGTTCGCGTGCAGCTCGGCGATCGTGCGGCAGCCGCACGACGACATTGCCGACTTCACCTTGCTGATCATGAGGGGGAGATTGTCGCGCAGCTTCCCCGCGTACTCGACGAACCCTTCGACTCCCTCCACAAAGGCGGCCTGCCGATATCGAGCGGGGCTCCACTCCCGCGCCCGCGCCGACCCCTCGCCCCAGTACGGTTTCATCACGCGGTCGTTGATGCGAACCGTCTCCGTCGGCGACTCCTCCATGCGCGCGAAGAAGCGCCCCATCATGATCGCGTCCGCCCCGAGGGTGAGGCCGATGATGACGTCCTTGGAGTTCACGACGCCGCCGTCCGCGATCACCGGGACGTGGACGCCCGTCTTCGCCTCGTGGCGGTCGCGGGCCGCGACGACCTCCATCACGGCCGTCGCGAGTCCTCGGCCGGTGCCCTTCTGCTCCTGCGTGATGCACATGGAGCCGCCGCCCATGCCCACCTTCACCGCCCCCGCGCCCGCGGCGACGAGGTAGTCGAACCCCTCGCCGGTGATGACATTCCCGCCGATCACCGGGAGGTTGGGAGCGCAACGGCGAATCCACTGGAGGGTGTCCCGCTGGAACGTCGTGTGCCCGTCCGACGAGTCGATGACGAGGACGTCGACCCCCGCCTCAACGAGGGCCGGAACGCGGCTCTCGAAGTCGTGCGTGTTGACCGCGGCAAAGGCCAGGAGCCGTTTCCTCTCGTCGACCACCTGGTCGGGGTTGTCCAGGTGGTCCTCGATGTCCTTGCGGAAGACCAGCGAGAGCAGTCGATCGTCTCGATCGACGATGGGGAGAACGGCGCGATGCCCCTCGATGAGGAGCGCGTTGGCCGCTTCGAGGTCGGTGATCCCGACACCGACGTCGAGCTGGGCGCGTGGAACCATCCGTTCCTTGGCCGAAACGTCGGCGTGAATGCGCGCGTCGTAGTCGCGGCGCGTGATCAGTCCGAGCAACCGGCCGTCCGGCGACACGACGGGGAATGTCGAGAACCCGTACTGCCGTCGGAGCGCCTCGACGTCTCGCAGGCGGACGTCCGGCCCGATCGTTCGAGGCTCGACGAATCCGGCCTTGTGCGCCTTGATCGCCGCAACCATCGCTGCCTCGTCGGCGATCGACTGCGAGCAGTAGATCACGGCCGCCCCGCCAAGCCTCGCGAGCTCGATCCCCATTCGCGGGCCTGACACGGATTGCATCGCCGCCGCGAGAAGCGGCGTCTTGAGGGCAATCCCTCCTCCGTCCGGCCGCAGAACGAGCGGACTCTCGAGCGAGATGCGGTCGATCGACGTCTCTCGCGTCGTGAGGCCGGGAAGGAGCCGGAACTCGGTCAACGTTCTCGAGGGTTCCATGCGTATGCGGCGTGCCATCGAACCTCCCAGATTGTCCATGTCCTTTTGTACTCAGATAGGGACCGCACTGCAAGAAACGCGCCCCCGCCTGTCGCAGCACCGACGAAAGCGGCGCGGCCGGCCGTCAGGGCCGACCGCGCCTTCGGGTCTGCGAACTCCGAGCCCGCCCTATGCCGAGGCCGTCCGGAACTCCGATCGGAAGCGCTCGACAGCGCTCTTCACCGGCAGAATCAGCGACTGTCCAAGCGGGCACAGCGACGTCGCCTGCATCGTGCGCGCGATGTCGACCAGGCGATCCACGTCGCCCGGGCCGGCTTTCCCCGTGCGGATGGCGTCCGAGAGCTGGACGAGCGCGGCCGTCCCCGTGCGGCACGGAGCGCACTGTCCGCACGACTCGTGCCGGAAGAACCGCAGGATCCCGTGCAAGAGCTCGACGATCGACGCGTCCTCGTCGACCACCAGGATCGCCCCTGATCCCAGCACGCCCGCGTACTCCTTGAGGCCGTCGAAGTCCATCGCCACGTCGAGCTGCGATTCGTCGACGAATCCTCCCGCGGCGCCGCCGATCAACGCTGCCTTGAACCTCTTCCCGCCGCGCACTCCGCCCCCGTACTCCCAGATGATCCTGCGCAGCGGCGTTCCCATTTCCACTTCGACGAGCCCCGGGACTTCGACGTGGCCGAGGATCGTGTAGACCTTGGTGCCGGGGCACGAGGCCGTGCCGAACGATCGGAACCATTCGGCGCCGCGCACGACAATCGGAGGGACGTTGGCCAGCGTCTCGACGTTGTTCACGACCGTCGGGCGGGCCCAAAGCCCCACCGCGCCGGGGTAGGGCGGCTTCAGCCGCGGGTAGCCGCGCTTCCCCTCGATCGACTCGATGAGCGCGGTCTCCTCGCCGCACACGTAGGCGCCCGCCCCCTTCTTGACCTCGACGTCAAACGAGAACGACGAGCCGAGGATCGCGTCGCTGAGGAGGCCCGCGGCACGGGCGTCGTCGATCGCCTTCTGCATGCGGTGGATCGAGAGCGCGTACTCGCCGCGGATGTAAACGTAGCCTTTCGTGGCGCCCACGGCGAAGCCGGCCAACAGGATCCCTTCAAGGAGTCGATGCGGGTCCCCTTCAAGGATCAGCCGATCCTTGAACGTCCCCGGCTCCCCTTCGTCGGCGTTGCAGATGATGTACTTGACCTCGCCCGGCGCCGTGAATCCCCACTTCATCCCTGTGGGGAAGCCTGCGCCGCCTCGTCCCCGCAGCCCCGACTGCTTCACGAGCGCGATGAGATTCGCGGGACTCATCCCGGTCTCGATCACGTGGGCGATTCCCTCGTACGCCCCGGCGGCAATCGCCTCGTCGAGGCTCTCCGGGTCGATGACCCCGCAGTTGCGCAGAACGATTCGGGGCCGCTCGGCCAGGGCGGTCGTCGTCGCCGATCGCCCGGCGATCCGCAGGCGACGCACCGGCCGTCCCTTGACCAGATGCTCGTCGACAATCTCCTTCACGTCGGAGACCGCAACGCGCCCGTACACGACGCCGTCCGGGTGGACGACGAGAACGACGCCGTGCCCTGCGATGCCGGGATCCCCCGTTTCGATCACCTGGACTTCCTCGCCGAGTCCGCGCTCGGCGAGCGCAGCGCGCAGAGCCCGTTCTACGTCTCGCACGCCCGCGAGAAGCGCCTCGTCGTTCACGGACACGAGCACGTGGGTTCTAGCGAGTCGCATCGTCCCTCCTGAGTCGGTCGATGATCGCGGTGACGCGCTCCGCCGTGAGGTTCCCGTAGAGCTCCTCGTCGATCATCATCGCCGGCGCGACCCCACACACGCCTAGGCAGCTCGTGCTCTCCAGCGTGAACGCGCCGTCCGACGTGGTCTCGCCGGCCTCCACGCCGAGGTGCCGACGGAGCACGTCCAGCAGCGTCTCCGCTCCCATCAGCAGGCACGGAGGCGACTCGCACACCCGGATGATCCGCCGCCCGCGCGGCTTCAGACTGAACATCGAGTAGAACGTCGCCGTGCCGACGACGTCGGACAGCGGCGCACCGACGTGCTCCGCCGCCGCTCGAAGCGCCTCGGGGGTCAAGTAGCGCTTCGGCTGCGCATCCTGCAGGTCATGAAGGATGTCGAGCAGGTACTCGGCCGATCGAGGGTACTTCTCCAATAGGGTTCTCACGCATCCTCCTCGCTTGATTCCGCCGCCGCCGCGGATCTCAACCAGGCCTGTACTGCCTCGATCGCCTCGGGCAACGCCTTCTCCCCCTCCGGGCTGAGCCGCTCGGCCACATCGAACAACCGACCGGGCACGGCAAGAAGCCACGCGTCGGGAGCGCGCTCGAAGACGCGCTCGGTCCAGTCGAGCAGGGCCTCGGGGGACACGGCGTGTCCCAGACCATGCCCGCACGCCGGCCGTATCCGCCGAACGAACGCCCCCGCTTCCCCGACGGCGGCGTCGACAAACAGCACGCGATCGGCGGTCTTCAGTCGAAGGGCAAGTTCCGGCGTCAGTTGAAGGACGGCGATGGCCTCCGCGGTCGGCGTTGGACCAAGCTCCGCAACCACGCGGGGTCCGATCCCGTCGTCGCCCCGCAGCGGATTCCCGATCCCAATCACCAGGTCCACGTCCACCTCCGCGGCGTTCGAGCTACTCCTGGCAGAGCGTCGTGCGGCGGCCGTCCGCCTCGATGATGTCGAGTCGAAGCGGCATGTGTCCGATGGCGTGCACCGAGCAGGAGAGGCACGGATCGTATGCCCGGATGCCCCCTTCGATCCGGTTCAGGATCCCCTCGGTCACCTTTCCCTTCTTGATGTACGTCTTGGCGATCTCGCGCACCGCCCGGTTCATGGCCAGGTTGTTGTGCCCCGTCGAGACGATGAAGTTCGCCTTCTCGATCACGCCGTTCTTGTCGACGTGATAGTGGTGGATCAGCGTCCCGCGCGGAGCCTCGTGAACGCCCACGCCCTCGAGCTCGTTGAT
>JBFYQP010000039.1:0-8352 GCA_041302745.1 Candidatus Bipolaricaulota bacterium | reverse complement strand
GCTAGAAGGCGGCTGCTTGCGCGACTGCGCGAGCAGCCTGTTCAGGCGCCTACGAGGCGGCTCGAACGAGGTCGATGCCCTGGATCTGGATGTCGTTCCGCCAGTCGTCGAACCCGATCTGACAGACGAGGTCGGCCACGGGGACGCTCTCGAACGCGTCGAGGTGCTTGCCCAGACGGAAGCCGATGAACGGGAGCGCATGCCCATCCTGCGACACACGCCCCTTGAGGTGTTGCTTGCGGTTCCCGACGAGGCCGAGCCCGTCGAACGCGCACCCTCGCAGGAGGAATCGCGGCGACGGGTTTCCGGGGCCGTACGGCGCGAGCGACGAGAGGTTCGTGTAGAAGCGCAGGTCGACGTCGCGCAGCTCGACTTCCACGTCGATCTGCTCGGGGTTGAACGCCGCGATCGACGTCCGGTGGTCGACGATGTACTCGAACAGCTTCTCCTCAAGATCTGCGAGGACGTCGTTCGACACGGAGAATCCCGCCGCCATCTTGTGTCCCCCGAACTGCAGCAGGAGCTCCCGGTGGGCCTCGAGGCACGCGCTGATGTCGAAGTCGCCGACGCTCCGGCACGAGCCGCGCGAGATCCGATCCCCGCGCGACAGGATCATCGTCGGCACGCGGTAGCGCTCTGCAAGGTTGGAGGCGACGAGCCCGAGGATTCCCTCGTTCCAGTACTTGCCGACGAGGAAGAGAAGGCCGTCCTCTTGGGGATCGAGCCCCTCCGTGCGGATGAGGGACTCGGCCTGGGCGATGAGGTCGTTCTGCGCGATCTCCCGATCGCGATTGTAGTCGAGGAGGATTTCCGCCAAGTACTCCGCTTGATCGGCCGCCTCGGTGATGAGCAGAAGGAATGCGACCTTCGGGTCGCCCGCGCGGTTCGCCGCGTTCAGTTTCGGGGCGACGAGGTAGCCGAAGTCCGACGTGCCCAGCTTCTTCGGGTTGATGGAAAGCTTCGCCATCAACGTGCGCAGCCCGAGCGACGAGCCCCGGCCGTCGCCCAGCATGCGGAAGGCCTCGCGAACCAGCCGCTGGTTTTCGTTGTCCCCGTCCGAGCACAGCGGAACGAGGTCGGCGATCGTCCCGAGCGCCACGAGGTCGAGGAGCGCGAGCGGCGTCGCTTGGCCGATGCGCTCGTACAGTGCGACGACGAGCTTGTAGGCGACGCCGACGCCGGCTAGGTTTGCGTTCGGATACGCGTTTTCGGGCCGGTGCGGGTCGACAACGGCCACCGCGCGAGGCAGGTCCCCGACGGGAAGGTGGTGGTCGGTGACGATTGTGTCGATTCCCGCGTCGGCAAGCTCGGCGATCTCAGCGTGGTTCATCACGCCGCAGTCGGTGGTGAGAGCCAGGGTGAACCCCTCGTCGATGGCCCGCAGGACGAATGCGCGAGAGAGTCCGTGCCCGGCCGCCCGATCTCCCACTTCGACCTTGACGGAGTTCGGCGGCAAGAGCGGCCGCAATCCGCGGTAGAGGACGGCGGCCCCCGTCAGGCCGTCGACGTCGAAGTCGCCGTGGACGAAGATCCGCTCCTTGGTCTCGATCGCGCGGACGAGACGGCTCGTCGCTCGATCCATGTCGGTGAGCGCCCAGGGCGAGTGAAAGCGCTGTCCCGTCGGGTCGAGGAGCGAGTCCCACGAGGCGCCTCCCCGCTGCGCGAGGAGAATCGCGATCGCTCGCGAACAGCCAAGCGAGGTCCGTATCGTCTGAACGAGCTCTTCGTCCGGCGTGGGGGCGATCCGCCACTCCCTCCTCTCACGGAGGAGCGAGTGCATCTAGGCCTTTTGCTTGGCCCGCTCGGACCGGTCGGCGCGCTTCGCCCAGGCGAGGAGGATCGGGTTCGCGACGTACATCGTCGAGTACGTTCCGACCACCATGCCGGTGAACAGGGCGACCGAGAACCCGCGCAGCACGCTGCCGCCGAAGATCATGAGGATCAACACCGGCATGACGGCCGTGAAGTTCGTGTTCAGCGTCCGCGAAAGCGATTGGTTGACGCTGAGGTTGATCACGTCGAAGAGCGGCATCTTCCGCTCGATCTTCAGGTTCTCGCGGATGCGGTCGAAGATGACGATCGTGTCGTTGAGCGAGTAGCCGATGATCGTCAGGAACGCGGCGACGGTCTCGAGGTCGATCTCGAGTCCGAACAGGGCGAAGATGCCGAGCGCAATCGTGACGTCGTGCACGAGGCAGGTGACCGCGGCCACCGCGTACCGCAAGCGGAATCGCCACGAGACGTAGATGAGGAGGGCGACGAACGCGAGAAGGATCGCCTGCCACCCCTTCTGCGCCAGCTCCTGGCTCACCTGCCGGCCGATCAACCGCCGGCTGATGTCCTCGACCTTGAACGTCGAGCGAAGAGTCTCGTCGATCTTGTTGATCGCGTCGTTGTCCTCTTCGACGTTCAGGAGCTTGGTCGTGATGATGGCCTTGTTGCCCTCGGTTTGCTGGATCCTGCTGTCCCGAAGGTCCATCCCTTCGAGGCTGATCGTGCCGAGCGCCTGGCGGATGTCCGCCGCGGTGACGCGATCCTGGAACTTCACGGTGAACTCGAGGCCTCCCGTGAAGTCGATGCCGAGGTTGACGCCCTTGACGAGCAAAAGCGCGACGCTCGCCAAGATCGCAATCACGGAAACGCTGACCCAGTACTTCGATTTGCCGAGGAAGTCGAAGCGGTACGGACGCATGCGGATGCCTCCTACAGAGCCTGGACCTTCTTCATCCAACGGGACTTGATCCGAGCGGCTCTGTTCTTGTGGATCGTGTTGCGCTTCGCGGCCTTGTCGGCCGCCTTGGACAACTGCGGAAGCAGCGCCATGGCGTCGCTCTTCTCACCAGCACTAATGTGCAAACGAATCTGCTTGACGACGCGCTTCAAGGCCGCTTTGCGCGATCGATTGAGCCCGCGTCGCTTCTCGCTCTGTCGCAGCCGCTTCGCTGCGGAAGCAATGTTCGGAATCTTAATCACCTCTTGGTTGCGATCGTACCCGATCAGCCGGACAAGTGCCGGTAGATCGTATCGACGGCCGCATCGGGAATCAAGAACGTCGACCCAGGCCGCGACGGCGCGCTGTCGTGCCTCGGACTCGGGATCGATCTCGCTCCCGGAATCGGGACCATTGTCCCCTGCGCGCCGCCGGATGACAAGGAGAGCGCGTGATCGAGCGAGCTACGCGGAGGTCCTCCCACACATTCTAGGATTGTCCGCTCCGGGGTCCGTGGCTAGGATGATCCGGGGTTCGGCCGGTGGGCCGAAAATGAGGGGGGATTCATGGATCGCATCGTCAAGCGCGATGGCCGCGTCGTTTCCTTCAATCAAACGAAGATCACAACCGCGGTTTGGAAAGCCATGCGGGAAGTGGGAGAGGGAGACGAGTACCTCGCCCAGGGCGTGGCCGAGCGCGTCACGCGCACCCTCGAACAGCGCTTCATCGGCGAGCCACCGACCGTCGAGGAGATCCAGGACGCGGTCGAGGAAACCCTGATCGACCGCGGCCTCGTGCGCACCGCCAAGGCCTACATCCTTTACCGCAAGCAGCACGAGGATCTTCGCGCGATGCGCGGATTGCTCGACGAGATGCCCCTTGTGGAGGACTACCTGAACGACCGCGACTGGCGGATCCGCGAGAACAGCAACATGACGTTCTCGCTCCAAGGCCTGAACACCCACATCACGGACAAGATCATCTCGCAGTACTGGCTGCACAAGATCTACCCGATCCAGATCCGCTCGGCCCACGAGAGCGGCGACGTGCACGTCCACGACCTCGGCACCCTCGGCGCGTACTGCGTGGGGTGGGATCTCCGCGACCTCCTCCTGCGCGGATTCCGCGGCGTGCGCGGCAAGATCGAGTCCCGCCCGGCGAAGCACTTCCGCGTCGCCCTGCTCCAGATCGTCAACTTCATGTACACGCTGCAGGGCGAATCGGCGGGGGCCCAGGCGTTCTCGAGCGTCGACACGTACCTCGCTCCGTTCATCCGCGCCGACGGGCTGTCGTACGAAGAAGTGCGTCAGAACGTCCAGGAGTTCGTGTACAACATGAACGTCCCGACGCGCGTCGGCTTCCAGACCCCGTTCACGAACATCACCCTCGACCTCAAGGTGCCGCGGTTCATGGCGGGGGAACCGGTTGTTCAGAACGGCGCCCTCGGGAAGACGTGCTACGGCGACTATCAGCCGGAGATGGACCTGTTCAATCGCGCGTTCGCCGAAGTCATGATGGAGGGGGACTCGCAGGGCCGCCCGTTCACGTTCCCGATTCCGACGTACAACATCACCGAGGACTTCGACTGGGAGAATCCGGTCCTCGAGCCGGTGTGGGAGATGACGGCGAAGTACGGGATCCCGTACTTCTCGAACTTCATCGGGAGCGACATGCGCCCCGAGGACGCGCGCAGCATGTGCTGCAGGCTGCGGATCGACAACCGCGAGCTCAGGAGCCGCGGGGGCGGCCTCTTCGGCGCCCACCCGCTCACCGGATCGATCGGCGTCGTCACCCTGAACCTGCCGCGCATCGGATACCTCGCCGCCGACGAGGACGACTTCTTCCGCCGGCTCGGCGACCTGATGGACCTCTCCCGAAAGGCGCTCGAGATCAAGCGCAAGACGCTCGAGCAACTGACCGACCAAGGGCTCTACCCGTACTCGCGTTTCTACCTGAGACGGATCAAGGAGGCGGAGGGCGGGTACTGGCGGAACCACTTCTCGACGATCGGCATCCTCGGCATGAACGAGGCGCTCTTGAACCTCATGGACTGCTCGCTCGCCGAGCCCGCCGGGCAGGCGTTCGCGCTTCGCGTTCTCGACTGGATGCGGGACAAGCTCGGCTCGTACCAAGAAGAGACCGGCGAGATCTACAACCTTGAAGCCACGCCGGCGGAGGGCGCGAGCTATCGCCTGGCGAAAAAGGACCTCGACCGGTTCCCGGATCTCCGGATCTACAACCTCGAGGTGCACGGCGGGAAGACCCCGTACTACACGAACTCGACGCAGCTGCCGGTCGGATTCACCGACGACCTGTACGAGGCCCTGCGGGTTCAGGACCCGCTGCAGGCGAAGTACACCGGAGGGACGGTGTTCCACGGATTCCTCGGCGAACGCCTTCCGAGCTCCGAGGCGACGCGGCGTTTGGTTCGAAAGATCGCCGAGTCGTTCCGCCTGCCGTACTACACCCTAACGCCGACGTTCTCGATCTGTCCCGAGCACGGGTACATCGCCGGGGAGCATCGAGCGTGCCCGACGTGCGGATCGCCGGCCGAGGTCTACTCCCGGATCGTCGGGTATCTCCGGCCGGTCGAGCAGTGGAATGACGGGAAGCGGGCCGAGTTCGCCGACCGCAAGACGTTCGTGACGACGGGAATCCGGTCCGCGTAGCGCGAGGTTCGCCGTGCGCGTGGGGGCGTTCAGTCCGCTGTCGTTGTCCGATGATCCCGGAAGGGTGTCGGCGCTGGTGTTCGTCGTCGGCTGCAACCTTCGCTGCCCATTCTGTCACAACCACGAGCTCGTCTTGCCGGAGCTGGCGCCGCAGGGCCCGACGCTCGCCGCGGAAGCGATTCTCGCGAAGCTGCGTGAGCGAAACGGCTTCCTCGACGGAGTCGTGGTGTCAGGCGGCGAGCCGACGCTTCAGCCGGACCTCGGCTCGTTCCTCGCCGCGGTCCACGAGGCCGGACTGCGGACGAAGCTCGACACGAACGGGTCGCGGCCGGAGGTCCTGGGGGCGCTCCTCGCGAGAGGCCTCCTCGACTACGTCGCGATGGACGTCAAGGCTCCTCCTTCCCGCTACGCGGAGTACGCAGGAGTCGCCGTCGATGTCGGGGCCATCGAGGCGTCGATGCGGGCGATCCGAGAGAGCGGCATCGACTACGAGTTTCGAACGACGGTCGCCCCCGGCCTCGGTGAGGCGGACCTCGTCGAGATCGCGGAGTGGATCCGTGGGGCTCGGCGATACATGCTCCAACCATTCCGCGTCCCGCCGGAGAAACACCTTGTCGACCCCGCGTGGGAGAGCCGCGCGGCCCTGTCGGTTGACGAGCTGCGCCAAGCCTGGAGGGCGATCGGCTCCCGCGTTGCGGCGGGCGGCGTCCGCGCATAGGTGGTTGCGGCGTCCGCGCGTAGGCGCGGCGCAAGCCGGGCTACGCCGAGGTCCCGAGCCCGACGAGGCGCCGAACGTCGACCATCGTGGCAGACGCGATCGCCGTCGCCTTCCGCGCTCCGGCCTGGAGAAGCGTCACGACGTCGCCCGCGGCGGCAAGCTTCGCCCGCCGCTCCTGAATCGGCCGCAGGACGTCCATCAGCCGCTCGAACGTCGTGTCCTTCAGCCGTGAGTACAGGAGCTTCCCGTCCGCGAACTCAGCCTTGAGCTCCGGCACGGTCGACGGATCGCCGACGGATTCGCACGCAAGCTCCAGGATTTCGAACAGGTTCGCGACGCCCGGGGACATCGCCGCCCCGGCCTCGAGGCCGACGTCCGTCACCGCGGAGCGGACCTTCTTCCGAATCGACTTCTCGGGCTCCATCACCCCGACGTAGTGAGCTTCTCCCGCGCTCTTCGACATCTTCGAGGTCGGATCGGCGAGCGACATGATCCGCGCGCCCTTGCGCACAATCGGCTCCGGTTCGGGGAAGTACTCGCCGAACCGCGCGTTGAAGCGGCGCGCGATGCGGCGCGACAGCTCGAGGTGCTGGACCTGGTCCTCTCCCACCGGAACGCCGTCGGCGCGGTAGATCAGGATGTCGGCCGCCTGGAGGATCGGGTAGGTGAACAGGCCTGCGGACACGAACTCCTGTTTGTCGGACTTGTCCTTGAACTGCGTCATCCGGGACAGGTCGCCGTACGACGTGACGCACCCGAAGATCCACTCAAGCTCGGTGTGGGCGGAGACGTCGGACTGCACAAACAGGATCGACCGATCCGGGTCAACGCCGCAGGCGAGAAGGTCGAGGGCCATCGACTGGGACGCTCGGCGAAGCTCCTTCGGGTCGACGTCGATCGTGATCGCGTGGTAGTCGACGATGCAGTAGATGCAGTCGGCCTCATCCTGGAGCGAGACCCAGTTGCGGATCGCCCCGAAGTAGTTGCCGATGTGCATCGTCCCCGTCGGTTGAATGCCCGAGAAGACCCGCTTAACCACGTCGACCACCTCCCGCGCTACGAATGTCCGCGAAGTATAGGTTGCGCTCGGACCCGTCTGCAAGCGGTGTTCCAGTTGATGGGAACTTCCCCGCTGACGTATCATCGAGACGGGAGCGAGATGAACGCACAACGAACCGTAGCCGTCGTGCTGGCGGCGCGAAGCGAGGACGCCTCGTGGGACGAGGTGCGGTATGCCGCCTCCGTCTGCGGGCTCTCCGCGCCTGGACGCGTCGAGGCCGCGGCGCGCGGGGCCGGCGTCTCCGACGTTGTACTGCTCGTCGATTCTGCGGCCACGCCGATGGACAAGCGTGTCCTCGACGAGGCGTCGACCTACATCGACGGAGCCTCGTCCCGCCGCGCTCTCGCGGCGCGCCTCGCCGATCACCGCGTGCTCGCTGTGTGCGCCGATCTCCCCCTTGTCACGGCGGAGACAATCGGCGCGCTCCTGCGAGCCGCCGAAGCGACTCCCACGGCTACGCTCGTTGCCGCCGGAGGCGCTCTCGCGGTCTTGGCCGGCAACGTCGACCCCGCCAAGGCTCTGTCCCAGGCGATCTCCCGATTCGGCGATTGCCCGTTCGGAGGCCGAGACGACGCATCGTGGTCGCCGGCCGATCCCGACGACCTTCGCCGCCTTGCGACGCCCGCCGACGTGTCCGCTCTCGAGAGGCTCGCGCGCCGACGAAAGCTCGCGTCGCTCGCCGCGCTCGGCGTCATCATCGTCGACGACGAGCGCACCTACGTCGACGCACGGGTGCGGGTCGGCGCCGGAACGCGGATCCTGCCGGGGACGCACCTCGTGGGAACCACGGAGGTCGGGCAAGCCTGCACCCTCGGTCCGGACTCCTGGATCGAGGACTCGGCGGTCGAGGACGGCGCCGTCGTCCGCTACTCGGTGCTCGAGTCGGCGCGCGTCCGCGAGCGCTCGACCGTCGGGCCGTTCGCCCACCTCCGCTCGAGGGCCGACGTCGGCCCGGAGGCGCGTGTGGGCAACTTCGTCGAGGTCAAGGCGGCCCGGTTGGGACGCGGCGTGAAGGCGGGCCACCTCTCGTACCTCGGCGACGCGGAGGTCGGCGCAGGGACGAACGTCGGCGCGGGGACGATCACCTGCAACTACGACGGCGCAGCGAAACACCGCACGGTGATCGAAGACGGGGTCTTCATCGGCAGCAACGTGTCGCTGGTCGCCCCCGTGACGATCGGCCGCGGGGCGTTCG
>JBFYQP010000033.1:0-33398 GCA_041302745.1 Candidatus Bipolaricaulota bacterium | reverse complement strand
CGTCGATGCTTACGGCGCTCGTCCCCGTCGTGAGCACGTTCCTCGCCTGGGCCGCGTTCGGCGAACGTTTGGGCTGGACGGAGGCTGTGGCGAGCCTCGGCGTCGTGGGGGGGATCCTGCTGGTCTTGGCGGGGCGGCGGAGCGGCGCCACGCCTGGCACACCCAAGGGGAGTCTCAAGCTCGGCCTCCTGTTCGCTCTTGGAGCGGTCGTCGCCCAGGCGACCCGATACCTGCTGTCCGTCGAGGGGATGCGGGGCGGGTTTCCGCCGGTGTCCACCAACGTGATCCAGATTCTGGCGGCGACCGTCGCCGCGTGGGCCGTTGCGGGCCGGAAGGGCGGTTGGACGAAGACCCTGGGAGCGCTCCGCGACCGGCGGGCGGCGGTGGCGACGGGCGTCGGCTCGGTGTTCGGGCCGTTCCTCGGCGTGACGTTCTCTCTCGTCGCGCTGGCCAACGCCCCCGTTGGCGTGGCGTCGACCCTGATGGCCGTGACCCCCGTCTTTCTCCTCCCGGTGTCGCGCATCGCGTTCGGCGAACGGCCGACGTGGCAAGCCTACGTGGGGACGGCGCTGACGGTAGCCGGAGTGGCAGCGTTGTTGCTCGTCTAGCCCGCGGCGGGCTGGTCCCCCGACGAGGTTAGCTGGGGCGGGAGGGATCCTCGAACGGCGCGCGGTGGGTCGGCGGTCATGTCGATGATGTCGGAGGGGCCACGCCCGATCGGTCCCGTCAGGATAAGGTCGATCGACGGGAACCGGTCGATGATCTCGTTCACGTCGGAGAGCGGCGGACGTCCGTGCGAGTTGACGCTCGTGCCGAAGAGCGGACGATCGAGCGTCGCCATGACGCGCGCGAAGAACGGGTGATCGGGGACCCGGACTCCGACAGTGCCGCTCTGGACGGCCGACGCCGGGGCCGACGGCCGAGCCGCGAGGAGCAGCGTGTAAGGTCCGGGAAGCAGCGACCGGATGGACGCGCGCTGACGATCGGTGACGACCGCGAATGTCTCCACGGCGTCGACCGAGCCGAGGTGGAGGGTGAACGGCTGGTCCGCGGTGCGCTCCTTGAGGCGCCGGACCTTCTGCAACGCGACCTCGTCCCACGGGTTTCCCCCGACTCCGTAGATCGTGTCGGTCGGGAAGACGAGCGTGAGTCCGGTCTCGAGAACCTCCAGGATGAGGCCGGGGGCGCGGGGGTCATCGTACGCGAGCACCGTGGGGATCATGCGCACACGAAGTGAACGACGTCCCCGTCGGCGACGACCGCGTCGTGCCCGGCGCGTCGAATCTTGCCTGCATCCCGCAGCGCCTTCTCGGAGCCGGCTCGGAGAAGGTCGTCGAGGATCATCACTTCGGCCACGACGAATCGATCCGCAAAATCGGAATGGATCTTGCCGCCCGCGGCGCGCGCCGTCGTTCCGGCCGGGACGGTCCAGGCGCGGACTTCGGGCCCTTCGACGGTGAAGAACGTGATGAGGTTGAGAAGGCGGTAGCCGGCGCGCACGAGCGAAGTGAGGCCGGTCTCGGAGAGGCCGTACTCGGCCAGGTACGCGGCGCGCTCCTCGGGCGTCGAGCTGGCCTCGCCGATCTCGGCCTCGAGGCGTCCGCGGAGCGTGACGGCCTCGGCCCCTCGTTCGCGCGCGGCGGCGAACACGGCCCGCGAGTGCTCGTTCTCCCCCGCGTCGTCGACGTTGGCGACAAACAAAGACGGCTTCGCCGTGAGAGGCGAGGTTTCCCTGACCAGGTCGGCAATCTCGTGTGCGATGGGGATGGACCGGACGGGGCGCCCCTCGGCGACTTGGTCGACGAGCACGTTCCAGGCGGCCTCACGAGCCGGCGCGTGCCGGTCGGGGCCTCGGGTCTCTCCGTGAAGGCGAGCCGCGACGCGGCTCAGGGTCTCATGATCCTTGAGCAGGAGCTCGGTCTCGACGATTCCGATGTCTCGCAGCGGGTCGATCGATCCCGTCACGTGGGCGACGTTCGGGTCGTCGAAGCATCGGACGACGTGGAGAATCGCGTCGACGGCCCGGATCTCGGCGAGGAACTGGTTTCCCATTCCCTCTCCCTCGCTGGCGCCTTCGACGAGCCCGGCGATGTCGATCACGTCGAGGTGGGTCGGGACCTTCTTCTTGTCCGGGAAGAGCGCGGCGAGTCGATCGAGCCGCGCGTCGGGGACGGCGGCCGAACCGACGTTGGCCTCGATCGTGCAAAACGGGTAGCTCTCGACGCGCGCGCCGGCGTTGGCCAGCGCGTTGAAGATCGTCGACTTTCCCGCGTTCGGAAGCCCCACCAGACCACACGCGAAGCCCATGCGATCACCTCGCGGCAACTATAGGAGGGGGGCGGGGGGTTGACAAGGTGACCGTGGGACGAGGATCGGCTAGACTCCGCGCGAAAGGACGGCAACATGAAGCGGACGGCGACGGAGGTTCGACTCCCGGATCTTGGCGAGATCGAGGGAGCGGTCGTGGTCGGCTGGCTCCGGAGCGTCGGCGACGTCGTGCAGGAGGGGGAAGACCTGGTCGAGGTCGAGACCGAGAAGACGACATTCGTCGTGCCGGCTCCCGCGTCGGGACGCTTGGCGAGCGTCGCGGCGGAGGAAGGGAAGCGGGTGCAGGTCGGTGACCGGCTCGGCGACATCACGGCAGGGTGAGATCGCGTTCCACGTTCCGCTTGGGCGAGTGGACTACGGCCGAACGCTCGAGATCCAGCGCCGCGTGCATGCCCTGCGGGTCGAGGAGAGACTTCCCGATGTCCTTCTCACGGTCGAGCACGACCCGGTCTTCACGCGGGGGCGGAGCGCCAAGCCGGTGGAGTACCTCGTCTCGGCCGAGGACGTCGACCGCGCGGCGATCCCCGTGGTGGACGTCGAGCGCGGCGGGGACATGACGTACCACGGGCCGGGACAGCTGGTGGCCTACCCGATCGTCGATCTGCGGAGCCACGGTCGCGACGTGAAGCGTTACGTGCGAACGCTCGAGGACGCGGCGATCGACACGCTCAGCGAGTTCGGCATCGCCGCCGGTCGTCGCGCAGGATTTCCAGGGGTGTGGGTGCGGGAGGGGAAGATCGCATCGATCGGCATCTACGTTAAGAACTGGGTGACGCGCCACGGGCTTGCGCTGAACGTGGACGTCAACTCGGCTCACTTCGGAATGATCCACCCGTGCGGACTTCCGGTGCGGGCGGTGTCGATGAGCGAGTGTCTGGCGCGGCCGATCGCCGTGGGAGAGGTCGAAAGCGCGCTCGCGGGCAACCTCGCTCGCCTTCTCGGTTGGCGACTCCAGCGTCGCGCGCTTGCGGATCTTGAGGAGCGGGTCTGTGCCTGATCGTCCCGAGTGGCTGAAGGTTCGCGTTCCGACGCCCGCGGCGGCCGAGAGGATGCGCGTCGTGCGGCAGGTCCTTGCGGAGCACCGGTTGACGACGATCTGCCAGGGGGCCCTCTGTCCGAACGCGGTCGAGTGCTGGAGTGCGGGGACGGCGACGTTCATGATCCTCGGCGACGTCTGCACCCGTGGATGCAGGTTCTGCGCCGTCAAGACGGGGAACCCGGAAGGCGTTCTCGACCGAGGCGAGCCCGCGCGGCTCGCCTCGGCGGTGCGCGACCTCGCGCTGCGGCACGTCGTTCTCACGTCGGTGGATCGAGACGACCTCCCCGACGGAGGCGCCGCCGCGTTCGTCGAGGCGGTGCTTGAGATCAAGCGGGCGTCGCCGGAGAGCGTCGTCGAACTCCTGCTTCCGGACTTCTCCGGCGATCCACGATCGCTTCTTCGCGTGATGGCGAGCGAAGCCGACATCCTCGGCCACAACCTCGAGACCGTAGCGCGGTTGACGCCGGCGCTGCGCGACCGCCGAGCGTCGTACCAGCAATCGCTCGACGTGCTCCACTTCCTTCGCAGCGGCGCGAGGGGAAGGGCGATCAAGAGCGGCCTTATGCTGGGACTGGGAGAGCGACGCAGCGAGGTCCGCGTCGCGCTCGAGGACCTGCGCGAAGCGGGGACCACGTGGGTGACGATCGGCCAGTACCTGCCGCCGACGCCATCCTCGGCAGCGCTGCGCCGGTACGTGCCGCCCGAGGAGTTCCGGGAGATCGAGGCCGAGGCGAGGGAACTCGGATTCTCGTGGGTCATCGCGGGCCCCCTCGTCCGAAGCTCGTACCACGCTCAGGTTGTGTACGGAGCCGGATGAGGCGACGGACGGACCTCGTGCCGGAGCCTGTCCATCGCGGACTGGCGCTTGACGAGGCCCTTCTTGAGTCGGTGCGCGGCGGCGGCGAGCCGATGCTGCGCTCCTGGATCGGCGATCGTGCCGTCGTGATCGGGCGCTCGCAGCGGGCCGCCGACGAGGTCGACCTTGCGGCCGCCGAGCGAGACGGCGTCCCCGTCGTGAGGCGCGTTTCGGGCGGGGGCTCGGTCGTCCACTACCCCGGCAACCTGAACATCTCGGCGGTCGTCCGGGGCGAGGTTGTCGGCGGAGTCGAAGAGGCGTTCGGGCGCCTCGGCGCCTGCGTCGCGGGTGCGCTCCGCGTGATGGGGGCCGACGTGCGAGTCGAGGGGAGCGCGGTCGTGTGCCCTCTCGGCAAGCTGTCCGGCGCGGCCCAGGCGAGGCGAGGCCACGCGGTCCTCTATCACTGCACGCTGCTCCTCGAGGCCGATACGGTCCCGATGGAGCGGTACCTGCGCGCGCTGCGCCCCGACTACGCCCCCGCGCGGGTCCCTTCCCAACCGAGGCACACGACGACGCTTTCAGAGATCCTGGGTCGTCGTGTGAGTGCGCAGGAGGCCGCGGCCGCGCTTGGGTCGGCGCTTGCGCGCATCCTCGGCGACTCGGACGGCGGAGAGGAATGGACTGCGGAGGAAGCCGGGCGGGCGGAGGCACTGCGCCTCGGACGGTACGAGGATCCAGCGTGGACCTGGCGAGGGTAGACGACCTCCTCGTTGTCGGGCGCCAGATCGGCCGCGCTCCGCGCGGCGTCGACGGGGTCGCTCGCCGCTGCCGGTTTGGATGTCCGCAGGTCGTCGTGGTTCACCCCGTGGTCGACGGAGCCCCGTTTCCGACCCTCTACTGGCTGACGTGCCCGCACTTGCGGCACGCGGTGTCGGCGCTGGAGTCTGCGGGATGGGTGGCCCGTCTCGAGGACGAGGTGCGGCGGGACGACGAGCTCCGCGCGGACTTCGAGAAAGCCCACCGTAGCTACATCGAGCTTCGGGCCGCGCGGCTGTCTCGCGAGGAGGAGACGGCCCTGGCGGCGCGCGGGATGCTGCGTGGGCTACTTGACAGGGGAATCGGCGGCGTCGCCGACCTTCGGCGCGTCAAGTGCCTCCACCTGCACGTCGCTCACGCGCTGGCGGGCGAGAATCCCGTCGGCGTCCGTGTTCTTTCGGATCTCGGGGCGATGGAGTGCGAGGCGAGAAACAGGATCTGCTCCGCCCCGTTGGAGGGGCGGAGCAGATCTCTAGGTCCGCTCTAAGGGTGGCGTGGCGCCGGCTACGGATCCGCCGTCACCGTGGGCGGCGTGTTGACGTTGCCGACGTGGATGACGAGGGTGTCCGTGGCCGTGAGCCCGCAGGGGTCGGTCACGACGAGCGTAACCGTCACGTCCAAGCCCGTGCAGTCCTTGATGACGGGGGCGATGAAGACCGGCGCCCCGGCGCAAGAGCTGTCCAGCGTGCCCGCCGAGACGCACCACGCGTAGATCAGCGGGTCGCCGTCCGGGTCGGAGACCGCGGGAATGAGATGCAGCGGCGCTCCCTCCATGATGCAGACAGGATTCCCCAACTCGACGGCCGGCGCGCCGTTGACGTTGCGCACGCGCACGGTGACCGAGTCTTTCGCCTGGAGTCCGCACGGATCCGTCACCGTTAGGGTGATGACCAGTGAGGTTCCTGTGCAGTCGTTCGTCATGGGGGCGGTGAACGTCGGGGTCGGATCGTTCGGTCCAGCCAGCGTGCCGGACGTCACGGTCCAGCAGTACGTGAGAACGTCGCACTCGGGGTCGGCGACGACGGGGGTCAGGCGAACCGTGGTCCCTTCATCGAGAGCGAAGTCGGGACCCAGTTCGACCGTCGGAGCCGCGTTCACGTTGCGAACGTGGACGAGAACGGTGTCGCACGCCGAGGCGCCGCACGGGTCGACCACGCGAACCATGAGCGGGACCTCGACGCCCTGGCAGAAGTCGATCAGCGGGGCCCGGTAGATCGCCTGGAGGACGCTCGGGTTGTCGAAGCCGCCGACGTCTCCTCCGCTCGTCCAGCTGGTTGTCAGCCGGTCGCCGTCCGGGTCCGAGGCCGTAGCCTGCAGCAAGACGACGTCTCCTTCGTCCACCCACACGTCCGCCTTCGCGTCGATCGTGGGAGCGTGGTTGACGTTGTTCACGTGGATCAGGAACGAATCGCTGCCGGACGCACCGCAGGCGTCGACCGCCGTCAGGGTGACCTTGACGTCCAGATCTTCGCAGCCGCTCAGCATGGGCGCCGTATAGACCGGATCGAGAGACGTAGCGTCGCTCAGGGTTCCGTACGACACCTGCCAGAGCACGGACAGGATGTTGCAGTCGTAGTCGCTGACCGTGCCGTGAAGCTGGATCGACTGGCCTTCGTTCACGGCCTTCGCCGCGGCGGGCGTCGTGCACGGGGGCGCGGGCGGTGCGATGGGACAAGCGGCGGCAGGCGTCGGGCACGCCGGGACGGCGGGCGCCGGGCACGTCGGAGTCGGAACCGCCGGGCACGGAGTTCCGCAGCCCACCGGGCAGACCGGGCAGGTTCCGGAGACGACGGTGCCTTCCATCAGGATGTCCGCGGCGTCCGCGCAGTACAGGGTGTTGTTCCCGGGGCCGCCAAGCAGGGCGTCGCTCCCTTCGCCTCCGTCGAGGACGTCGTTGCCGGCCTCTCCCTCGAGGGAATCGCTGCCGGCTCCGCCGCAGATCACGTCGTCATCCGTTCCTCCGAAGAGAAGGTCGTCGCCCTCTCCTCCATCGAGGACGTCCTTGCCGATTCCACCCTCAAGGATGTCGTTCCCCGGCCCGCCGATGAGCACGTCGTTGCCGCCGAGACCGATGATGAAGTCGTTCCCCGAGAGCCCGAAGATGAGGTCGCCGGCGGGCGTTCCGTACAGGACGTCGTCCTTGTCGGTTCCGTAGATCACGTTGGTTACGCCGAAGCACGCGTAGCTCGCTGGGACGCCTCCTGGGGAGGGAGTCTCGGCTACCGGCTTCCCTGACGCGCCCACGGCCGCGTACAGGGCGCTGACGAGCGCGCCGGGGTCGTCGACGCTCCAGTAGTTGCCGCACGTCTCAAGGGCCATCGCGCGCAAGGATTCGCTCGCGTTCGCCTCCATGTCGAGACCCACGATGTGCAGGCAGATCTCCGGGGACATCGTTCCGATCATCTTCGCTACGGCAAGCTCCTGCCCGCCGCAGTTTCCTTCGCCGTCGCTGATGAGGACAATGGCTCCTCCGCTGCCCCGAGCGGCGAGCGCGTTGGCCGCCGTCGTGAGCGCGTCAGCGAGCGGGGTTTTCCCCTGTGCCGTGACCTGATTCACCGCGGCCGTCATCTGGTTGGCGACACTGCGGTTGAACGCCGCAACGGGGAACAGGAGTTCGATGTCCTGACAGCTCTCGACCTGGTTCTGATAGCCGATCCGATGCCCGAACACCAGCATGCCGACGCTTCCCTGCTCCGGCATGGCGGCGAGAATCTCGCCGAGAGCCGAGCGGGCCGCTTCCATGCGCGTGCCGGCGCCGAACGTCTTGTTCATGCTGTTCGACGCGTCGAGGATCAGAACAAGGTCTTTCGGTACAGCGCTGGCAGCGGCTGCCGAGAGCAGCCCGAGAGCAAGCACTGCCAACAAGACCGCTTTGATCTTCATTCGTGCCTCCTTATGAATGGACCCAACTTCCGTCCTGATTCTAGCGAATCGACCCGGCGGAATCTGTGATCTGGATTACAGTTTCGGGTCCTTGAGAGGCGTGCGGTTCTCGAGAACTTCGAGCAGCTCACGTCGACGGCCGGTGGGGATGAGAACGTGAAGCTCCGAGCGCTGCACACGTCCGCATCCGAGGACGAGTCCGTCGTAGGCAAGAGCGACGTACGAATCGGGGAGGTCGACGCCGAGTCTTCGCCCGAGGAGGAGGGCGCGCAGAGACTCGAGGTCGACGTCGACTCTCGAGGCGTGGACGCGAGGTCCGAGGCAGGAGAGGAACGTGCTCGTGGGTTTGGGGCCATCGGGCATTCGGCGCAGGGCGCGGAGCCCCGGGGGTCGTCGCGTGTGGACGCGGGACGGCGTCGGGGCGGCGGCCACCCAGATCTCGCCGTCCTTCTCCGTCACATCGAGGCCGGCGAGGTCGTCCGTCGCGACCCCGAAGACGGAACCGTAGAACTGGAGGAGGGTGTCCCGAGGAGGCTCGTTCGCTCGGGTGTCCCGAGGAGGCTCGTTCGCTCGGGGCCCCGGCGACGTGCGGGATCGGAGCCTGTCAGGCAAGCCGTTCGATTCGGGCAACGAATCCTCCTCCGCTGTCGAGGTGGTGGGGATAGATGCGCACGCAGTCGGACACCTCATCGGGATACGTGGCGGCACCCCACGACGTGACGCCCGAGGCGTGAGGAAACGGTACGGAGATCGGGAGAATCCGAGCGGCGCGGCGCTCGAGGAGGTGTGCGACGACTCCCTCGTTCTCCTCCGGGGCGAACGTGCAGGTAGAGTACACAAGCCGTCCGCCCACCCGAAGAAGGTCGAACGCCCGCAGGATGAGCATCTGTTGGATTCCCGCCAGGCGACGGATCGCCGACGGCGAGGCGCCGCCTCGGAGAGAAGACTCCTTGCGAAGGGTTCCCTCGGCGGAGCACGGGGCGTCGACCAAGACTCGGTCAAACCCGTCGCCGATCGGGAAGTCCTGGCCTCGGTATTCGGAGATCGCGATGTTCCAAGCGCCGATGCGGTTCACGTTTGCGAGCAGTGCCTGCTGGCGCCGCCCGTTCGGCTCGTTGGCGACGAGGCAGCCTCGATTCTGCATCCGTGCCGCGATGTCGGTCGCCTTCCCGCCGGGGGCCGCACAGAGGTCGAGGACCCGTTCGCCGGGCTGCGGGTCGAGGGCGGCGACGGGCACGCTCTGCACGACCTCTTGGAGGTAGAAGAGCCCGGCCCAGTGCTCGACCGTCGCCCCCACCGGCCTCGTCGTGCGAAAGTACGTCGGCTCCCAGGCGAACGGTTCGAGGGATATGCCCTTTCGCTCGAGGCGGCTGCGCAGGTCGTCCGGGCAAATCCGCAGGGTGTTCACGCGGAGGTCCGTCGAGAGCGGTCGCGCGCACGCGGCGAGGAACTCGTCCCAGTTGGAGATGAGGGACTGGTAGCGCGTGAGGTCCCCGAGTGCGGCTTGCGTCATGGTGTCGCTCGCGGCGGTCGGAGGACCGTCAGCATCGACGAATGGAGCGGACCGTTCGATGCGAGGAGCCCTGACTCCGGGTCGACGAGAGGGCTCCCGTCGAGGGCCGTCACGGTCCCGCCGGCCTCCGTCACGAGGAGGCGTCCCGCCGCGACGTCCCAGTCGTGGAGCGATGGGTACCAGATCGCGTCAAAGCGGCCGGCGGCCACGTACGCGAGGTCGAGGACCGCCGAGCCGAACAGACGCAGCGACCGCACGTGGGGAGCGAAGGCGGGGAGTTGGGCGAGCGTGGGCGCCCGCCGCTCGGGGAGCGTGGCAAACCCGACGCCGATGACGGCGCCGTCCAGCGCCGCGAGTCGACTGACCTCAATCCGCCGATCGTTCACAAAGGCCCCTTGCCCGCGGATCGCGGTGTACAACTCGTCGCGGCATGGATCGTAGATGCAGGCGAGAGCGGGGCCGCGGTCGTCGGCAAGGCCGATGGACGTGGCGAAGTGAGGCACTCCGCGGAGCAGGTTGTTGGTTCCATCCAGCGGATCGACGATCCATCGGCACGCCGAAGACCCGGGGCGGTTCGCCCCCTCCTCGGAGACGATGCCCCACGTCGGGAAGGCCGCCCCGAGCGCTTCGACGAGGACTTGCTCTGCCTCGTAGTCGTAGGCCGTCACGGGGTCGTGGCGGTGGGTCTTCTCGCGGGAGGTCTTGTCGGCGTCCCAGAGGCCGCGCCGGAGGACCGATCCGGCCCGGCGCGCAGCGCCCACGGCCACGGCAAGCGCCCCGCGCAGGTCGGCCTTCGTGAGGGAGGGATCGCGAGCCGGCGTCATCGGGGCCGCCTCAGCGGGAACGAACGTCGGGGGCGAGCCGAGCGCAGACGGCGCGAGCGATGTCCGCGCAGAGGGCCGAGCCCGCCTCTTCGATCTCGCGCCGCCGGTGCGTGAGGGTAGCCCGCAGCTCCGCGTTCTTGAGCGCGCGCACGTTGACGTCGACGTTCAGGAGCGAGGAGCGCAACGCCGCCAAGGCAAGGTGAGCGCCGACGCCGACGTCGCTCACGATCGAGTCCGAGGCGTTCGGAGCGAGGATCTGCAGGCGCCGAAGTAGGTCGACGGCGCGTTCGGCGGCCGCCAAGGGAACGAGGGCCGCCTGCTCCAGGGCCTCCTGGAGCCGCGCCGAACGCGACGGATCCTCCTTGGGGAGCCGCAGCGCCGCCATTACGACGCGAAATGCCTCCTCGTCGTCCCGGGCAAGGCCGAGGAATCCGTCTCGCAATGCTTGGAAGGCGTCGGCAAACTCCGCCCAGTCGATGGCGTCGCTCTTCTTGGAGACGACCGCGACGACCATGGATCCCAGGCCGGCGCCGAGCGCGCCCGCCAGACAGGCGGCGCTGCCGCCGCCGGGCGTCGGCTCGCCCGATCCGAGCCGCTCGAGGTACGTCGCGAGCGGCTCATCCGTCCATGCAGAGGGGTTCATTCGGTCGTCTCCACGACGGCTCCTCCGTCCCTACGCAACGAAAAAGGGACCCGCGATTCGACTCGCCGTCCCTTCTGCGCTGCTTCAGGGCTTCTAGGCCGCTTTCTTGGCAAGGAGCTTCTCGAGATAGGCCGTCGCTTCTCCAACGGTCGAGATCTTCTCGGCCTCTTCGTCCGGGATCTCCACGCCGAACTCGTCCTCGAACTCCATGATCAGCTCGACCGTGTCGAGCGAGTCCGCCCCGAGGTCCTCGACGAAGGACGATGCATCCGTGACCTCATCCGCGTCGACCATCAACTGATCGCAGATGATCGCCTTCACCTTGTCGGCTATGTCACTCATGACAGAGAAACCTCCCTTTGCATGCGCACTCTATGGGAATAGCCCGCCGTTGACGCCGATCACTTGCCCAGTTATATAGGAAGCCTCTGGCGAAAGCAAGAAGCACACCGCGTCTGCGATTTCCTCGGGACGCGCCGGGCGTCCGAGCGGGATTCGCCCGAGGTACGCGGCGCGTGCCTCGGCGGAGAGGACGGCCGTCATCTCCGTCTCCACGAATCCTGGGGCGACGACGTTGACGCGAACGCCGCGGCCCGCCACCTCCTTGGCGACGCTTCGGCAGAGGGCGACGATGCCGGCCTTCGATGCGGCGTAGTTGGCCTGGCCGACGTTCCCCGTCTCGCCGACGACGGAGGCGATGGCGACGACGGCGGAACCGGGGCGGCGCAGGAGAGTCCGCAAACACGAGTGGATCGTGTAGAACGTGCCGCTCAAATTGACGTCGAGCACGGCGCTCCAGTCCTGAGGCGACATCCGCAGTGCGAGGGCGTCGCGCGTGATGCCGGCGTTCGCGACGACGAAGTCCACTCCGCCGAATCGCTGCACGGTCTCGTCTACGGCTGCACGAACCTCATCGGGGTTCGCGACGTCTGCTGCAAGGAAGCGGGCGTCGGGAAGATCCCTCACGAAGGCGGCGCCGGACGCCTCGTCCCTGCCGAGGCCGACGACCTCTGCTCCTTCGGCGAGAAGCTTCGCCGCCACCGCGCGGCCGATGCCGCGTGTGGCGCCCGTGACGAGAGCCACCTTTCCCTCAAAGCGCGCCATCGACGGCCTCCTTGTACGTCACGAATCGGATCCTCTCCGTGGCCCTTCGGCCGAGGTTCGTGAGGACGTTCCCCGGGCCGACCTCCACCGCGAGGGTCGTGCCCAGCGCTTCGAGCGCGTCGAGGACGTCCATCCAGCGAACGCAAGACGTGATCTGGGTTGCGAGAAGCGTTCTCAGACGGTTCGCGTCGTGTTCCGCGGCTCCGCTGACCGAGGAAACGATCGGCACGCGTGGGACCGCGAAGGGCGTGCGGGCGATCTCCGGGGCGAGGGCGTCCTCGGCCGGCCGCATGAAGGGCGAATGGAATGGCCCCGAAACCTTCAGCGGCAGAGTCTGGCCGCCTCGGCCCGCGACGACCTTCGCCAGCGTCTCGAGGCCGACGGCGGAACCCGAAACGACGACCTGTGTTCGTCCGTTGTGATTCGCGACGTGGACCTCGGGTCCGATCTCCCGACAAAGCGTGCGCACGGCCTCCAGGTCGAGCTTCACGACGGCCGCCATTCCTCCGGGGATGCCGCTCATGAGCGCGCCGCGACGCAAGACCAGGCGAAGGGCGTCCTCCGCGGCGAGAACGCCGGCCGCGACGAGGGCCGGGTACTCCCCGAGGCTGTGTCCGGCGACAATGCCCGGGACGATCCCCGCGGTCTCTAGGAGGGCCGTTCGGACCACCGAGTCGAGGAAGATGGCCGGCTGGGCCGCGTCGGTGCGGATCAGGCGCTCCGTATCTCCTTCGAGGATCCACTCACGCAGCGAAAGGCCTGCCTCGGCGGCAAGCCCATACAAGGCTTCGAGATCTGCCGGCGCGGGAACGACCTCGGGGGGCAACGTTCCCTGGCCGGGGTAGAGAAATGCGACGTGCTGCGCCATGGGCTCCGTCCTCACATCCGAACGATGGCCGCGCCGTAGGTGACGCCTGCCCCGAAAGCCGTCATCGCGACGACGTGGCCCGGTTGGATCTGCCCGCTGCGTATCGCCTCGTCGAGGGCGATCGGAATGGACGCCGAGGACGTGTTGGCGACGCGATCGACGTTTGCGATGACCCGATCCCGCGGAATCGCCAGGCGGCGCGCCAGGGCGTCGATGATCCGCAGGTTGGCTTGGTGTGGAATCACCCAGTCCACTTCGCCGATGGTGAGGCCAGCCTTGCCAAGCGCACCCTCGAGCGCCCGCTCCATGAGAGGAACGGCGCTCCGGAACACGCCCGATCCTTCCATCTTTAGGTAGTGGAGGCGCGCGTCCACCGTGTCGTGGCTCGCCGGCAGGCGAGTTCCTCCCGCAGGCATGTGGAGGAGGAGCGCCTTTTCGGGATCTCCGTGGATGGACACGCCGAGCACTCCGGCTCCGTCAGATCCGCGTCGCAGAACCACGGCTCCGGCTCCGTCGCCGAACAGGACGCAGGTCCGGCGGTCATTCCAGTCGGTGACGCGCGACAGGGCTTCGGAGCCGATGAGGAGAACGCACTCGGCCAGCCCCGACACCAGGAAGCCCTCGGCGACCGCAAGTCCGTAGACGAACCCCGTGCAGCCGGCGGTGAGGTCGAAGAAGGGTGCGTCGCCGGTTCCAAGGGCGGCGGCGACGAAGGGTGCGGTTCCCGGGCAGGTCATGTCCGGGAACGTGGTGGCGACGAGCACGAGATCGACGTCGCCGACGGCGCTCCCGGACGCCGCGAGCGCCGCGCGAGCCGCGGCGACGCCCATCTCCGACGGGAGTTCCTGGTCCTCGAGGAGGTGGCGTCCGCGGATTCCCGTTCTCTGGACGATCCACTCGTCCGACGTGTCGACGAGGTTCTCGAGGTCGCAGTTGGGGACGGCGCGGGGTGGGAGGTGGGATCCGGTTCCGACGATCCTAGCCCCCATTCCGTGTCCATCCCTGCATGCCGCGCCCGAACCGCTCGACGAGGCGGGCGCTCACCTGCCGCCGGGCCACGTCGATGGCGCTCTCAATGGCCTCCGCGTCGGATCGCCCGTGCGCAATGACGACGGTGCCGTCGACGCCGAGCAGGGGCGCGCCCCCGTGGCGTTCGTACGACAGGACCTGACGAACGTCGGAGAAGGCGCGCTTCAGCAGGAGCGCGCCGAGCTTCGCGAACGCGTTCTGGATGATGGACTTCTTGAGCAGGCTCGTGACGGCCGAGATCCCGCCCTCGATCGACTTGAGGAAGATGTTCCCAACGAATCCATCGCAGACGACGACGTCCACCGGGCGTTCGGTGAGCAGGTGGTGCGGCTCGACGTTCCCGGCGAAGTCGAGCGACGACGAGCGGAGAGCCGCAAAGGCCTCTTGGGCCGTGCGGTTTCCCTTCGACTCCTCCGTGCCGATGTTGAGCAGGCCGACGCGGGGCTCGGCGATGGCGAGGATCTCGCGCGCGTAGGTCGCGCCCATCAGAGCGAACGCGGCGAGGTGGTCCGGGGAGCAGTCGGTGTTCGCGCCGACGTCGATGACCAGGAGGTCCGGCCCGTGGAGCGTGGGGAGGATGGCGAGCAGCCCGGGGCGAGGGATCGCAGCGATCCGACCGAGGGTGAAGAGCGAGCCGACCACCACGGCGCCGGTGTTCCCCGGGGAGACGAAGCCGTCGGCCTCGCCGCGGCGCAACGCCTCGAGTCCGAGCACGAGGGACGAGTTCTTTTTCTCTCGGATCGCTCTCACCGGGGAGTCGTCCATGGCGACGACGTCCGTGCTGGGGACGACGCTGAACCGCTCTCCCAGGTGCTCTCCGGCGGAGGCCAGTGCGGCCTCGATGGTGCGCGGATCCCCGGCGAAGGCGATGTCAATCGACTGATGTCGCGAGGCCGCGATACCGCCTTGGATCAGCTCGCACGGAGGGAGATCCCCTCCCATGACGTCGAGAAGGATTCGCATCGCCCCTCGCTTTTCCGGAAGACGAACGAAAGAGGAATGCCGAGGGCGGGACTTGAACCCGCACGGACGTTGTATGTCCACATGGCCCTCAACCATGCGCGTCTGCCAATTCCGCCACCTCGGCAACGCGGAGGATGGTAGCGAACGGGTTCGGGGTTTTCAACAGCTCGCCCTCTGGAATACTCATAGAAGGGATCGTGGAAGAGGCCGATACTTGCCTTCTTTCTGGAATCGAACTATGATGGCCGACAGGCAATGATCGGTGGGGACTCGATTCGGGCGGAGGTGGCTGGATGAAACGCAGGACGCACACCGGGTTGGTGGAGCGTGGGGTCGTCGCTGTGGTTCTTGCTGTCTTGATGGTCGCGGCCGTGTTGGTCGGTCAACCGACCACATACTTCGGGATCACATACCCTTCTGGTGATCGGGCGTTCGCGGACCGCGTCGTGGAGTACGTGACGGCCAGCTGTGTGCGGGGCGCCTTCGACGACCCGGAAGAAGCCCTCGGGCCCCCTGACGCGGCACCCTGCGGGTGTCACACCTGCAGCGGACGCGACCCGAGCCAGAGCTCGCAGGGATCGGACCAAGGGAACTCGCCCGCGGTGGCCCAGGGGTCAGGGGTTGACCAGCTCAAGGCCTGCTCCGGTTGCGACACCAACGCGGTGGCCCTCGGATTCCGCCTGAGCGATCTCGACACCCGGGGATTCCTGACCGTCGAGTTCATCGACAACGTCCTCGTGGACGGACCCGGCGCCGACCTCTTCATCTACATCACGAACGATCATCCGGCCCGCGTGGAGATCAGCGAGGACGGCGTGAGGTTCCTCTTCGTGGGGCAGACGATCGGGTATCCCGGCATGATCGACATCGGGCCGTACGCAGGCCCGGAAGACCGGTTCCGCTTCGTGCGCGTGAGCGACGTCCCGGCGGACGAGAACCACTCGGACTGCGCGGGACCGAGCATCGACGCCATTGGAGCGATGGGCCCCGCCGAGGAGATCGTCGTCGGTGAGGAATACGGCAGCCTGGAGTTGCAGCCGGCCGGCGAGCTCTCGCTCTCCCTGAATCGATCCCCGGACAGCCTCCTGATCATGCTCGACACGTCGTCCAGCATGGGCGAGTTCATCGAGGGGCAGGTCAAGATCGACGTCGCGAAGACGGTGATCATCGACCTGCTCGATACGCTGTCGCCTGCGATGTACGTCGGGATGCGCTCGTTCGGCGGCTGCGAGCACAGCGAGGTCATCTCGAAGATCGTCTCCGAGCCGAACCACGAGTGGTTCAAGACGCAGGTGCGGGCCATGACCCCGAGAGGGGCGACCCCGCTCGCGTACGCACTCGATCTCGCGAAGGACGACTTCGCCGAGGCTCCCGGCACGAAGCTGATCCTCCTGGTCAGCGACGGCATGGAGACCTGTGGAGGGAACCCGGTGGAGGCGGCGCGGCAGCTCATCACCGCCGGCTACGACCTCCGGATCGACGTGGTCGGGTTCTCTCTCGGGCAGGACAACAAGGCGCGTGAACAGCTGATGGAGATCGCCAAGGCGACGAACGGCCTCTACTTCGACGCGAACAACAGCGCCGAGCTGCGGGCCGCCCTCAGCGTCGCCGCGGCCTTCACGTACACCGTCTACGACGCGGCCGGAAACGTTGTCTACACCGGAACCCTGGGAGACCAGGGTCCGAAGCTACCTGCGGGGACGTACCGCGTCGTCATCAACACGTCGCCGGAGATCGTGCTCGGACAGGTGGTCATCACGGACCAACAGACGACGACCATCAAGGTCGAGCGCTCGAACGGCGGCTACCAGGCGGCGGTCGGAGGCTAGGGAGTCAGAGCAGCGCGCCCCCGTGCACGTTGACGATTGCGCCTGTCACGTAGGACGCCTCGTCCGAGGCGAGGAAACGCACGACGTGTGCGATCTCGGCCGGATCTGCGGGCCTTCCGCAGGGGATCGCGGACGAGTCGGCGTGCGGGGCGGCGCCGGAGCCAACGAACCCAGGGCACACGGCGTTGGCCCGGATTCCATAGGGGCCCTCCGACTTCGCGAGCGACTTCGTCAGGAGCACAAGCCCGGTCTTCGCCACCGCGTACGGCAGCGTGTTTGGAACCGCTCGCAGGGTATCGGCGTGCATCGAAGCGATCGAGATGATCTGTCCGCCGCGCCCCCTCAGCAGGGGCAGCGACGCCTTCGTGCAGAGGAACGCGCTCGTCAGGTTGCTCCGGAGGACGTCTTCCCACTCGACCAAGGTCGTCTCGAGGAGCGGCTTGAACAGGAAGTCCCCGACGTTGTTTACCAGGAGATCGAGGCGCCCCTCCGTGTCCCTCACGTTGTCGAAGAGCCTGCGAACGTCCTCCTCGGCCGTGACGTCAGCGCGCGCGACGCGGACCGTCATCCCGAGCGCCGTGAGCCGGCTCACGGCACCCGCGGCCTGCTCCGCGTCGGCTCGATAGACGAGGACGAGGCGATAGCCGAGGCCGCCCAGCGCCTCGGCGATGGCGAGGCCGATGTTCCTCGTCCCGCCGGTGACGACGGCGAGCTTGGCCGATGGCTCTGGGCTATTCCGCGGGGCGGTCAAGGTCCCGAATCACCACGGCGAGGTCCTCGCGCACCTTGAGCAGTCCGGAGCGGATGTGCGATGGCGCGATGGGCGCAAGCCGAAGGAGAGGGTCATCGTCGATGTGCTCGATGTAGCCGTCGATTTCACGGATGACCTGTCCTAAGTGGAGGAGACCGTCCGCGCGATGAGCGGTGTCGAGGTAGTCGATGGACTTCCGAAGGCCGTCAATCGCGTGTCCGATCAAGACCAAGAGGTCCGCCTTTTCGTCCGTCCTGTTCACTCCGTGATCCTCCATACGGCTCGATTATTCCACGTCACACTCTTCTCCAGTTTCTCCATCCGCCGGACCGGGCGGTCGGCGAAGGGTGTCTCGAAGATCGGAGAGAGCGCGCTCCTTGATGCGCGACACCTGGCGCTGGGAGATCCCGAGCTCCTTCCCGACCTCGAACTGGCTCTTGCCTCGGTAGAAGAGCCCCTGAAGGATCTGCTGTTGGATCTCCGCAAGCTGCTCGATGGCCACCACGATGCGGAGGCGCGCGTCGAGCGGCATCTCCGCCCCGGACGGCGGAAGGACCTCGTCCAGCGAGGGAGGCGAAGGGTTGGGGTCGCTCGAACGTCGCTCCCGGTCGATGGACACGTAGGTCATGGATTGTCGTCCGCGGAGCAGCGCCGCCAGTTGGTCGGGGGTCAGCTCGAGCGACGTCGCCAGTTCCGCCAGCGTCGGGGCTCGTCCGCGCTCTTTGAACAGGGCCTCCTCGGCCTCCTTGATCCGCCGGTTCATCGTCTGGACCCACTGGGGAACGCGAATCGGCGCGTGCTTGTCCCGGATGAAGTGGCGGATCTCCCCCTGGATGAGGTAGGTCGCGTACGTCGAGAACCGCGTATTGCGCGCGAGATCGAAGTTGGCCACGGCGTTGAGAAGGCCTATGTAGCCGGCCTGTATCAGGTCGTCGAGAGGCTCGCCGGACGTCAGGAACTTGGCGGCGATCGACTTCACCAGCCCGATGTTCCGCTTGACGATCTCCTCACGCAGCAGTGAAACGTCGACGTGCGTGTGAGCCGCGTCGCCGGCCTTGCGAAGAAGGTCGATGAGTTCTTCGTTCTCGAGCCGGCCGAAGGGGATCGATCTCGTTCGTCGCTCCATGCGCTCTCCGTCGCTCAAGGTGCCTCCGCGAGTAGTATACCGCTCCTCGGCGAGCGGGTCCTCGGATCTAGGAGAACTGCAGGAGAGCGAAGAGGACGACGAGCCCCACGAGGAGAGCGAGACGCGCGACGTCTCTCCAGGGGAAGGCCGAGAGGTCGATGCGAGCGAGGGGAGACGGGCACTCGGACCGGGCGCAGCGGCTGATCGCATCCATCAATCGGAGTTCTTGAGAGCGATCGCCCCCCATGACGACGGTGTCCCCGATGAACACGATCGGAACCGTGGCCGTCTTCTCGCTCAGGTCATACGCCGCCAGGAGCCGGCGCAGGATCCTCATGGAGCCGGGCTCCGAGATCTCGTACCGGCGCACGGCGGACGCAGGCAAGTCGGAGGCGAGGGCCACGAGAACCTCATCGATCCGGGCGCAGTCGGGGCACCCCTCTTCGTAGAACGCGACAACCACGGGCAGCGCCTCGGCCGAGCCGCGGACGCCCACGACGGCGCAGAAAGACAGCACGAGAAGCAGGAGCGCTGCGAAGCGGCCGCTCATCTCATCCCCTCCCGTCTTCCTGCGCCGATGGGGCGGAGCAGGAACCCGAACGAATCCTCTCGCCGCCCGGCGCCATCGGGCCGCGGCGACCCCGCGCGCTACGGCTTCAGGATGAACTGGTCCCCGTACGCGAAGGCCCATGCGTCGAGCCCACCCAGGAGGCTGCGCGCGTCGTTGTACCCCGCCGTCAGCAGCTCCTGAACCAGCTGGTCGGCCACGGTCCCGTCCTGGTCGTAGAGGACGATGATGACACCCTTCGGGAGTCGGTCGACCCACGCCGTGAACTCGGCGTACGGGATGTTGAGCGCACCCATGAGATGTCCCGCCGCGTAGGCGTTGGGCTCGCGGAGATCGACCAGGATGTAGAAGAGGTAGTTCAGGTCCCCGACCGTGATGTTGTACGCCTGCGCCCGAAGCACAGTGCCCGCCACGTGCAGCGCCAGCGTCGCGGACTCGGAGGCGCCCGCGGCGTAGTCAACGTAGATCGACTTCACGACGTCGCCGCTGAAACTGCTCGTGTCCACGCGCGCCTCGAGCTGTACGGACTCGCCCGCGGCGAGGGAGTAGTCGGAGAGAGCGGTTGCCGTGCAGCCGCAGCTTGCGCGAACCTTGGAGATCTGGATCGGCTGCGTTCCCGTGTTGGAGAGGATGAACGTGTGAACGACGATCGTCCCCTCGACGACGTTCCCGAAGTTGTAGTCCGCGGCGTCCGCGGACAACGTGGGGGCCGCCGTAGCCGTAACGCCAAGTGCGGCGGCGATCAAGAGAGCCAAGAGCGCTTTCTTCATTCGTTTCTCCTTCCCATCGGAGGGTGGATCGATCGGTCGAGCCGATCGTCGATAGCGAACCTACCCGCGGAAGCACCTTCCGTGTCGAAGACCGATCATACGGGGGAACGGCGGGGAAGTCGACTGTGCCGCGCTTGGAGGGGTTTGCGGCAACTCCCCAATCGACCTATCATTCGTGCGCAAAGAGGGGTGCGCATGCACGACGTTCGCTTCACGGGAGAGGACATCTTGGCTCGTCAGCTCGAGCTGGCCGAGGCCAACTACCGGAGACTACGAGAGAAGCACGTCCGCTCGATCAGTGTGCTCGGGGCCATCGGCAGCGGCAAGACAACGCTCGTCGAGCAGGCGATCGATCGGCTCCGGGGCCGCGGACTCCGCGTGGCAACGATCGCCGCGGATTCGGCCGGAGACGACGACCACCGCCGATTCCTTGCGCGTGGGGCGAAGTCCGTCAACGTCAACACGCAGGACGACTGCCACCTGGACGCCCACACGGTGGATCACGCGCTGGACGCCCTTCCGCTCGAGGAGGTCGACGTGCTCTTCATCGAGAACGTCGGGAACCTGATCTGCCCCGCCGACTTCCCGCTCGGCGCGGACGCCGAGGTGGTCGTGATCTCGGTCACGGAGGGGGACGACATGGTGCGGAAGCACCCGAAGATCTTCGCCCAGACGGACTTCGTCGTCGTCAACAAGGTGGACCTCGCACCGGCCGTCGGAGTGGACCCGAAGCGGATCGTCGACGACTACTCGGCGGTGAACCCGCACGGCAAGCTGTTCCTTACCTCGTTGCGACGAGGCGAAGGCCTCGACGAGCTGCTCGACGCCCTGGGACTTGGATGCACGAGTACGCAGTGGTAGACGAGCTGATCGGCGCGCTCGTGCCGAGGCTCGCCGAGCACCCCGGGCGGGTCCGGGCGGTCGTCGTCCGGAAGGGGGAGCTCCGAATCCTCTCCGACCACGCTCTCGTGAATGCGTTCGAGATCCTGGCGCGGGGGACGCGGCTCGAAGGTGCGGACCTCGTCGTCGAGACCGTCGCGACGGCCGTGTCGTGCCCCGCGTGCGGCTATCAAGGGCCCACGGGGCGTTTCGGCGGCGAGGGCGACCACTTCTCGATCCCCGTGTTGTCCTGTCCCCAGTGCGGCTCGGGCGTCCGCGTCGACGCCGGACGCGAGCTCTACGTCGACCACGTCACGCTGTCCGACGACTCGACGGCCAACGGGTGAGCCGATGATCGTACGCCGTCGCATCGTTGTCCGTGGGGTTGTTCAAGGCGTCGGATTCCGCCCGTTCGTGTACCGCACGGCCGTGGCGTTCGGGCTCGGCGGGACCGTGTGCAACCGCGGCGACTCGGGCGTCGAGATTCTCGTGGAGGGCGAAGCGTCGTCGGTCGACGCCTTCCTCGTCGCGCTCCGGCGCGACCTGCCGCCGCTCGCGTCGGTGCAGGGCGTCTCCGTGGAAGAGGTCGTCCCGGTCGGGGAGCGCCGTTTCACGATCTCCCCTTCGCAGGGTGAGGGGAGATCGAGCGGAACGATCCCGCCGGACACGGCGATCTGCCCGGCGTGCCTCGGCGAGGTCCGAGGCTCGACGCGCTACAGCGGCTACTGGGCGACAAGCTGCACCGATTGCGGACCTCGATTCACGATCATCGAGGGGCTGCCCTACGATCGCCCGCGCACCGCGATGCGTGACTTTCCCCTGTGCTCCGCCTGCGAGTCCGAGTACCTCGACCCCGCGAACCGGCGGTACCACGCGGAGTCCACGGCCTGCCCGGTCTGCGGGCCGCGCCTCTTCTTCGACGGCTCGAGCGACGAGCCGATCGACCGCGCGGCGATGGCCCTCGCGGACGGGAAGATCGTGGCGATCAAGGGCCTCGGAGGAACACACCTCGCCTGCGATGCGAAGGACGCCGGTGCAGTGGAGCTCCTGCGGCGGCGGCTCGGTCGCGGAGGGCAACCGTTCGCCGTCATGGCGAGCGATGCGATGGTGCCGTCGTTCAGCGTTCCCGACGAGAGGGAGTGGGAGCTCCTGCGGCGGCCGGAACGGCCGATCGTCGCCGTGCGGAAGCGGGACGGGGCGCTTCCCGAGGCGGTGGCGCCCGGGCTCCATACGGTCGGCGTCATGCTTCCCTACACGGCGCTTCACGCGCTCCTCTTCGAGCGCCTTCGCGGACCGCTCGTGATGACGAGCGCGAACCGGCCGGGGCGCCCGATGTGGATCGAGGACGAGGAGATCGACCGCAAGTCTGCCGGGATCGCCGATCACCGACTGACCCACGACCGCCGGATCGTCGCCCGGTGTGACGACTCGGTGGTGCGCCGAGCGGGGGGAAGGACCGTCTTCCTGCGACGATCGCGTGGGTACACGCCGGCGCGGTTTCCTGTCGATCTTGGCAGGGAGCCGATTCTCGCTCTCGGGCCCGAGACGGGGCTCACGTTCGCCCTGTACGACGCGGGCGGGCTGACGATGTCGCAGCACATCGGATCGGTCGACAACCTCGAGACGTACGGTTACCTCGAGGAGGCCGTCGGGCACATGCGGCAGCTGCTCGGCGTGGGGAGTCCGCAAATCGTCGCGTGCGACGCACACCCGCGATTCCTCACCACGTCGCTTGCCGAGAAGATGGCGCTTGCGTTGGGTGGCAGAGTCGTCCGCGTTCAGCACCACGTGGCCCACGTTGCGGCGGTAATGGCCGAGCACCGCCTGGAGGAGGCCGTCGGCGTCGTTCTCGACGGCTACGGGTACGGGGCCGACGGCTCGGCGTGGGGAGGCGAGATCCTCGTTTCGAGGACCGGTGCGGTGGAACGGGCGGGCTCCCTGCGTTCCGTACGCCTCCCCGGCGGCGATCTCGCGACGCGTTTCCCTTTGCGGGTGGCCGCCGCCTACCTCGCGGAGGGCGGCGTCCGGCTGAACGAGGTCGAAGGCGCGCTCCGCCAGCGCGGCCTGTCGTCCGAGGCCGCTGCGTTGGTCGTGCGGCAATGGGAGAGCGGAGTGAATGCGCCGCAGACCACGAGCGCGGGTCGGTTCCTCGACGGAATCGCGGCCTGGCTCGGCGTCTGCCGGGAGCGAACGTACGAGGGAGAACCGGCGATGAGGCTCGAGGCGCTCGCCGTCCGCGGGACGCCGCTTGCCGTGGACGTGCCGGTTCGCCGGTCGGACGGCCGATGGGTGATCGATCTCGTCCCGGTCTTCCGTGCGCTCGTGGAAGCATCTTCTGTCGAACCGGCCGAGCGCATTGCGGCGACAGCTCAGAGCGCGCTCGCTCGGGGCACGGCGAGGGCGGCGATTGCCGTTGCCGAGGAGCGCCGGATCCGCGCCGTCTGTCTGTCGGGAGGAGTCGCCGTGAACGACGCGATTGCCTCCGAGGTTCGTGCGGCGGTGGAAGCGGCAGGGCTCACGTTCTTGACGAACGAGTGGGCGCCGTGCGGCGACGGGGGCGTGGCGTTCGGGCAGGCCGTGGCGGCGGGACTCGGGTGGCGCCTGCTAGAAGCAGACGGGTCCGATGCAGCAGCCGGCAAGCGTGGTGACGAGGCTGGCGGCTAGGACTGCTAGAAGCGCGAGTCTTCGGATGGTGTGGCGACTCTCCATCAGGTCTTCCTCCACCGTACGACGACAGGCACCATCCGAGGGGAGGGTTAGTGTCCGCGGCCGGCCGCGGTGTCGGGTCGCGCCTGGATCTTCTACGGTGCGAGCGACGGCTGCTCCAGCCACTTCATGACCCGCTGGTTCCACTCCGCTTGCTTCGCGGCGTCGCTTCCGTGTCGGGTCTCTCGGTCGTATTGGGACTGCATCTCGGCGGCGCGGTCGAGAAGCGCGTCGGCCGTCTGGTGAAGCTTCTGCGCAAGAGCGCTCTGCGTCGCCTCCGCTGTCGTGCCGGTCGCCTGCTGGCACCGGAGCGCCGACTCCATCTTGCGCCGATAGACTTCATTCAAGTTGAAGTGAGTCTGCTCGTGGCTCAACGCCTGAGGACTCTGGCGATTGGCGACGACCCACGACCGGGCCGTGTCCATAGCGTTGAGCACGGACAAGCTCTCCACGGTGCCGACCCACGTCGAACCTCCCTGGTTGCGGATCGCGTAGCTCGCGGACCACCGGATCGTCATATGGATCGCGGCGACGTCGACTAGGCTGGAAGCGTTGGCAGGCGGCGGGGAGCAGAAGTCGGCCCAGGTGAGCGGCCGATTGACGCTCCAAGACACGCACGTGGCGGGGAGTTCGTAGGCCGAGACGAGAATCGAGCCGGCGACCACAACGGCACAGAGCAGGATAGCTGTTCGGAAGTTCATCAGGTGAGCCCGTCCCCCTTTCGTAGGGGCATCGTACAAGGCGGGTGTGAACGTTCTGTGAATGCCCGGCCACTACCAGCCGCGCCCGCCGCCTCCGCCGAACCCGCCGCCGGAGAATCCTCCCCCGAACGTGGAGCGGCCGCCCCACGCCGAGCGCCCGGTGGTCGGCGCCGTCCGCGGCATGGAGACGAACGTGTTCTGCATCCCGGAAGCCAGGCGGCCGAGCGACAGGCCGAACAGATGGCTGTTGAACGTCGGTGCGCCCGAGTACCACTGCGGCGGCTCGCGGAGAAGTCCCTCGAACTGGCGGACCCAGATCGACGTGAGTCCAAGGGCGACGGCGTACGGGAGGAGCTTTTCGAACCGCTCGGGGCTCTTGGCCGGCGCGTCGGTGAACTCGATGCGATGGACCTCTGCGCGATGGATGTACTCGGAGAGTCCAAGAACCTCGGCGAGAGCCGCACTGCCCTTCATCGTCTTGCGCGGCATGATCGGCGAGAAGGCGAGGACGACGAGGCCCGAGAGTGCCAGGGCGACTCCCGCGTAGACGGAGGCGAATACGACTCCCAGACCGACGCCCGCCGCGACGAGAGCGCCCGCCCATCCGGCGTACGACGCGCGCACCCGTTCCGGGTTCCGCGCATAGAGTTTCTTTCCGATCAGCTCGTCGAAAAGCCGCATGCGGATCGTCGGCAGGTGCTTGTAGAACCGGTTCTCGAGCGAGTCGAGCGACGTCTCCTTCGTGTCCGAATCCGGGAAGACCGCGTCGTAGAGCGCGTGCTCCGCGAGGGACAGGTCGTCGGGCGAGCGTCGCCCGCGGACGAACGTGTACTTCGTCGCCGAGCCGCCGACCCAGGCGCGGGCCTTGTCGGCGAGCGACCCGGTCTCGGGTGAGTCCTCGCGGATCGACAGGTAGCCGCCGACGGCAAGTCCGATCACCATGGCCGAGACGTCGCGCAGATCCATCCGGTCGTCCACGAGCACGCCGGCCGCCCCGGGCCCGAGGTTGGAGGGGGGTTCGAACGCCGGAGCAATCACGCCCTTCCGGGGGTCCTTCCCGATCCGGCGCCAGAGGACGATCATGAACGCCAGCGTCGCGATCGGCAGGGCGGCGCGTGTGTTGTCCCACAGGAAGCGGCCGAGCTTCTCGGCAAACGTCGGCGGCGAGATGGGAAGGACGGCCCGGGGGATCGAGACGTCGATCGTGAGTCCGGAGCCCGGGTTGAGGGTTCCGGCCGTGAACACGAATCGGCCCGCGGCGTCGACCGTGGCAGGCTGTCCAAGCGCCGTGCTTCTCGTCGGCCCTACATAGCTCGTCGTGCTGACGTTCTCAGAAGGCATCCCGGGAGGCAAAGCGAACACCGCTGTCGCTCGTCGGATGGGGATCTCCCAGTCGTTGCCGGTGATGTTCCAGTAGAGCTGAAGGTAGTCGTCGTGGAAGAGGAGCGCACGCCCGGCGGTGTAGGCGATCCGGTAGACGTGGGTTCCGGTCAGAGTCCGGTCCGGATCCCCGATCCGGACGTACTGCCGCGCACCGGAACGGTGCTCCTCGACCGGCACGCGTGCGCCGTCCAGGGTGACCTCGCCGAGACGGAGGTCGATCGTCACGCGCCTGCCGAGACGGGTCTTGTCCGAGACAGTGATGTATCGCTCGATCCCGTGGTGCGGAGTCACGAAGACCACCGTCAGGGTCTCGACCACATCGAGGGTGCCCGTCGACGTGAGGCTGACCGCGGCATCGAAGCTTTCGATGTAGAGCGTCGCACCGACGCAAACGCCGACGGCGACAACCAGACCCAGGGCGGCGACGGCGACGCGCATCAGAACTTGACCTTCGGCGCCTCGCGCTGCTCCGCGTCCTCGAGCATGTAGAACTCCCGCGCCTTGAACCCGAACAGGCTCGCGACGAGGCTGCCCGGGAAGACCTGGAGCGCCGTGTTGTAGTCGCGAACGACGGCGTTGTAGTACCGGCGCGACTTCTGGACGGCGTCCTCGACCTCTTCGAGCGACCCCTGCAGCTGGAGGAAGTTCTCGTTCGCCTTCAGCTGCGGGTATGCCTCGGCGACGGCGAACAGGTTGACCATCGCGTTTCGCAGCTGCGCCTCTGCGGCGGCCAGCTCCTTGGGCCCCGTCGCCGCCTGCGCGTGGGCGCGGGCCTCGGTGACCTTCGTGAAGACCTCTCTCTCGTGGGTGGCGTACCCCTTGACGGTCTCGACGAGGTTCGGGATGAGATCCCAGCGACGCTTCAGTTGCGTGTCGATGTCGCGCCAGGACTCCTCGCCCTGCACTCGAAGGCGCACGAGGCGGTTGTAGACTCCAATGGCCCACAACACGATGACCACCACGGCAGCCAGGATGCCGATCACGATGGGACTCATCTTTCCCTCCTTAAGGTTCTCACGTTGATTCTAGTCGGGGCCGGCGGCGACGCCAAGGCGCGAAGGCTCCGAGCAGGCGAGATCCCATGTTCTTGCGGGTCGCAGAGGACAAGGGTATCCTCGCAACGCCGTCCAACGACGTAGCAGGGAGGCGATGAGGCGATGAGATTCAAGCGTCTGTTTACGCCGGGACCGACCCAGGTGCGTCCGGAGATCCTCAAGGAACTGGCGACACCGCAGATCCACCATCGGTCGCCGGAGTTCTCCGAGCTGTACGCGGCGCTCCAGCCGAAGCTAGGGCAGGTTCTCTACACGAAGAACCCCGTGCTGCTGTTCACGTCTTCGTCCACGGGGGCGATGGAGGCCGGAGTCACGAACCTCGTCGCGAAGCGCTGCCTGAACCTTGTGAACGGCGCGTTCTCGCACCGGTGGCACGAGATCACGAAGGGCAATGGGGTTCCGTGCGACGAGGTGGCGATCCCGTGGGACACGGCGATCAAGCCCTCGATGGTCGACGAGCAGCTCGCGACGGGGAAGTACGACGCCGTGACCCTCGTCTTCAACGAGACGTCGACGGGGATGATGAACCCGCTCGAGGCGATCGCCGAGGTCGTGCGCCAGCATCGCGACGTCTTCCTCCTCGTGGACGCCGTCAGCGGCATGGCGGGCGCGAAGATCGACACCGATGCGTGGGGCATCGACTACGTTCTGGCCGGCGTCCAGAAGGCGTTCGCGCTTCCTCCCGGCCTCGCCGTGGCCGCGGTGAGCGAGCGCGCGCTCGAGCGTGCGAAGACCGTGCCTCCGCGGAGCTACTACTTCAACTTGCCGGACATGTACAAGTTCCATCAGAAGAACCAGACCCCGGCCACGCCGGCGATCCCCCACCTGTTCGCGCTGAATGCCCAACTCACCGACATGCTCGCCGAGGGGATGGACAAGCGCTTCGAGCGTCACTCGAGGATGGCGGGCGTCGTCCAAGCGTGGGCGAAGAAGCATTTCGACATCTACCCCGAACAGGGGTACTGGTCGCAGACCCTGACCTGCGTGAAGAACACGCAGAACATCGATGCGTCGGCGATGGTGAAGACGCTGGCGAACGTGTACAACGCGCGGATCGAGAACGGCTACGGTGACCTCAAGGGGAAGACGTTCCGCATCGCCCACATGGGCGATGTGCAGGTCGACGAGATCCAGGGGCTCCTTCGGGCGCTCGACGACATCCTCGGGTTCTAGGGGCGGGAGGTGCGCATGGCGTTCAGAGTCTTGGCTTCCGATCCGTTGGACGCGTCGGCCGTGGCGGCAATGCGTGGGGCCGGCCTGACGGTCGATGAGAAGACCGATCTCTCTCCCGATCAGCTGAAGGCCGAGATCGCGGCCTACGACGCGATTGTGGTGCGCAGCGCGACGAAGGTGCGCGCTCCGATCATCGACGCCGCGAAGAACCTGAAGCTGATCGTGCGTGCCGGCGTCGGCTTGGACAACGTCGACGCCGAGTACGCGGCGTCGAAGGGGATTGCCGTTCGGAACACTCCGGCCGCCAGTTCGAACTCCGTCGCGGAGCTTGCGCTCGGCCACATCCTGTCCCTGGCGCGTCACATCGGGCGGGCGACCGCGTCGATGAAGGCCGGGAAGTGGGAGAAGAAGCAGCTCTCGGGAATGGAGATTGAGGGGAAGACCCTCGGCATCATCGGGATCGGCCGAATCGGGCAGTCTCTCGCGGCGAAGGCGCACGCCCTGGGGATGACGGTCATCTGCTGCGACGCGTACCTCAAGACAAGCCCCATTCCGAAGATCGCGCGCATGGTGGCGTTGGACGAGCTCCTCGCGGCCTCCGACTTCATCTCCCTCCACGTGCCGTTCGATCCGAGCGTCGGCGCGGTGATCGGGGCGAAGGAGATCCAGACGATGAGGAACGGCGTCAGGATTGTGAACTGCGCCCGCGGCGGCGTGGTCGACGAGACCGCGCTCGTCGAGGCGCTGCGAACGGGGAAGGTCGCCGGGGCGGCGCTCGACGTGTTCGCCACCGAGCCGCCCGCGACCGATCATCCGCTCTTCGCCTTGGATGGCATTTCGCTGACCCCGCACATCGGAGCGGCCACGGAGGAGGCGCAGGCGCGCGTCGGCGATGAGGCGGCGAGGATCGTGATTGAGTTCGCTCGAACCCGGTAAGGAGAGGCGATGGCTGAGATCAGAGCATTCCGCGGTGTCCGGTACGACGCGAGGAAAGTCGACTCCCTGACCGACGTCGTCACGCCTCCGTACGACCGCGTGCCGGAGGACGTCCAGACGGCGCTCTACGCGCGAAGCCCCCTGAACATGGTTCGGATCATCAAGGGGCGGGCGGAACCGGGCGACGACGGGCGGACCAACGTCTACACGCGGGCGGCTTGCACGTTCCAGGAGTGGCTTGCCTCCGGCGTCCTCGTCCGCGATCCCGAGCCGTCCCTCTACGTCTACCACCAGGAGTACACCTTCGGCGGCGAGCGGCTGGTTCGCAAGGGCGTCATGGCCCTCGCGAAGCTCGAGCCGGAGAAGGTTCACGCCCACGAGAAGACCCTGAAAGGTCCGAAGGAAGATCGATTGAAGCTCATGCGCGCCTCGGAGGCGAACTTCGAGCACGTGTTCATGCTGTACAACGACGCCAAGCGCGCCGCGGACCGTGCGCTCGGCGGGGCCATCGCCGATCGGAGGCCGGACATGACGGCGGAGGACGCCGATCGGAACCAGCACCGCGTCTGGCGCGTCTCCGACCCGAAGGCCATCGCCGCGGTAGAGACGGCGCTTCGAGACAAGGACCTCTACATCGCAGACGGTCACCACCGCTACGAGACCTCCGTGAACTACATGTTGGAGTGCCGCGAGCGCGGGTGGACCCCTGCTGCACCGGAGTCTTTCGATACCCGCTTGATGACGCTGTTCAACGTGGCCGAGCCCGGGATGTCGATTCGGCCCATCCATCGCATGGTGCACGGGGTTCCGGGGTTCGAGCCGGAGGCGTTTCTGACGAAGGCGGGCGAGCGGTTCGCCGTCACCCGCTGTGCAAGCTTCGAGGACATGGAGAAGGCCGTCGGCGCCGGGAAGGAAAGGCATACGTTCGGCTTCTACGCGCGGGGCGTGGCAGCCGCCCTGCAGTTGCGCGACGAGCGCGTCATGGACGAACTGATCGGCGGCTCGTGGTCGAACGACTACCGCAGGCTCGACGTCTCGATCCTCCATGCGGCGATCCTTGAGCCGCTGCTCGGCATCGACGCGAAGGCGCTCGAGGAGCAGACGAACATCAACTACTCCGTCACGCTGGAGAAGGGGAGGAAGGGCGTGGACTCGGGCGCGGAACAGATGTTCTTCATTCTCAACGCGACCTCGGCGGACGAGGTAGTGCGCGTCGCCGACCACGGCGAGAAGATGCCGCAGAAGTCGACCGACTTCTACCCCAAGCTCCTGACGGGCCTCGTGCTCTCGAAGATGGAGATCCGCAAGCCGTAGCGTAGATCCGTCAGGCGCCGTTCTCCGCCGCAGGCGCACGGTACAGGTGTCCCCGCGTGCGGTGACGAATCCACATCCAGGCTCTGTCCCATTTCCGCCCGGACCCCCTTGCCGTTTCCTACGCTTGGGGAGTGAGCCAGGACGGTCTGTCTTGGGAGGAGGACACTCATGCATCGGATGTGCGCGCAGTGGGCTGCACTGATCGCCCTACTCCTCGCCGCGAGCGGGGCCGCGGCGGCGGGGGACCTCGGCTTCTCCGCGGACATCGGGCTGGAGGTCACGTACGCTCCGGTGCCCCCGGCGTCCTACGACATCACCTCGGACCTCACGCTCGGGTTCGCCATCAGCGGAGTCAGCCTGATGTCGGAGACCGAGTTCAGTTTGGCGGGATTCTCTTCGGAGTGCATGACGATCGGCGTCGATCTCGGCGCCGTGCGAATCGCGGAAGAGATCCGCTTCGAGCCGTACTTCGCCTGGAACGACCTGTCGTTCGATCTCTCGATCGTGGGAATCGAGATCGGAATGCACTGGATCTTCGCCGACATCGGCGGACCTCAAACCCCGTCGTACAGCATGGGGACAGTCTTCCGGTTGGCGAGCAGCATCGCGTGCGGGTTCTCGATCACAAGCCTGACGGGGTTCGGCGCCGCGGACCTCGTGAACCTGCTCGACGGCGTTCTGGCCCCGTTCTCACACCGACTCCTCTGCCTGTTCGAGCACCTCGACACCCTGTGCGAGGAGACCGCGGACCTCGATGTGACGATCGTCGACGGCTTCTACTTTGAAGAAGAGCTGGTGCGACTCGAAGTGGACTACCTCGGGATGATGGCGAGCAACACGACGTGGTTCGACGCCTACGGGCTCGCGAGCATGCTGTTCGAGCTCGGGTACCGGTTTGACGATCCCACGCTCCGCTTCCTGACCACGATGACCCTCGACGGGACGTTCGGCATCGTCGGGGCAGGGTTCATCCTCGACCTCGAGATCGAGACCGTACGATTCACGTCGCACACGACGTTCGTCGCTCCCGTCGTGCCGACGCTGATTCCGATCGCCTTTGACGGACAGCGCTTCGGCGTGTCATTCGAGGTGTGCGGGGTGCTCGTCACAAGTTCAACGGACTTCGACGAGGCGTTCCTGTTCAGCCGGGAGCTGATCGGCATCGAAGCCGCGATCGGTCCGGTCACGTTCGCCAGCCTGACGACGTTCGACGCGGGGGGGTTCGCGGAGCAGCGCGTCTGCGCCGCGGTGGCCTTCTCGGGTGTCGTGCTGTTCACGCACACCGAGTTCGACTTCACGGGGATCCAGCTCGTGACGTTCGGCTTCCACTTCGTGATCTAGCCATGACGCCCAACGAGCAGCGAAGCGCGGCGGGGCCGGACTCGGACGACTTGGCGAGCCTCCTGGAGCGCGGGAAGGCAGACGCTGACACGCGGGAGGAGGCACTTCGCCGGACGACTCCGTGGATCCGGGAGGTCATCGAGGAGTCGTTTGCCCACAGTGGGTACGGGGCGGATGAGCTCTTCCGGCCGGGCTATCTGGGGCTTCTGAGCGCGGTCTGCAACTTCGAGCTTGCCCGCGGACGGCCGTTCCGCGAATACGCCGGGAACCTCATCCGCGGCGAGATCCGGCAGCACATCCGCGACCGCGAGCAGCCGCTTCGCGTGCCGCCGTGGATGAACGACCTGAACCGGCAGATTGAGACCGCCGAGGCGCGGCTGCTGCGCGAGACGGGGCGACTGCCGACGCTTGCCGAACTGGCCGACGCCGTGAACATCTCGGAGGAGGGGATCGTCGAGATCTTCAAGGCACGGGAGGCGCTGAGCTACGTGTCGCTCGACGCCGAGCAGCGAGCCAACGACCCCGCACCCACGATCCGCACGGAGCTCATCCGAAGCAAGCGCCCGGTGGCGTTCCCCATCGAGCACCGGATTCACATTGCGTCCGCGCTCGAGCGCCTGGCCGAGCTCCAGCAGTACCTCTTCCGCCACCTGTTCGAGACGCCGACCGACGCCGCGCCCGACGCGAGAGGCTGAGTTCGGGGAGTCTCGGGTACAATCCTGATGATGAGGGATAGTGCGCTAGGTCGGGGAGCGTGGGACATGGGGATGCGAGCGGCGCCTTGGCGCAACGTGCGGTCCTGTGCGAGATGCGCCTGGATCATCGCGCTCGGAGCGGCCCTCGGGATCGTCGGGCTCGCTCAGGGAGCGGAGGCGGCGACGCTCGGCGACACGACGATCACCCTGACGGCGGCGACGTACAACGTGGCGGGCGACTACACGCGGTTCACCTATCAGGTGAACACGAAGGCAAAGAAACCGATTCCCGCGTACTGGGTGCTCGGCGTGGGCGATTGCATCGATGCCGGGGACGTGGTCAGCGCGTGCGCGTCGACCTTCACCTGGGTGACGTCTCCCTTTCGGGGCATGAGGTTCGTGGTCTCATCGCGCAGCCAGAAGTCCTACGTCTGCCTTCGCGGTCAGTGGAGCGAAGCGGAAACCCAGCTGGCCGCGGCGTGGACGGGAGGGTCCGGCACGCTTCTCACGGGGCTCATCGACGGGCCGGCGTGCGCCGTGGCGTCGATCTCGCTCGACGTGCTGCAGGGCGACTCGGTCGGCTTCCCGGCGGTTGAGGGAGCCGGCACCTATCCGGCGTCGACGGTGACAGTGCTCCGCGTGACGAGCTCGACGGCGGGGTGGACGCTCGGCTACGCGCTCGCGTTCTCCATCCCGGCGCAGGCCACGCAGGCCGTGGTCGCGGACGTCTTTCACCTCACACTCGGCGACTACACCGCGTCGTCCGGGATCACCGACGTTGGCGTCACGTACGCCCTCGTGGTGGACTTGGAGGACTTCGCCGGACTGCCCCAGGGAACGTATGTGATCACGATTGCCTACACCGTTTCGACCGACTAGGGGGATGACGATGGCGGCGAAGACACACCGCGACTCGACGAGGGCCGTCGTGCTTGCTGTGGTGTTGGGTGGGACCTTGGCGGCCTTCTCCCTCTGTGCCCACGGCGTGCGCTGGTCCCCGGCGGAGCTCGACGTGAGCCAGTCGCCAGGGACCGAGGCAACGTACGTGCTCACGCTGTACAACGACGGCGAGCAGCCGGCGGAGCTGCAAATCTACGTTTGGGACTGGGTGCGCACGGCGGAGGGGCAGAACGACCTCGGCATCGCGCCGAACGGCGTGCGCTGGACGTTCGACCGGGCGTTCGCCGCGGGGGACGTCGTGACCGTGCGGTACACGGCGCGGCTTCCACAGGGAGCTTCGGTGCCGGTCGAGGGCACGTATCAGAGCTGGTCCCCGCAGCTTGCGGGCGACATTGCCGGCGCGTCCGAGGTGCCGGGCGGGTCTCCCGCGGCGACGGGCGCGCTCGGCGTTGCACCCGCTCTTGT
>JBFYQP010000171.1:0-6551 GCA_041302745.1 Candidatus Bipolaricaulota bacterium | reverse complement strand
CCGAGGCGTGCGCGTTGCTGCGGGATGTCATCGCACGGTCGGCCGACGCAACAGCGATGGCCCTCTGGCCGCTCTACAACGAGCTGTCCGTCCGCCAGGCACACAAGGTCCTCGCAACGCTCACCTGCCCGTGAGGAAGCCGTGTTTGCCAGTCGGAATGGCCACGGCTAAGATCAGGGTGGGACCGTAAGCAGACTGGGAGACGCATGGCTGGACATTCAGAGTGGGCGAATAAGAAGTTTCGCAAAGAGCGGCAGGACAGGAAGAAGTCGGGCGTCTTCTCGAAGCTCATCAAGGAGGTCACCCTCCAGGCCCGGAACGGAGACCCGAACCCCGAGAACAACTCCGGATTGGCCCAGGCGCTCGAGCGCGCCAAGGCGGCCAACGTTCCCAAGGACAGCATCGACCGGGCGATCAAGCGGGGCGCCGGCGAGCTGGAAGGCGCGGCCTATGAGGAGATCACCTACGAAGGCTACGCGTCCGACGGAGTCGCCGTCCTCGTCCGCGCCATCACCGACAACCGGAATCGCGCGGCGGCCGACATCCGCCACGTGTTCAGCAAGCACGGCGGGAACATGGTGCCCGCCGGCAGCGTAGCCTGGCTGTTCGAGCGGCGGGGCATTGTCGTACTCGAGGACCTGCCGGAAGAGGTCGACCGCGACGAGCTTGAGATGGCGCTGATCGAGGCAGGCGCCGACGATCTGCAGATGAGCGAGGACACCCTCGAAGTCTTCTGCGCCGTCTCCGCTCTGCCTGCGCTCTCCACCGTCGTCCAGGAGAAGGGCCTGACGCCGACGCGCGCCGAAGTGACGATGGTCCCGAAGAACACCGTCCACATCGGCGAGAACTCGGCCGGCAAGGTTCTGCGACTGATCGACGCGCTTGACGACAACGAAGACGTCCAGGAAGTTTTCGCGAACTTCGACGTCGACGACGACGTCCTCGAGCGACTCGAGTCCGGGGAGTAGTCGCAAGTCAAGAGGCCCCAGGGGTTGGAGTTGCGCTCAACTTCTGCTAGTCTCCTACCCAAGCAAAGGAGGGCACAATGAAGAGGGTGTTGGTGTTGGGGGTTCTGGTCCTGGGTCTCCTGGCGGCGGCAATCCCGGCCATGGCTGCATCCGACGCATGGATTCCGGGCGTCGCTTCACTCGCAATTCCGGGACTCGGGCAGCTCCTCAACGGGCAAGAGGACAAAGCCCTGGTGCATTTCGTCGTCGGCCTTGGGATCTCCGCGATCGGGTACGGAATCGGCTGGTACATCCTGCCGGGAGCCTGGTACCTTGTGCCGACGCTCTACCTCGCCTGGTCGGTCTACAGCGCGTTTGATGCGTACAACGTGGCGAAAGACACGAGGTTCACGCTCGGCTTCGTCCCCAACGGAGTCGGGGTCGGGTACACCTACAACTTCTAGGAGAGGACGATCCACAGGACGCTCGCGACAAGCGCGAGCACTTCCAAGAGGCGAACGAGGCCTCGGCCCAAGGGAGCCGGGGCCTCTTCTGTTGGAAGGAGCCTGTTCGAGACAACCTGTTTCTCCCCGGAACGTGGATCCACATCGAGCACGAGGCGGCCGAGGCTTCGGCCGAAGGCGCCCGACTGCACAATCACGGTCTCTCCGACCCGCACGGGCGACGGCGTCTCCTCGTGCGAGTGGCCGGTCAAGAACACGTCGATACCGGGCACCTTCGAGGCGATCGCCCGGGCATCGCTGACCGGCACATGTCCTAGGCAGACGACGAGGTCTGCTCCGTCGCTGCGCGCGTCGATCTCCGCGCGCACGGCGTGCGCGGCGTCGATCGGGACGAGCCAGGGGTAGTCGAAGTACGGGAAGTACTCCTCCGTGACCAGTCCGACGACAAGCACGTCAATCCCGCAGACGGCCATACGAGCGGACGCCGCAAACGACGGGGCGTCGCCGGTCGAGACGACGTTTGCGCAGAGCAGAGGGAAGTCCGCCGCCTCAGCGAGCGCGGAGAGCCTGCGCGCCCCCCAATAGAAGTCGTGGTTTCCGAGGGCCATCGCGTCGTAGCCCGTCTTGTTCATCCACTCGACCATCTCGTCGGCTCCCCAGACGGCGAAGATCGGGACTCGGTAGTCCTGCCACGTGTCGCCCGCGTCGAAGAGAAGAACGCAGTCCGAGAGAGCGCGCTCCGCCGCCACCAGCGCAGCGATTGACTCGAGGCGAGAGAGACGCAGGTGGAGGTCGTTCGTGTAGAGGATCGTGACTTCCGTCGCGGCGACCGCGCTCCCGACGAGGACGAGCGCGAGCGCGACCCGAGCCGCGAGCTTGACCGCCTCTTTCATCGCACTCCTCCTACGGCGATCGCAGGGCCGCTCCCGTCGAAGAGCGCCGTGAGGCTCCACAACGCGCGGGTGGACGGCCGCCACGAGAATCCGGCCACGGGAAGGATCGAGCCGTGCGCAGACCGTACGCCGACGACAAACGAGACGTCGGCGCGAGCCGCGAGGCGCACGACGCACCATGCACCCACTTCCTTGCCCCACGCGCGTGCCGCGTCCACGCGCACCGGGCCGAGGTGAAGAGAGCCCAGGAGAAGCGCGCTGCCTGCGCCAACCTCCGCCTCCACGCGCAACGGGAAGACGTCCCGAATGAGGAGGACTCGCAGGCGCAGATCGAACGGGCAGTCGGGAGTCACGAGAACCGCGACGTCGACGCGGTCGCACACGGAACGGGAGATCGAGAGCCTCGCGTCGTGAGACGAGAGCGAGCCGCCGAACGACGTCGCGCCGGGATCTTCCTGAACAAGGACGGCGGGAGGCTGGGTGGGAATCCCGGCCGGCGATCCGCCGCCGAGGGCCGGGAGCCAAGCGAGGCAAACCAAGAAGAGCGCGATCATCCGCCTCATGCACACAGGATACCGTGCCCCGTCGCCGAAGAGCGAGTCGTTGCATTCTCCAGAGGGGGTCGCCACAATCGGTCTATGCTCGGGAGGCAGACTCGCGACACGATCGAGAGGTTCGGCATGATCCCGCGGGGCGCGCGGGTCGTCGCCGCCGTCTCCGGCGGCCTGGACTCCGTTGTCCTCCTGCGAATCCTCTACGGACTCGCCGATGAACTTGGGTTCTCGATGGTCGTAGCGCACCTCGACCACGCGTTGCGCGCCGACTCGGCCGGAGACGCCGCCTTCGTGAGGGAACTGGCCGCCGAGCTCGGACTCGCCGTGGCGATCGAGAGAATCGACGTCGGAGCGCTCGCCGAGTCGAAGCGAATGGGGATCGAGGAAGCGGCGCGGGAGGCGCGCCACGCCTTCCTCGACGACACCGCGAGGCACCTCGGCGCGGAACGGATCGCCCTGGGCCACACCGCCGACGACCAGGCGGAGACGATCCTCTTTCGCCTTGCCCGCGGCACAGGACTTGAGGGGCTACGTGGAATGGATGCCGTTTCCGGAAGGATCGTCCGACCTCTCCTCTACACCTCCCGGGCGAGCGTTCGCAGCTACGCCGAAAGCCACGGACTGCGCTGGCGCGAGGACGCGACCAACCTCGACCTCCGCTTCTCGCGCAATCGGATCCGACAGCGCGTTCTTCCCGAGCTTCGCGCCATCAATCCGGAGGCCGTCGAGGCGCTCCAACGCGCAGGCAACCTCGCCGACGAGGCGCTCGACGGCGTTGCGTACCTTGTCGCCGGCCTCTGGCCGAAGCTCGAGCCGGTCGAGGAGCCCGGCCGGGTCGAGCTCTCGAGGGCGGCGCTCGCCGCGCTCCCGGACTCCGTGCAGGCGTTCGTCCTTCGCGAAGCCCTGCGGCGCGTCCGCGGAACACTGCGTGGGCTCGAGCGCCCCCACGTGCTCGCCGCGCGTCAGCTCGTCGCAGAGTCCGCACCAACCAGGGCGCTCGATCTCCCGCAGGCGCGGGTCGACGTCCTCGCCGATCGCCTGGTCATCCGCAGCCATGCACCGGTCGCGGAGCCGACGCAGGCCTGGTCGGTGGCCCTCCCCCTCGGCCACACCGTCCTCCGCGAGCAACGGCTGACGGTCGACGTGTCCGTCGAATCGCTCACCCGCCGCGGGGAGGTGCCGGAGGCCGACGAGTGGACTGAACTCGCGGATGCGGACAGGATATCCTTCCCTCTGGTTCTCCGAACCCGGATGGAGGGAGACCGCTTCTCTCCCCTCGGCATGGGCCGGGACGTCCGGTTGAAGGACTTCCTCATCAACCAGCGGATTCCGCGCACGGAGCGCGGCGTTCTGCCGCTTCTGTGCGACCAGGAGAAGGTCGTCTGGGTCGTGGGGATTCGCCTCAGCGAGCGGGCCAAGATCGATCGATCGACGACGCGCGTGCTGCGCATGCGCGTCGTGAGGAGCGAACCATGACGGTGCTGATCTTCATCGCCTCGATCCTCGTCCTCGTGGGCGTTCATGAGGCCGGGCACTTCGTCGCGGCCCGGGCCTTCGGCGTCTACGTTCGGGAGTTCGCCATCGGCATCGGCCCGACGCTTCTCTCGACGACGCGCAAGTCGACGAAGTACTCGCTGCGCCTGATCCCGATCGGAGGCTACGTCCTGATGGCCGGCGAGGACCGGCGCGAGACCGGAGACGCGATCCCTGCGGATCAGATCCTCTACAACAAGCCGCCCTACGTTCGCGCGATCATCAGTCTCTCCGGAGCCCTCTCGAACATCGCCCTGGCCCTTGTCGTGACGCTCGCCGTCGTCTGGGCATCCAACCTTCCGGTTCTACAGGTCGCCGACGTCATCCCGGGCTCTCCGGCCGCCGCGGTCCTCCAGCCCGGGGACCGAATCGTGGCGATCGACGGAAGAACGATCTACACGACCGATCAGATCACGAAGGCGATCCGCCGGGCGGGCGCGTCGCCGATCGACATCCAGGTGGTGCGCAGCGGAACGACCCTGCACGTCACGGCCGCCCCGCGCTACTCGGAGGACGCTTCGCGATACGAGATCGGCGTCTACTTCGGCGCCTCCGCGCCGACGAACGAGGTTGTCAGACTCGAGTCCACCTCGCCCCTCTACGCCGCCGGCGTCAAGGACGGAGATCGCATCGTCGCCGTGAACGGCCAACCCGTCAGGACGGAGACCGCCCTCCTCGTCGCCCTGGAGGCCGCCTTCGAATCGTCCGACGCGGTCACGCTCGAGATCGCGCGGGGAGACAGGCGCCTGTCCGTTTCCCTCGCCGGTCAGGACCGCACGGCCGACGCCGTCGTGGACGGCGCCACGTTCGCCGACCTCGGCCTAGAGTACCACCGGCCGGGATTCGCGGACGGACTCATCCTGGGGGTCCGCCAGTTTGCCTCGTACGTGACGCTGCTCGCGCAGTCGATCCGCGGCATCATCGGGGGGAGCATTCCGGCCAAGGACGCGATTCAGGGTCCGATCGGCATCGCCAAGGTCGTTCGGCAAGGCTTCGACCTCGGCTTCCTCGTCTTCCTTCAGATCCTCGCCTTCCTGAACCTGAACCTCGGGCTCATCAACCTGATTCCGTTCCCGGCCCTCGACGGAAGCCGAGTGGCGTTCGCACTCTACGAGTGGGTTCGCGGAAAGCCGATCCCGCCGGAGAAGGAAGGGATCATCCACGCGATCGGCTTCGTGATTCTGATCGGGCTGATGGTCTTGATCACGTATCAGGACATCCTGCGGCTGTTTCGATGAGGGCCACGGCCCACGCGGCCATCCCCTCGCCGCGGCCGACCGCGCCCATCCCCTCGCTCGTTGTCGCCTTCAGGCTGACGCGGGAGGCCTCGATCCCGAGGACGTCGGCGAGCCGACGCTGCATGGCGGGGAAGTGCGGCGCGAGCTTGGGGCGTTCCGCGATGACCGTAGCGTCTACGTTCACAACCCTGTAGCCGGCCGCCGTGAGCTTCACCCGCACGTCGGCCAGAAGCTTCAGGCTCGAGATGCCACGGTAGGCGGAGTCCGTGTCCGGGAAGTGGACGCCGAGGTCGCCGAGGCCGGCGGCCCCGAGGACGGCGTCGCAGATCGCGTGCGTCAGGACGTCGGCGTCCGAGTGGCCGAGGAGCCCTTTCTCGTGAGGAATCGTCTCTCCCCCGAGGATGAGGGGGCGACCCGCGACGAACCGGTGGAAGTCGATCCCGAGTCCCGTTCGGACTTCAGTCACGCGAACCGTCCTCGCGCTCGACCCGCCGCACCGCATCTGCGGCGAGCCCGGCGGGGAATCCCCGCCGCAGAAGATGGTCCATCGCCCGTCGTCGCCTTGCGTCCGGCTCGGTCGACGCCAGCCGCGTCCACCGTTCCGCGGCAAGCTCCCGTGCGATCTCAGGTTCCCTCGACGGGGGATACGATGCGTCCAGCGCTCTCACGATCTGCTCGTGAGGGATTCCTTTCTCCTCAAGCTCGCGCTCGATCGCCCGACGGGACAACGGATGATGGAGGAGACGATCGTCGACCCAAAGCTTCGCGTAGACGCGGTCGTCGATCAGCTCTTCCTCGACGGCCCGGCGGACGGCGGACAGAGCCTCCTCGGAGGGAAACCCCGCACGCCGCAGCCGACTGGACGCCTCCCGCTCGGTGAGCGGTCGACGTCGCAAGAGCTGCGAGAGCGTCGCCCACGCGT
>JBFYQP010000168.1:0-2628 GCA_041302745.1 Candidatus Bipolaricaulota bacterium | reverse complement strand
CGTCCCCAAGGGGATTTGAACCCCTGTCGCCGGGATGAAAACCCGGTATCCTGGGCCACTAGATGATGGGGACAGGTCGATCGGAATTATAGGATCCCGCGCGATCCCGTTTCAATCAACGTGGGTCGTGCTGGACTCGAACCAGCGACCCCCTGATTCAAAGTCAGGTGCTCTAACCGGCTGAGCTAACGACCCCTGGAGGAACACCCTCCCTAGAGTTTGAGAGGGACACCCTCGAGAAGGCTGTGGGCCGTACAGGATTCGAACCTGTAACCGACGGATTAAGAGTCCGCTGCTCTACCGTTGAGCTAACGACCCGAAACGCCGAAGTGGATGGTATGGGAGGCGCCGCCGCGCTGTCAAGGCAGCAACGGACGCTGGGTTTCGGGCGTGACCCCGCTTGACATTCCCGGTCCGATCGAGTGAAGTCACGCGGACGCCGCGGGCCTCATCTTCCAGCCGGCGGCGCGGGAGCGTATGGGAGTCACGGAGTTCTTCGCGGCCGTGGGGATGCGGGTGATGGAGGCGACCGGCTACGCCGGCGTCTTCCTCCTGATGGTCGCGGAGAGCATGGTCCTTCCCGTGCCCAGCGAGGCAGTCATGCCGTTTGTGGGGTTCCTCATCGCCGAGGGAACGATGTCGGCTCCGATTGCCGTCGCACTGGCCACACTGGGGAGCCTTGTGGGATCGCTTCTCTCCTACGCGATCGGGCGCTTCGGCGGCCGGCCGCTCGTCGTACGGTACGGGAGGGCGTTCCTGCTTGACGTGGCCGATCTCGAGCGCGCCGAGGGATTCTTCCGCCGGCGAGGCAGCCTGACGATCTTCGTCGGCCGGTTCGTTCCTGTGGTCCGCCACCTTATCTCGATTCCGGCCGGGGTCGCGAGGATGAGCCTTGTCCCGTTCTGTCTTCTCACCGTGGCGGGAGCGGCAACCTGGAACGCCTTTCTCGCCTGGTGCGGGTACGCCTTGCGTGCCAACTGGGAGGTCGTACTCCGGTACGCGCGCCTTGTCGATATCCTCGTTCTTGCCGCCCTCGCTGGCCTGGTGGCCATCTTCGTTGTGCATCAGGTGAGAAGGCGCCGGCGTCGCGCGTCCGGGTGACAGGCGTCGGATCTCAGGCGCCAAGGGCGCACGCAAGGGCTCTCGTCGTCTCGGCCACCGCGGAGGAGACCTCGTGGGACAAGGCCTCGCCGAACGCGACCGACTTCGGCTGCACCCCCAGGAAGAGGACCCGGCAACCGAGCTCCCGGGTCAGGTAGTCGGCGATCACGCCGAGCGGAAGCGTGTGAGTGCTGGACGACATCCCGCCAACCTCTGCGGCGTCGAGAAGACGGACGGATCCTGGCGGTTCGCCGAGGTCCGCGGCGTCGACGAAGAGGACGTGGGTCGGGCGCGCGCGGCGGACCTCCCCCGTGACGTTTTCCGGGGCGGTGTCGCCGAGCAAGACGAGGACGTTCGGAAGGGCCAACGCGCGGAGCGCCAGAGCGATGTGCAGACCCGCCGCGTCATCCGAGCGGAGAGTGGACCCGACCCCCACGACCACGACGCGGCGGTCAGGCGCCGGCGTCGCTCTCAGGGCCTGCCTCAGGGCTTGCAGCAGGGGCGGGCGGCGGTGGGGCATCGTAGACGACCTTCAGGGTCTTCCGGTCGAAGGCGGCGAGTTCGAAGTCCTTGGTCAGCTCGATCGTCTTCTTCGGGCACACCTCGGCGCAGCGAGCGCAGTAGACGCACCGTCCGAGATCGATCCTCGCCTCGAACTGCTTCTCGCCGACCTTCTCGATGTCGATGGCGCCCGACGGGCAGTTGCGGACGCACATCTTGCAGCCGATGCAGTTCTCGGTGTGGACGACGGGGCGGCCTCGGAAGTCCTCGGGCATGACCCACTTCACGAACGGGTACCGCGTCGTCGCCGGGTGGCGAAACAACGACCGCAACAGAGACGGCACCATTCGTCCCGGGCGTCGCCACGGGGTGCGCGCCATGACTAGATCAGCTCCCTTACGACGAGGTTGATCAGGATCTGGAGAAACGCGATCGGCGCGACGACGGACCAGCAGAAGTGGACCATCTGGTCGATGCGCAGGCGTGCGAACAACGTCCGAAGGAGCGCGAGGATTCCGAGGACAAACAGCACTTTCGCCAAGTACACGAGGATTCCGAGAGCCGGCGAGAGCCCGAGGCCGAACGGCAGGAACACGGCGGCTACGAGCGATGCCCCGACGATCGCCTCGCAGTCGATCGCCAAGCGGAAGAAGGCCAACCGCCGACCGCTGTACTCGGTGAAGCTCCCGGCGACGATCTCCGTTTCTGCCTCCGGCGTGTCGAACGGAACTCGCTCGAGCTTTCCAAGCAACGAAACGAGCGCCACGCCGAAGCCAAGGAGGTTCACCAACCACAGCCATGGATGGCCGGCGTAGTACGCGGCGATCCCGGAGATGGACCACGTGTTGGCGAGGAGCGCCGGCGCGAGGAGCGCGACGAACAGAGGGATCTCGTAGGCGAAGACCTGGGTGATCGCGCGGAACGCGCCGATCGTCGCGAACACGCTGCGCGACGTCCAGCCGCCGAGGAAGAACGCCACGGTCGGGATGATGAGCAGGTAGAGAACGACGATCAGGTCTCCCTCGA
>JBFYQP010000164.1:0-3355 GCA_041302745.1 Candidatus Bipolaricaulota bacterium | reverse complement strand
GGTCAGGGCCTCGTCGATGGTGCTCGGTCTCTCGTAGCCGAAGCTTCCCAGCACGCCGCGCTCCTTCAGCACTCCGCGGGAGCAATGACGCGCGACCCCGCTACAGATCGCGCGTCTCACTGCCCCGACAGGAGCCATCATAGAGGACACTGCTCCGTCTGCCAAGAGGCCTGACCGGTGCTTCGGCGTGCCGCCTCCCGGCCAAGCAGCCCTACAACCCGTCGCGCACCGTCTCGAGAACCCAACGATGGTTGCGAGGCTCGAATCGCAGCGTGAACCGCTGGCGCGTGCCGGAGGCTCGATAGAGCAGTCCAGCAGCCGTCGTCTCGACGCGCGCCGGCCCGACGAACGTCACCCGCTCGTCGCGGAAGCGGATGGCGCGCAGGCGAGGGAACCCAACGCCCGACCGGAACTCGACTTCGGCCTCAACCCGCTCGTCGATCCACACGATCTTCATTCTACCGGATGAATAGTGCCGCGCCAAGCGACGCGAGCAAGACCGAGGCGTTTCTTTGGGCCGCACGACAGGCAGGGTTCGTGCGCCTCACAGCGGACCCGCATGGGCTTCACGCCGCACACAAGGGCCACATGGAGTAGCAGACCGGCAGTCCGGAGTTGATCCTCCACGCTGCGACTCCCTGCAGACGTCGAGACGCCGACAAGGGCCGCCGTGCATCGTGAGGCCTGCACGACGTCCTTCTTCTTCGAGGACGCCAACGAGACGCGTGGACCGACCGCGTGAGAGCCATGTCCCGGCCCGCTCTCTGGCCGAGCCGTATGCTGCAGGCGCATCGGAACCTGAAGTCATCTGGAGGAGCCCATGGTCAAGCTGACTCCATGTCCGTTCTGCGGCGGCGAAGCCCGCGGCTGGTGCCGTTCCGCGACGATCAACCAGGCAGACGAGATTGACTACAACGGCTACGTCTCCTGCACGAAGTGCCCGGCCAAGATGCGGTCGACGTATCAGCACGTGACCGGAGCGGAAGCGATCGCCGACGCGGCACGAAACTGGAACGCGCGTGCAAGCGGAGGGCCCTCCCGCCAGCATCTCGATCCGGAGGGATAGCCGCCTGGCTCCGCCAGGCCGGCCGAGCCTCATCGGGCGGCGAGATCCTCGCGAATCCATCGGTCGATGTCGTCGCGCGCCCTGCGGAACGCAACAAGGACCTCTTCATCGGAGCCCTGCACGGCGCTCGGGTCAGGGAATGCGCGATGAATCTGCCGGCCGCCTGGGAAGAAGGGACACGCCGCCTCGTCGCCGCAGACGGTCGCAACGACGTCGAACGTGCGATCGACGAACTCCTCGACAGGCTTCGACCGCAAGCCCGCGGTCGACACCCCTGCCTCCGCAAGGACCTGCAGCGCAAGGGGATGCACGCCGGTTGGCGTGATGCCCGCGCTCGCCGCGTCAAACCGCGTCGGGAATCGCGCGCGAAGCAGCGCCTCGGCCATCTGGGATCGGACCGCGTTGTGTCGGCATAGGAAGAGCACTCGGGTCTTTGTCACGTTCGCTCGCCTCCAGTTCTAGTGTAGCCCTTTGGGATCCCGCGGCGCGCACGATGCGCTCGCCACGTCCCACTATGCACATTCGTCACGACTTGCATATCACTGGCGCGATGTATATACTCATGCCACCAACTCAATAGCACGAAAGGCGGTAATCGAAATGGCGGTACGCAGGATCGTCCAGATGGGCGCGATGGCGCTGGTTCTCGGTCTCTTCTCGGTGGGGTTCGCCGCGAGCGCGGCGGACGTGACGATGAGCGGTTCGACGACCGTGCTTCCCATTGCCCAAGCGGTCGCGGAGGCGTACGCGGGCATCCTCGAGATCGAGGTCTCGGGCGGCGGGTCGTCGGTAGGCATCGCAGGTATTATCGATGGCACGACGATGATCGCGACCCATTCCCGCGGCATGAAGGGCTCAGAGTATCAGACCGCGGTCGGGAAGAACGTGCTCCCGTTCACGTGGCACGTGGCCAATGATGCGATCGCCCCGATCGTTCACCCCTCGAATCCCGTCTCGGATCTGACGCTCGAGCAACTCAAGGCCATCTACCAGGGCCAGATCACGAACTGGAGCGAGGTAGGGGGCGCCAACACCGCGATCACGGTCGTTTCGCGCGACAGCTCCTCGGGCACGTACGAAACCTGGTTCGAGCTTGTCATGAAGAAGAGCGATGTGACCACCGGGGCGATCTACACCACGTCGAACGCCGACGTCGCCGCCGAGGTCTCCCGCAACCCAAATGCCATCGGCTACGTCGGGGTTGCGTACATCACGCCCCAGCTGAAGGCGCTGTCCGTCGGCGGCGCGGTGGCGTCCGTCCAGACCGCGATTGACTTCTCGTTCCCGATCGCTCGTCCCTTGTTCATGTCGACGAACGGGTTTCCTACCGGCAACGTGCTGAGCGTCATCCTGTACATCCTCTCGGACGACGGCCAGCGCCTTGTCCAGAGCGTCGGCTTTGCACCTATTCGCGTGCTCCCCTAAGCCCACCCCGAACCACGCGGGGCGGGCCGCCGGCCACACCCGGTGGGCTCGCCCCGCACCCCGACAAGGCGGGGGGGCAGGAGGCTCTGATGCGGACGAGGATCGAATCCACAGAGAAGGGGCCGGCGCCGGTCATGCGCCGGCCTTACCTTTTCGCTGACGGGAGGAGTGCTCGATGGACGAGAGAATAGAACAGCTCTTTGCTGTCGCGAGTGCGGTCCGCGCTGAGAACGCTGGGACCCGTCTCGCGCTCCAGCTAGACGAACTGATGGACGAGCTTGCGACCTACTTCGAGGAGCGCGAGACGATCGCCTGTGGCTAGGCTCTCCGAGCCCGCCAACGCCCTTTGAGCAGGACGCGCACCCTTTGCATCGCGGCGCACTTGATATATACTTCGGCCGTGTTAGCAATAGAGGGGGCTCTTCATGCGTAGGCGACAGCAGGAAGCACGACTCGGCTTCCTTGAGGGGGCGCCGCTCGACCTTCGTCCCACCCGAGCGACCGGAGTGCGCGGAGTGGCCACACGGATCAAGGAACGCTGGGACCGTCCCGTGTTCTTTGGCGTGTCGTCGATCTCGCTCGTGGCCTTGGGCTTGATCCTCTTCTTCATCTTCCGCGAAGCCGCCCCGGTGCTCGGCGAGATCGGACTGGCAAACTTCTTCTCCGCGCGTTGGAGCCCAACGGGCAGCCCTCCCAGCTACGGCGCTCTCCCGATGCTCACGGGATCGGCGATGGTGACGCTGGCCGCTCTTCTCGTCTCGATTCCCCTCGGCTTCGGCGCCGCTGCCTTCATCGCCGAGGTGGCGCCGCGGTGGATGAAGGACGTCGCGAAGTCGGTGCTTGAGCTGTTGGCCGGCGTGCCCT
>JBFYQP010000158.1:0-12023 GCA_041302745.1 Candidatus Bipolaricaulota bacterium | reverse complement strand
TGGGCATATGTCGATGGCCACTCCTGGGCGGGGAAGATCCAGATCCTGTATGGGAAGGAGGATTAGCGCGTCCCGCTCGCTGGCCATGTGTCACCCAGGCGGACGATCTTCGGGCCCTGTTCGAAAGTGGTCCACTAGGGTGTAGCCGGAGCAGCGCCGGCTCACTCCCAGTGAGTGCGTACACCGCCAAGGCAAACGTCGCAGACAAGGCTGCGGTGCGCTCTCGCGCGAGGACCAAGCGCATAGACGCTACAGCGATTCCGGAATCGTTCAGCTGGTGGAGGCGAGCGGATTCGAATCGCCAACCTTCCGCGTGCAAGGCGGACGCTCTCCCGATTAGAGCTACGCCCCCAAGTGGGGTTTGGAACGTCATTATACCGGCACCGTCGCGTCCTTCCACGGCGCGGGGTCGGCGGCGCCTCTTTCCGAGCGGTCCGTCTTTGAGCGCCTCCGGGTCAGTCGCTACCATGCAGAAGGCATGACGAGTCCTCTCGAACAGAAGCTCTCCGAACTCCCCGCCTCGCCGGGCGTCTACGTCATGAAGGACGTCGACGGCGGCGTCCTCTACGTCGGAAAGGCCGCGGCGCTGCGAAGCCGTGTTCGTTCCTACTTCCAGTCGCCCGAGGGCCTGGCGCCGCGGACAAGAGCCCTGGTTGCGGAGATCGCCGACTTCGAGGTCATCCGAACGAAGACGGAGGCCGAGGCGTTCCTCCTCGAGGACACGCTGATCAAACGGCATCAACCCCGGTTCAACGTCCGTCTGCGCGACGACAAGCGCTACCCGTACCTGCGCATCACCGACGAGCCGTTCCCGCGGATCCTCGTCGTCCGTCGGCGCCAGGGGCCCGGGCGCCACTTCGGTCCGTACACGAACGTCAAGGCGATGCGATCGACGCTCCGGCTCGCACAGCGGCTCTTCCCGACTCGCACGTGCAACCTCAGCCTGCCGCTCGCGACGCCCCGCCGGCCCTGCTTGAACTACCACATCGGCCGCTGCCTCGGACCCTGCGCGGAGTTGGTGACGCGCGAGGAGTACGTGCGCGCCGTGGACGGAGCGGCCCTCGTCTTCGAGGGACGAATCGCCGGCTTGGTCGGGCGACTCGAGAAGGAGATGGAGGAGGCCGCGGGTCGACAGGAGTACGAGAAGGCGGCCGGGATTCGCGACCGAATCGGCGCGCTGTCGCGAAGCCTGGAGCAGCAGTCCGTGGCGTTCGCCGACGCGGAGGATCGCGACGCCCTCGGCCTGGCCATGGAAGGCGACCGAGCGACCGTCCAGGTTTTCCTCGTTCGCTCCGGGAGGCTGGCAGGGCGCGAGACGTACCACCTCCGCGCCCCCGCCGACCCGTCCGCGTCCGACGTCGTCGGCTCGTTCCTGACGCAGTCCTACGCCAACGCGTCGTCGGTGCCGGCTGAGATTCTCCTTCCCGCCGACGTCGCCGACGCCGACGAGGCCGCCGCGTGGCTGTCGTCGCTGCGCGGCTCCCGCGTTCGTCTCGTCGTCCCGAAGAGGGGCGAGAAGCGGCGCCTCGTCGCCCTCGCCGACGACAACGCACGCTTCGCCCTCAAGGGAAGCGAGAAAGAGGACGCCGTCAGGGCCGACGCCACGGCGGCCTTGGTCGAACTGGCCGACGCGCTTTCTCTCTCCGGGTTCCCGCAGCGAATCGAGGCGTTCGACATCTCGAACACCCAGGGCGGCGAGGCGACCGGGTCGATGGTGGTGTTCGAGGACGGCCGCCCGCGGCGCGACGCGTACCGGAAGTTCAAGGTCCACATCTCCGGGAAGCCCGACGACTACGCGATGATGGCCGAGGTCCTGCGTCGGCGATTCCGCCGCGGGCTCGCGGAGATGAGCGACCCGACGATCTCGCGCGGCAAGTTCGCCGAGTTCCCCGACCTTCTCCTCATCGACGGCGGAAAGGGACAACTGAACGTCGGGGTCGCCGTTCTGGAGGAACTGAACATCGAGGGCCTCGACGTCATCGGCCTCGCCAAGCGGCTCGAAGAGGTCTATCGGCCGGGAGAGAAAGACCCCGTCGTGCTTCCGCCGGAGAGCGCGGCGCTTCTCCTGCTCCGCCGCGTGCGCGACGAGGCGCACCGCTTCGCCGTGGCGTACCACCGACGGCTCCGCACGTCGAGGAGTCTCGCCTCCGTTCTCGACGAGATTCCGGGGGTCGGCCCGAAGAGGAAGGCAGCTCTGATCCAGCACTACGGCTCCGTCGACCGGATCCTCGCGTCGTCGGCCGACGAGGTCGCCGCGGCCGCAGGGGTGTCGAAGGCCTTGGCCGAGCGAATCCTCTCCCGCTTGAGCGGCCGCACCGACTCGCCCTCGCGCGTGCAGCGTTCCTAGAAGCCGCCGTATACTCCGCTCCTCGCGTTTCCCGAAGGAGGAGGAGCATGCAGCCCATGGAGCTCTTGCAGGAGCTGTCCGACGCGTTCGGCGTCTCCGGCTTTGAGGACGAGGTGCGGGAGGTCCTGCGCGTTCGCGTCGCGCCGTTCGTAGACGAGGTTTCGGTCGATACCCTCGGAAACCTGATCGCCCTTCGCCACGGCAAGGACAAGCGCGTCCTGATGCTCGACGCGCACATGGATGAGGTTGGGTTCCTCGTCAAGTGGATCGACGACAAGGGGTACGTCCGGTTTGCCCCCATCGGCGGGTGGGACGAGCGTATTGTTCCCGGACATCGCGTCGTTCTCGTGACGCGAAACGGCGAGAAGCGGTTCGGAGTCATCGGCTGCGCGCCGCCGCACATCCTCTCGGAGGAAGAACGGCACAAGCCCATTCCGATGGAAAAGATGTTCGTCGACTTCGGCGCGACGTCGCGCCAAGAGGCGATCGACCGTGGTATCCAGATCGGCGACCCATTCACGATCCACTACCCGTTCGGCCCGCTGTGTGAGGGGTACGTAACGGGGAAGGCGCTCGACGACCGCGCCGGGTGCGCCGTGCTCGTGGAGACGGCTCGGCGCCTCGCGGACAAGAAGCCGTCCATGACGCTCGCGTTCGCGTTCGTGTTCGGGGAGGAAGTCGGGCTTCGCGGAGCGAAGACGGCCGCGTTCCACCTGGATCCGTCGATCGCCCTGGCGGTCGAAGGAACCATCGGCGCGGACATGCCCGGCGTACCCGAAGAGAGCCAACCGACGCGCCTCGGCCGCGGTCCGGCAATCAGCGTCGCCGACCGATCGATCATCGTGTCCCCGAAGGTTGTGCGCGCCCTCGAACGGGTGGCGGATGCCGAGGCGATCCCGTACCAGTACAAGCTGCCGACCTACGGAGGCACGGACGCCGGCTCGATCCACCTGTCGCGCGGAGGCGTCCTGACGGGCATCGTCTCCGTCCCGTGCCGCTTCATCCACTCCCCGGTTTCGACACTCCGCCTGAACGACTTCGAGAACACCATCCGTCTCGTGACGTCGTTCGTACGCACGCTGCCGGGAGACCTTCTCTAGCAGAGAAAGAGATGCGGGGCGCCGGCCTCTCGCCGACGCCCCGCTTCATCTCGCAGAAGGCATCCAGAGTCTACGTCGCCGCGCCCACCTTTCGCGCGGCGATGGTCTCCGACACGACGTCGGCCAGTCGGCGAATCCCTTCGTCGATCTCGGCCGGCGTGCACAGAGAGAACGAGAGTCGCATCGTGTTCTTCCCGTCTCCGTCGACGTAGGCCGCCGATCCGGGGACGTAGGCGACGCGGTGCTCGATGGCTCGGCCGAGCATCTCCTCGGCGTCGACGCCCTCGGGCAGCCAGACCCAGATGAAGAGCCCGCCGTCCGGGTTCGTCCAGCGAAGGCCTTCCTCGTCCGGCATGTGCCTCTCCAACGCGCGGATCATGGCTTCCTTCTTCTCGCGGTAGATCGGCCGGATCTCCTCCAAGTGCCGGTCGAGTCCGTACTCCTTCATGTAGCGCGCGGCCAGCATTTGGGTGAACTTCGACGTGCACAGGTCGGTCGGCTGCTTGACCCGCACCAACGCGTCCATGAGGTCGCCGCGGGCGGCCATCACGGCGAGGCGGAGGCCGGCCGACATGATCTTCGAGAAGGTCACGAGCAGGATCGTCCGTCCTTCGCGATCCATGCTGAAGATCGACGGGATCGGCTTTCCTGCGAACCGCAGGTGGCCGTACGGGTCGTCTTCGAAGACGAGCAGGTCCTCTCGCTGCGCGACGGCGAGGAGCGCCTTGCGCTTGGCGAGGGACATCGTGATTCCGGTTGGGTTCTGGAAGTCGGGGATGACGTAGATCCCCTTCTGCTTCTTCCCCGCGGCTCGTGCCAGAGCGATCTTCTCTTCGAGGGCGTCGATGTCCATCCCGTCCTCTTCCAGCGGGACGCCGACCTTGTCCGCTTGGAAGAGGGAGAACGCCTGCACCGCGCCAAGATACGTCGGCAGGTCGCAGAACACGACGTCTCCGGGGTCGAAGAACGCCTTGCAGAGAAGGTCCAACCCCTGTTGAGACGCCGACGTCACCAAGAGCTCGTCCATGGTTACGTCGATCCCCTGCGGCCGCAGCCACTCGACCATCGCCCGGCGCAGGGTCCGGCTTCCTTCTGTCGTTCCGTACTGCAGGACGTTTCGGTAATCGTTTCGCAAGAGATCCGCCGCGATCACCGCGAGCTCCTCGTGCGGGAAGCTCTCCGGCGCGGGAAGACCGCCGCCGAACGAGATGATGTCCGGCTGTTCGGTCAGTTTGAGAAGCTCGCGGATTGCGGATCGTCTGGCGCCTGCGGCACGACTCGAGAAGTGTTGTTTCATCGAACGCTCCTTGGTCACGCTTTCGGTCTGAGACGGTGAGATTCTACGGGACGCCCGGAAGCGCTGTCAAAGTAGAACCGAGCGGAGAAGCGGCAGAAGCCCGGCGGCAATTGAAGTTCCGAGCGCGGCGCCGGCCAACACGTCGAAGAGGAAGTGCTCGCGGACGCAGACTCGAGAGAGGGCGATCGTCGCGGCGGCGGCGTAGACGAGGGCCTGAACGCCGGGGAATGGGTAACAGGACGAGACAATCCAAGCGATCCCAAACGACGTCGTCGCGTGTCCCGACGGGAAGGAGTACGTGTCGAGCATCCTTGCCCGTAGGCCGTCGGCGATGAGGTCGGGGCGCTCACGCGCACAGACAAGCTTCAGAAGCCGCAGCACAGCAATGTTGGTGACCGTGATGCAGAACGCGAGGAACACGTTCCAGCGGTCGACGGTCTGCCCGAAGAGAAGTAGCCCGAGGGCCAGCGCGCCCCACAGATACCCGTCGCCGAGGTACGTCGCCGCGCGGAAGAAGCGCGGAACCCGTTGGAACAAGCGGACGCCGCTGATCGCCTCCATCGCGCGGACGTCCCACGCGTGCGCCCTGTCGCCCAGGATCTCGAGACGATCGACAACCCGATTCCAGGTGGTCACGCCTCGTCCTTCCTGCGGAGCGCGGGGAACAGAATGACGTCGCGAATCGAGGCGGCGTTCAGAAGAAGCATGGCGAGACGGTCAAGGCCGACGCCCATCCCCCCCGTCGGCGGCATCCCGTGCTCTAGGGCAAACAGGAAGTCCTCGTCGATCCGCTGAGCTTCCTCGTCGCCGCCCGCCCGCAGCCGCTCCTGGTCCAGAAACCGGACCCGCTGGTCCACCGGATCGTTCAGCTCCGAGAACGCGTTCGCGATCTCCATATTCATCACGAACAGCTCGAACCGCTCCGCGAGGTGCGGCGCATCGGCGCGGCGCTTGGCGAGAGGCGAGATCTCGACGGGATAGTCGGTCACGAAGGTCGGCTGGATGAGCGTCGGCTCGACGAACCGGTCGAACAGGTGCTCGATGAGCTTCGGACGGGACAGGTTTGGAACGCCGATCCCTTTTTCCTTCGCCGCCGCGACGATCTCCGGCGCGGTCAACGTCCCGAGCTCGAGACCCGAGGTCTCGGCAATCGCGTCGAGCATCGCAACGCGGCGCCAGGGAGGCGAGAAGTCGAGGCGCGTCCCCTGGTAGTCGACGACCAGCGACCCGACGGCCGCCTGGAAGACGGCGCCCACCAGCGACTCGGCCAGCCGCATCATCCCCTCGTAGTCGGTGTACGCCTGGTACAGCTCCAACATCGTGAACTCGGGGTTGTGCTTGGTCGATACGCCTTCGTTGCGGAAGCACTTACCGATCTCGAACACCCGGTCGATCCCGCCGATCAAGGTCCGCTTGAGGTAGAGCTCGAGCGCAATGCGAAGGTAGAGGTCCAAGTCCAGCGCGTTGTGGTGCGTGATGAACGGCCGCGCCGTGGTGCCGCCGGGAATCGGGTGCAAGGCCGGCGTCTCGACCTCGAGGAACCCGAGCGCCGTCAACTCGGAGCGCACGGTCTCCATCATCCTCGCGCGACGAACGAACCGTTCGCGGGTTTCGTCGTTCGACAGAAGATCGAGCGAGCGGTGGCGGTAGCGGAGCTCGACGTCCTTCAGGCCGTGCCATTTCTCGGGCAACGGGCGGATCGCCTTGGCCAAGAACGTCCACGATTCCGCTGCCACGGTCAGTTCGCCGCGCTTCGTTCGGAAGACCTCGCCCGCAACGTGGAGGAAGTCGCCGACATCGGAGTCACAGATCCTCTGGTAGGCTTCGCCACCGAGCCGATCGGCGGCGGCGTGGACTTGGATCTTCCCGGATCCGTCCCGCAGATCGAGGAACGTCGCCTTTCCCATCTGGCGACGAGCCATGAGTCGGCCGGCCACCGCGACCCGAGCGCCGCTGTGCTCTTCGGCAGCGAGACCTCCGTAGCGACGCAACACCCCGTCGATCCGCTCGGACGCTGGGACCCGCGCCGGAAACGGGTCAACGCCCTGTGCTCTCAGCGCCTCGACCTTCTCGAGGCGCGCGTGGACCAAGGGATCGGACATGGTCTCTCCGTCCGCCTACTTGTTGATCGCGATCACGCGGAAGCGTGAAGTGCCCCACGGGAACTCGGCCTTCACCTGATCCCCTTCGCGCTTCCCGAGCAGGAGTCGCCCGACGGGGGACGCGACGGAGATCTTCCCGGCGTCGAGGTCGACCTCGGCGGGGCTGACGAGGGTGAACGTGCCGCTCTCCTTCAGGGTGAGGTCTTGGAGAAGGAAGCGCGATCCAATCCCGATGACGTCCTTGGAGATGGCCTCGTCGGGGAGGACTTCGGCGACCTCGAGGATCGACTGCAGACGCCGCACCTCGCGCTCGTAGTACTCCTGCTGGCTCTGCAGGTACATGTACTCCTTGTTCTCGCGGAGGTCGCCGCCGTTCAGCTTCGAGGTCTTCAGCTTCTCCGGGATCTCCTCGTAGAGGGTCTTCTCGACCTTCTCGAGCTCCTGTCGCATGAGCTCGTACCCTTCCTTCGTGAGGTAGATCGTCTCCTGGTTCATCGGCGTTCCTCCCTATCGTCCGATCGCGCGGTTTGCTCCTTCGATCAAGAGCCGTGCGATCTCGTCCACGGTTGCTTCACGGCAGGCGGGGCTCGGTCGTACGAGGATGTCCGCGCTCGGCAGCCGCTCCGTGTTCGCGCGGAATGCCTCGCGAATCCGTCGCTTGGCGCGGTTCCTCTCCACCGCCGTCCCATACTTGCGCGAGATGACGATGCCCAGACGAGGACCCTCGGCCCTCGGAAGGACGTGGAGAGCAAAACACGCCCCGGACCACGTTGCGCCCTTTCGGAAGACCCGGAGGAAGTCCGTGCGTTTCTTGAGACGCATCGTGACCGGGAAGCGGCTTCCGCTCCCGTCAAGCATGTCGGTACTATAGTGTGAAGCCCGCTGGGTTTCAAGGTTAGCGGCATCGTCGCTGGAGCCGGGAGCGTACGCCGCAGCCCGACGGGTCCCGGCGCGGTACTCCGCCAAGCGCCGACCCGGTACACTCTCGACGATTCGAATGGACGAAGAGCACGTCTACACCGTGTCCGAGCTGAACCGGACCGCCCGGGACATTGTCGAGGGCGGCCTGGGAGGGGTTTGGGTGAAGGGAGAGGTCTCCGAGATCTCGCACGCCAGCTCGGGCCACATGTACTTCACGCTGAAGGATGCGGCCGCCGAGGTGAGCGCCGTCCGCTTTCGAAGCCGGTCGCCGATCCTCTCCGCGATTGAGCCCGGGTCGGTGGTCCTCGCATTCGGCAAGGTCACGATCTACGAGCCGCGAGGCAGGTACCAGTTTGTCGCCACCCTCGTACAGCCGGTGGGAGCCGGCGTCCTTCAAGCCGCGTTCGAGCGGCTCAAGCAGAAGCTCCACGCCGAGGGCTTGTTCGATCCCGAGCACAAGAAACCGATTCCCGCCTACCCGACCCGAATCGGCGTCGTAACGTCGCCGACCGGGGCGGCTCTCCACGACATCGTGTCGGTGCTGTCACGGCGCTGGCCGATCGCCGAGCTTCTGCTCTTCCCGTCCTCGGTGCAGGGAGACACGGCGTCCGAGGAGCTCGTCGCCGCCCTGGATCGAGCCATCCGGTTCTCGCAAAGCGAAGCGCCTCTCGACCTCATTCTGATCGGGCGAGGAGGAGGAGCCTCCGAGGACCTCGCGCCGTTCAACGACGAGCGTCTGGCCCGCGCCGTGTACGCGTCTCCGATTCCCGTCGTGTCGGCGGTGGGCCACGAGATCGACTTCACCATCACGGACTTCGTCGCCGATCTTCGCGCCGCGACCCCCACAGCGGCCGCCGAACTCGTAACACCGCACGCCGCCGATGTTGCAGGGCGAGTGACAGAGTGCGCCGATCGAGCAAGCCGGGGGCTGCGCGGTCGATTGGAGGAGAACGAGATGCTGCTCAAGGCGAGCCTTCGGCGCCCACTGTTCCGGACCCCGAGCCGCCTTCTCGAGACAGCCGAGCAGCGTCTCGACGTGCAGGCAGCAACGCTCGCCCGCGCTCCCCGGCGAGCCCTCGAGCGGCCGCGCGAGCGACTGGCGCGGCTGGATGCGATCCTTCGGCTGTCGAGCCCGACGCGCCCGTTGGAGCGTGGGTTCTCCATCACGTACGTCGACGGGGCGTCGCGTCCGCTTCGCGATGCGCGTTCGGTCGTCCCCGGGACGCACATCATGACCCGGGTTGCCAAGGGCCGGTTGATGTCGTCCGTCGAGGAGGTGCACGAGGAGTGAAGATCGAAGAAACGCTGGAGAAACTCGAAAAGATCACCTCCGCGCTCGAGCGCGAGGACATCCCCCTCGACGAGGCGATCGCCTTGTTCGAGCAGGGACTCGAGCTGGCGGCCTCTGCGAAGAAGGCCCTCGACGAGGCTCGGCTCAAGATCTCGCAGGTTGTCGAGAAGGCGAAAGGCGTACTCGACCTCGAGCCTTTTGACGTTTCGTAGCGCTCTCCTATAATCCCAACCATGACCGAGACGGTGGCTCGCCACGACGTGGTCATTGTGGGCGCCGGCCCGGCGGGGATGACGGCGGCGGTGTACGCGGGGCGCGCCCTCCGCTCGACGGTCGTCATCGAGAAGGGAATCCCGGGCGGACAACTCAACGAAACCGATCGCATCGAGAACTGGCCTGGGCTTGCTGAGCCAGCCTCGGCTCCGGAGCTCATGGCCGCGCTCCGGAGCCAAGTCGAGCGTCTGGGCGCGGAGATCGTAGAGGACGAGGTGCTGCGCATCGAGCCCGGTCGACAAGTCCACCGAGTCGTGACGCCGCGCCGCGCCATCGAGGCGAAGGTGGTCATCCTCGCCCCAGGATCGCGGCCGAGGGACCTCTCCGCCGAGGGCGCCGCGCGCCTCAAAGGCCGGGGCGTGTCCTACTGCGCGACGTGCGACGGGTTCTTCTTTCAGGGCAAGCGGGTGGTCGTGGTGGGAGCCGGAGACTCGGGGCTGATGGAGGCGCTCTTTCTCACGCGGTATGCAGACTCCGTGGCCGTCGTCGTCCGACACCCGAAGGAGGACCCGCGAGCGATCAGGGCTTCCGGCGTGCTGCGGCAGCGGGCCGCGGCGCACCCAAAGATCCGCTTCCTGTGGAACCGGGAGGTTGCAGAGGTGGTGGGCGAGCAAGGCGTGACGGCGATCCGTCTCCGACGTCTCGACACCCGAGACATCGAAGAGGTTCCGGCTGACGGGATCTTCGTCAACGTAGGCCACATGCCGCAGACGGACTTCCTTCGGGGAAGCATTCCGCTCGACTCGGACGGGTACATCGTCACCGACTCCCGTCTGCGCACGTCGGTTGCCGGGATCTTCGCCGCGGGAGACGCGCGAATCGACGCACATCGCTACGCCCAGGCCGTCATCGCGGCCGGGGAGGGGGCGACGGCCGCCCTCGAAGCGGAGTTGTACCTCGCCGAGTAGCCCGGCCGGGCGCCGGAGCGCAACAGGCCCACAGCAGGGAGGGAGGATGAGGTCGATGTACCCAACGGTGTCCAAGCTGTTCGAGGACGCGGTGGAGGCCCACAAGGATCGAATTGCACTCTGCATGCCGATCCCCAAGGAAAGGAAGAGCGGACGAGGAGTTCAGCTCGTCCTGAACGAGATCTCCTACAGTCGTCTCGGGGAGATGGTCGGCCGCCTGGCGCGAGCCCTGTCCGAGTTGGGCGTCGGCGCGGGCGATCGCGTCGCGATGATCTCCAAGCCGCGCGCGGCGTGGGCGACGAGCTTCTTCGCGATCCTCCACGCCGGCGCGACGGTCGTTCCCTTGGATCCGGAGCTCCAGAAGGGCGAGATCGAGCGGATCCTGATCGAGGCGGGGGTCAAGGGTATCCTCTGCTCGGGAAGCAAGGTGGATGACGTCGCGGAGCTGCAGCGCGGAGCCCTCAAGGGAACGTTCGTCATCTCGATGGACCGCCCGAAGCAGGACGAGGTCCTCTTCCTCGACGCTCTCCTTCTGGGAAAGGCGCCGCTGCCCCGGGTGGAGGTCGATTCGTCCAGCCTCGCGATCCTGATGTACACCTCCGGGACGACGGGAAACGCAAAGGGCGCGATGCTGACGCACTCCAACATCTCGGCCAACGCGCTCGCCGCGTTGAAGGTCGTCGATCTCGGCCCCACCGACCGCTTCCTGTCGATCGTTCCGTGGAACCACATCTACGGGCTCACGATCACCCTCGTGACGGCTCTGTTCGCCGGCGCGACGACCACGTACACGCCCGTCGACCGGAACCTCGCCGAGGTGATGAAGAAGGCGCGTCCGACGATCATCCTCGGAGTTCCGAAGCTCTACAACGTCCTCTACGGACGAGTTCGCGAGTCGATCGAGAAGAGCGCCCTCAAGCGGGCGATCGACCGCTCGTCTCCGACTCTCATGGGGACGCTGGTTCGAAACAAGCTGTTCGGAAAACAGTTCCGGTTCTTCACCTCGGGCGGCGCCCCCCTCAACCCCACCGCAGCCGCCGGCTTCCGCCGCATGGGCCTCGGCACCATGGAGGGGTACGGCCTGACCGAGACGTCGCCGCTGCTCAGCATGGCCGAGGCGTTTCCGCCGGAGCCCGGCATGACGGCCATTGAGGGCGTGGAGCTGCGCATCGACCGCCCAGACGAGAACGGCGTGGGAGAGATCCTCGCTCGCGGGCCCAACGTCATGCAGGGGTACTACAAGAATCCCCAAGCGACGGCGGAAGTGCTTGAACCCAGCGGATGGTTCCACACCGGCGATCTCGGAACCTACGAGCATGGCCGCCTTCTGATCTGCGGCCGGGCGAAGAACGTCATCGTCCTCGAGACGGGGAAGAACGTTTACCCCGAGGAGATCGAGTGGGAGTTCGCCGGCATCCCGGCGATCGAGGAGGTCATGGTCCACGAGGGCGAGCGGCAGGGAGCCCCCGCGGTGTGCGCCAAGATCTACCCCAACTGGACGTACCTGAAGGCCCACGGCATCAGCGATCCGGACGCCGCCATCGAACACCTCTGGGAGGCCATCCGCGAGAAGAGCGAGAACCTCGCGATGTTCAAGCGCATCAAGAACAAGGAATGCATCGCGCTCGTCGACGAGCCCTTCCAGAAGAGCGCCAAGCTCGACATCAAGCGCCACTTGCATCAGTAGAGTTCTCAGACGCTAGGAATTGCAGGCAGCCCCTCGCTCTCGGGGGGCTCTTGCCTTTCGTCCTGCAATAGACTATAATAGGTTGCGAGGGGTGACG